>CAZONX010000085.1:0-9722 GCA_964581295.1 uncultured Acidimicrobiaceae bacterium
CCGAGCACGCGTCGCATGAGGCTCTGGCGCGCCGCCGACCGTTTCCCCGCTGAGATGCCGACGCCGAATGCGATGCCGGCCATTGCCGCGGCGCCGACGGCCGCCGTGGTGCGTTTGACGACCGTTTTGCGCGTCCGGCTGAACTCGACGATGGGCCAGCCGCGGTGATAGGCGATTGCCTCGAGGGCCCGGTCCGGGTTCACTGCAACCGGGTGCCCGACGATCTCGAGCATCGGCAGATCACCGGCCGAATCGGTGTACGCGTAGGACAACGCCAGGTCATAGCCCCGCTCATCAGCGACCTTGCGGATCGCGAGCGCCTTACCTTCGCCGTAGCAGAAGGGTTCTGCAAGCTCCCCGGTGTAGACGCCGTTCTCGATAGCGGCCACCGTGCCGATTCCGCCGGTGAGGCCGATCGCATCGGCGAAGTCGCCGACGATCTCAATTGGCGAAGCCGACACGATGTATGTGTCGCGTCCGGCTGCGTGATGGAGGTCGAGGAGACCTCGGGCCTCGCGGCGCACCTCGCTCTGAAGTCTCGGGATGATCTGGTCCCCGAGCTCCTCCATGCCCTCGACAGGAACGCCCTCGATCGCTTGCAGGACACGGTTCTTGACCGCCTCGGTCTTGTCATCAGATGCGCCAGCGAAGAGGAACGTCGTCGCGTTCATCGCATCGGCGAGCAGTTCGCGGTTCGACACCATGCCGGACCGGTAGGCGGCGACTCCCATGGCAAACACCGACGAACCACTGATGATCGTGCGATCGAGATCGAAGAAGGCGGCGCCGCGTCCCTGCGACGTGTCGCTCATCGCGCCGTCTCCAGTCCGGCGATCGGCACGGCGAGCAGTTGGCCTGCACCCGCAGTGACCGCCGGCAGCCAACCTGCGGCCCTCGGAAGGATCTGGCCGGCGTAGAAGGCAGCGGTGTCGATCTTGGCATCGAGCCAGGCATCGCGGTCCCCGGTGTCGGCGGCGAGAGCGAGGCGCATGAGGTAGGCACCGCCGGCGACCGTTCCGAACATGTCGAGATAGGGCGTCGCCCCCGCAAGGCGGTCGTTGGCGTCCTTGCACGCGATGAGCCACTCGGTGGCTTCACTCAACGCGGCGACTGCCGGGGTGAGCGAGCGCGACATGGCAGCGAAGCGAGGATCGCTGGCTTCGGCCAGCGGTTCCGCCAGTGCTGCCATCTCGTCGAGATAGGCTCGAACGACGACCGCATCGGCCATCGGGACCTTCCGCATCACCAGATCGATGGCCTGGATGCCGTTCGTGCCTTCATATATCGGCGTGATGCGGGCGTCGCGGTAGTGCTGTGCCGCTCCCGTCTCTTCGACGTAGCCCATGCCGCCGTGCACCTGCACGCCGATCGAGGTGATGGTGACACCGAGGTCGGAGCACCAGGCCTTCGCTACCGGTGTGAGCAGCGCGACACGATCGGATGCTGCCTGCCGTTCGCTCTCGTCCGGGTGGCGATGCGCGCGCTCTCCCGCTGCTGCCGTGTCATACAGGAGGCCACGGGCCGCCTCGTTGTAGGCCTTCATCGTCATCAGCATCCGGCGCACGTCTGGGTGCTCGATGATGGGGGCCATTTCGTCTTTCGGCGTACCGGCTGCCCGGCCCTGGCGCCGTTCCTGCGCGTACGAGACGGCCTGCTGGTAGGCACGCTCGGCAATGCCGAGACCCTCGAGCCCCACTTCTCGTCGTGCCTGGTTCATCATCGCAAACATGTAGCGCATGCCGCGGTTCGGTTCGCCGACCAGATAGCCGACCGACCGGTCGAACGACAGTACGCACGTCGGGCTGGCGTGGATGCCGAGCTTGTGCTCGATCGAGACGGTCTCGACGTTGTTTGCCGCGCCGATCGATCCGTCATCTTCAACGAGCATCTTCGGCACGACAAACAGGGAGATGCCTTTGGTCCCCGGCGGCGCATCAGGGAGGCGCGCAAGCACGAGGTGGATGACGTTGTCTGCGAGGTCGTGATCGCCCCACGTGATGAAGATCTTCGAACCGGAGATCCGATAGGTCTCGCCGTCCGCCGGAACTGCCTTTGCACGGAGCGCACCGACATCCGATCCGGCTTCGCTCTCGGTCAGCACCATCGTGCCGGTCCACTCAGCGGTCACCAGCTTCTCGAGGTACGTATCGCGCACCGCCTCGCTTGCATGATCCCGAATCACGGTGATGGCCGACCCGGTCAGCATCGGGTTCAGTGAGAATGCCAGATTCGAGGCGACGAACATCTCGGAGATGGCGAACCCGACCGTCTCGGGGAAGCCATGGCCGCCGTATTCGGGAGGGCCGGAGACGGCGCTCCATCCAGCATCAACGTACTTGCGCCAGGCATCCTTGAACACGTCCGGCGTGATAACGGTCCCATCGATTAACGAACAACCGGTCTCGTCGCCGGCCCGGTTCGTCGGTGCGATGACCTCGGCCATGAATCGGCCAGCTTCGTCGAGTGCGCCGTCAATGGTCTCCAGATCGACGTGCTCGAATCCGGGGTAGCCGATGATGTCGTCGAGGTCGGCGATGTGCCGCAAATTGAACTTGATATCGCGCAACGGCGGTGTGAAATCAGCCATGGCACGAGGATAGGCGCCGACGACTCGCGGCGGATGTCGAAACCGCTAGGCGTCTGCCCCTGCCGGCTCGAGATCGTCGAGCTCCGACGGTGTCGCCGACGACAAGAGTGTCCGTACGTCAAGTGCGAAGTCCATCACTCGCGAGTCAACCCACATGGCGTTCTCGCCGAGCCAGGAATCGATGAATTCGACCGTCTCGATCGTGGGGACTATTTCGGTCGTTCGTTCGGCGTTCATCGCTTCCCGTTCGTTCGCTAATCTGAGGGTACGCCGTAGGCTCCCCTACTCGTATACATCGACCGGGAGCGTCGAATGCTCAAGCACCATCTCGCTTTTGCCGTTGTTGGGCTCGCCCTTGTAGCGGCCGGTTGCTCGTCTGATGACGGTGCCGGCGACGCGGAAGCGGCCGCATCCACCACAGTTGGAGGTTTCATGGTTCAGGACGGAGACCTCCTCGAGGTCCATTACGACGGCACGCTCGACGACGGTTCGACCTTCGATTCGTCGCGTGAACGCGACACACCGTTCATCTTCACGGTCGGCACCGAACAAGTCATTGACGGATTCGATGAGGCCGTGCGAGGGCTCAAGGTCGGCGAATCGCGCACCGTGCGGATCGAGCCGGCCGATGCCTACGGCGAGTGGTCAGACGAGAACGTCGTCGAAGTGCCATTTGGTCCCGACCAGGACGACGTTGCCGTCGGCGACCAGGTGTTCCTGAACACGGGCCAGCCCGCCGTTGTGCTCGAGGTCAAGGACGGAACAGTCATCCTCGACATCAACCACACCCTCGCAGGCGAGGCCCTCACGTTCGAGATCGAGGTACTCGCGATCACGAGGTCGTAGGGGAGAGCAAAGAGCAAAGAGAAGACAGGTTCGGGCCCGGTCTTTGGTCTCTGCTCTTTGCTCTTCGGGTCAGTCCGCTTCGCCGGACCAGAGGTGGCGGAACTCGCTGCTCGTCTCGAGGAGTTCGTCGGTTGTTCCTTGCGCTTCGATGGCACCGTCGCACATGACGATGACGTGATCGGCCCGCTGAAGCGCCGGTCGGCGGTGCGAGACCACAAGAGCCGTCGCTCCGTTGTCTTCGGAGAACAGACGATCCCACAAGAGCTGCTCGGTCTCGACATCGAGAGCGCTCGACAGGTCATCGAACACGAGGAGATCTGGCCGGCGCACCAGCATGCGAGCCGCTGCCGAGCGTTGGATCTGGCCGCCGGACAGGCGGACGCCGCGCGGACCAACCATGGTTTCGAGGCCGTCCGGCATTGCCGCAACGTCCCCTTCCATCGTCGCTGTGCGGATTGCTTCGGACAGATCGGAGGCACTTGCGGAGACGCCGAGTTCGAGGTTCTGCTCGAGGGTGAGCGAGAACAGTCGAGGCACCTGTGGCGTGTAGGCCGTGCGCGGCGGCTGCATGAAGGAAGCCGGGTCATCGACCGCCTCGCCATCCCAGGCAATCGAACCACCGTCGAGCGGCAGGAGTCCGAGGACGCTGCGCAGCAGCGTCGTCTTCCCAGACCCGATGCGGCCGGTAACCACTACGAACTGTCCCGAACGCACGTCCAGATCGATCGCGTCGATCCCGCCACCCGATGATGGGTAGCGGTAGCTGAGCCCGCGAGCCGACACGAGCGCTGTGTCGCCCGATCGGTCGGCCATGGTCTCGCGGCTGCCCGGCTGGATTGCCGCGGCCTCGGGAGCAAAGAGGTCGCGGTCGACCACCACGTCGCGCCACGTCGCTCCTCGCATCAAGGCGATGATGCGATCCACGGATACCCCCGCCTGCTTGAGGCGCGCGAGGAACAGGCCCACGAAGTAGGCGGAGTCTGTCACCATTGCGAGGAGGTAGACGAACAGGCTGAACTCGCCGATCGTGATGCCTGCCGATCCGTCGGTTGAGATCGATCCTGCGGTGAGAATGAGGATCAGTCCGGTACCGATGCTGACGGTGTTGTGGAAGACCGCCTCCAGTCCGGCCGTGAATGTGCGGTCGCGCACCATCATCTTGCGCCGCACCGCATTGAGGTCGTCGAAGTGCTTGAGCATGGTGGCCTCCGCTCCGGCAACCTTCACCGATTGCACCGAACTGAATGCTTCGCCGAGAAAGCCCGTGATCGCCTCGGTCGATTCCCGCGCGGACGTCCGATATCGGCGGATCGTCGAACCCGTTCGACTCACGACGAGGATGATGATGGCCACGGGCGCGAACACCACCAATGTGATGACCGGATCGATCGTGAACAGCAGGATCACGGCGACGGTGGCCGACAGCGTCGAGCCTACGAAGTCGACCGTGAAGTCCATTGCCTCGACGGTGTGGTCGACATCGTCCCGGAAGCGCGACACCACCTCGCCCGGCGTTTCGTCGAGCGGGCGTGCACCCGGGAGCGAGAAGATCCAAGACAGCATGGACCCGCGCATGGATGCTCCGGCGCGAAACAGGACCTCTGAGTGAAGCCGCATTGCGCCGAACACGATCACGATGCGGGCAGCCACGTAAGCCCAGAGCACAGCAAGGATCGTCGGCAGGTTCCAGCCGACGATCTCCCCCGTGAGTTGGTCGAAGAAGGCCGCGACCACCAAGCCGATGAGAATCGGCATGGTCCAGATCGTGATCCAGAGCAGCAGGCTCGCGCCGTAGCGAATCGGTTGGTTGCGGATGAGCCGAAGGATCATTCGCGTGATTGGTGCCTGTGAACGCGTGGTCATGCGAGCACCTCCTCCATGCCGGTAGCCAAGAGCTGCGAGAACCTCGAATCCGGCTCGGAAGCGAGTTCCGCGCGCTCGCCGAACTCGACCACGCGACCCTCATCGAGAATGAGAATGTCGTCGGCTCGAGTGACGGTGCCGAGCCGATGGGCGATGACGATGCCGGTGCGGTTCTCGAGCAGGTGATCGACCGCCCGCTCGATGAGCGACTCAGTGGCGGGGTCCAGGCGCGACGAGGCTTCGTCGAGCACTACGACTCCAGGATCCTCCAGGAAGATCCGGGTGAACGCGAGAAGCTGTGCTTGGCCGGCAGACAGCCCTCCACTCCCGGAGTCGAGCAGTGTGTCGAGTCCGTTGGGCATCGAGGCGAGCCACGGTTCGAGTTCGAGTCGATGGATCGCCTCGAGTATTCGCGCCTCGTCGATCGAGTCGTCGAAGAACGTCAGATTGTCTCGGATCGAAGCCCGGAACAACTGCACGTCCTGGGTGACCATGCCGACGCGCTTGCGAAGATCGGCCACGTGGGCGTCCCAGGTGGCAACCCCGTCGAGTCGGACCGTCCCCGCCTGGGGTTCATAGAGGCGTGTCACGAGTCGGGCGATCGTCGACTTGCCGCTCCCTGTTCGACCGAGGAGACCAACGACTCTCCCCGGGGTGATCGAAAATGAGACATCGTCGAGCACTATTGCGGCGGTCTTACCGTTGTCGGCATCGTCGTAGGAGAAGCTGACGTGGTCGAATTCGACGCTGAGCGCGCCGCCGCTGATCGACTCATCGCCTTCCGACTTCAGCTTCGTCGTGGTGTCCATCAACTCGCCGACGCGTGAGATAGCCGCTCCTGCCTTCTGGAGATCCTCCATCTGAGCGCGGATCTGTTCCATCGGATGACGTGTCATCTCGACATAGTGGAACACCAGGTAGACGGAGCCGATGGTCAGAGTGCCGATGCCGAACAGCCATGAGCCGAGAATGAAGACGATGGAGGTCGACAGGCCGTACAACACGATGGTCGTGCTCCACATCGTCGCCCACCCCATCCAACTGCGGACGGTCTGGGGAAGCCACCGCTGCTGGATCCTGTTGAACCGCGTCTCCATGTACGAGGCGGCGCCGTTCGCCGTGATGTCCTCGGTGCCCTCGACAACCTCTCCCACGAATCCGAACGATTCGGCTGCGGTAGCCCGAACGGTCTTCCACCAGGGCACGGCGATGTGATGGAATCCGCTCATCGCTCCGATCGCCATGGCGGTGAATACGGTGACGCTCAGGCCGACGATCCAACTCTCGAGCCACAACATGACGAGGACGCCGATCACCAGGGCGCCGTTGCCGACGACCTTGATCATCATCGCTGAGAAGAAGTTCGACAGCGAAGTGACGTCGCCGTCGATTCGCTCGATGAGTTCGCCCGAGGAGTGGCCCTTGTGGAAGCCCATGTCGAGTCGAATCACGTGATCGGTCAAGTCGCGCCGCAACTGGTTGGTCGCCGACCAGCCAACGTCTTCGGCCAGGTAGGTCGCCCAGATCGCCAACACCTGTTGGGCCACGGCAATGAGCATGAACGCGACAGCGATCGGGATGAGCGCGCTCGCGCCGCGGCCGTCGATGGCCCCGTCGATGAACCGCTTTATCAGCTGCGGATTCACGAGTTGGAGGCCGATCGCCGCGAAGAGCACGACGCTCAGCAACACCACCCTGAGCCGAAGGGGCCGCAGGTAGTTGGTGAGGAGCTCGAAATAGGCTTTGAGAGGGATCATGAGGTGTCCTGGATCGTCCGGTGGGAGCAATTGCGGGCATTGAAAAAGCCGCCCGGTGGGCGGCTGGCTCGCTTGAACGCTGCTACCGGGTCAGAACCGGAATCGGGCGCGAGCGAGGGCCGCGTTGGGGCTGTTCGGCTGTGTCTCGCGGAACATCCGTTTGCGCTCCTCGCTCGTTGGTTCGGCCGTGTGGCCGCTTGACGAGGCAAACTCTCGCGCACCTCGTATGGGCTGTCAAGCCTGTGACCGTCGTTCGCCCGGCTCGCTGGCAGGTCAAGGTTGGGCCCGTATGAGCCGACAGCAAGAAGATGGCCTCGCCGAACTGTGCCGCGTGCGGATCCGGTCTTTCGGATTTCGACGCTCGATCCTGTGCCGCCTGCGGCGCCGCAGTCGAGCACCCCGAGGCTGCTCCGACCGTCGAGGACCCACCCCGTGCCAAGTTGACGGAGGAACAGTGGCAGTACGTGACGTGGGGGGCGGTGGCGGCCGGCGCTGTGTCCGTCGTTGCACTCATCGCCGTGGTGTTCGGACTCCTGTCGCAGAGTGAAGCTGCCGAACCCGCGCCAGATGCCGCAGCACCCGCATCGATCACAACGTCGTCGACGGTCGTCACATCACAGCCGGATGCTTCGGTTGGCCTGCCGGTTCGCGAGCCGGTACTGATCGAGCATCCCCGGGTGTGGACTTCGAACCGATACAACCGCAACGGCGCCGTGGTGGGGTTGCGCGTCACGATGGACGATTGTGAGCGCCGGGAGGGAATGCTCCACGCGAGCGGAACGATTCGCAACGACACATTGGTCGATCAGACCCTGGGCTACCGCCTCGGAGTCGACCTCACGCGTGCGGTCGTCGGGACACCGCTCGGATACCTCGAGACTGAGGTCGAGGATCTCGGGCCGGGTGAGACAACCGAGTGGATGGTCGAGACGGCGTCGACCAAGGCTGTGAACCTTCGCTGTGAACTGGTGATGCTCACGGTCGCGCCGGTGGATTTCGAGTAGCGCTCGTCGATTTCGCGACCGCGCTCAGCCGATGACCCGCACGACGAACAGCGCGGCGATCAATGCGAACGAGTTCGTTGCGATGTGCGCCATCACCGGAGCAACGGTGCTGTTTGCTCGCAGCCGGAGCCACAGGAACGCAAAACCGGCCAAGGCGGTCCCCGCCACGCTGCCGATTGCCGCTGCGACGACGCCGGGAACTCCGTCGAGCATGCCTCCTGCCGGGTTGGTCTCGAGCGTGTTGAGGGTGGGAAGGATGTGCCAGAGGCCGAAGAGCACGTTGGACGCGACCGCCGCCCACAGGGGGGCCCATCGGCGGGCGAACATCCCGAACAACACCCCACGGAACAGTGTCTCCTCGTAGAACGCCGTTGCGATGGGAATGCGAATCAACGCATCGAACAGGATCACCCACGTTGAGCGTTCGATGACGCGGTCGTCTTTGAAGAACTCCCGGGTCGCGGGAATGGCGACGCCGATCAGTACACCGACGCCGATCACGGCCATGACGATTCCGCCGACGGCGAGGCCTCTGCCGAACCGGTCCCGGCAGTATCCGAGATCCGGAACAGTGACACCGGCATGGCGAGCGATGGCGAGAGCGACGACGAGAATGCCGAGGTTGAAGGGGATGTGCCACCAGGGGTTTAGCACCGCATTCGCGATCACGTTCGCGTATCCGGTGAGTGCGACGATTGCGACGATGTGCCAGACGTGCATGGTGTGCTGGCGAGGCGGCTCTCGCAGCCACATCGACGGATGCCACATCCGGTCCCATTCGGATCGCGTCCACGACGCGGTCTGCTCGCCGGGCAAGCCGAGGTCGGTGCCGGCGTCGGATGCCTGGGGCTCGTCTCCGGTCGCTGCCATGGTGATGAACCCTACCTGTGGGCCCGAGACGCGACGCTACGCTGTCGGTCATGGCGCTGCTCGACGCGTTCAAACAACAGGTGCTGAGCCTTGGGCGAAGTGAGGCCCGGGCCAAGGCACGCCCACTCCTCGTTGGCGACGAAGCGTTCGCGCGGTCGGCTGCCGGGCTCGATCGCAGAACGGCTGAGGCGTTCGTCGTGTTCTGGCTGCTCTCGGACCGGGCCCTCTACGTGGTTGCCGGCGGCGCGGACGGTGATTGGGCGTATCGGATCCCATACTCGTGCATCGACGAGGTGGCCCTCG
The DNA here is from genome assembly GCA_964581295.1 of uncultured Acidimicrobiaceae bacterium. Classification (GTDB taxonomy): domain Bacteria; phylum Actinomycetota; class Acidimicrobiia; order Spongiisociales; family UBA5794; genus JAHEEL01. The sequence goes on from CAZONX010000085.1 coordinate 9,231, forward strand.
ACTTCGACGAGAACGCGGCGAGTCTGCCGTGGTACGTTCGGTTCGGCATCAACCCATTGGACGAGGGAGCAATCACAACGCTTGCCGAAGCCGGCGACCCCGGGAATCCGTTGGCCGCCCCGTTGCCTCGCGTCGTCGAGCCCGACGAGCGCGAGCGGCTTGCTCGCGGTGAGATTATCCCGTTGACGGGATTCGCCGTCGTGCCGCAGAAGTTCCGCTCGATGCTGTCGCTCCACCTTGCCGCATCGGGAGCAACCCTCCACCTCCATGGCGAAGACCGCGCCGAAGCGCAGCGAAGACTGCGTGCGAGAAGGCGCGGGAAGGTGAAGGAGTGAGAGCAGTAGCAAGACACAAGTAGCAAGTATCAAGACCGGACCCTGCTTTCGTCTTGCTACTTGCTACTTGCTACTTGCTACTTGCTACTTGCTACTTGCTACTTGCTACTTCCCCAGTGGTTCGAACTGGGCGGTGAAGTGTCTGAGCCAGGGGGCT
>CAZONX010000086.1:0-6823 GCA_964581295.1 uncultured Acidimicrobiaceae bacterium
TCGGCCTGGATCAACGCCAGGATGAAGGTGTTGAGGTCGTCGACATCGGTGCGCTCGCCGAGGTTGCGCAACGCCGTGGTCCGCGCCACGCCGACCCGGGTCTCCTGTAGCGTCCGCGAGAACTCACGGGCCAATTCCCCCGGCACGTTCTGCACCACGCGTCCCATCGCCGCCTCGAAGCCGAGTCCGGCCTCGACACTGATCACGAGCAGGTCGATGATGTCGGGAAGGGTCTTCTCCATGTCCTTGCGCCGGTCATCGATCTTCCGATTGAGCATCGCTTCGGGACCGAAGATACCCATGGCGAGCATGATGCCCAGCGCGATCAAGCGATAGGTCGTGCTGTCGAGCACCGATTGCACCACCAGCCACAGCACGAACGCAACGATCACCGAAATGATTCGGATCGCGGCCCACGTGTTGCCGTCCATCCGATCGGCCCATCCGGCAAGCACCAGCTTGTGCTGTGAACGGCCGACCCAGCCTTGCGGCGTGAATCGGAGGACGAGCTTGCCGACCTTCTCGAGCATCGGCGCGATGGCCCGCTCTGAGAACCCGGAATCGAGCTCGTCCGATCGCGTTTGGAGGTGAGCCATGCGATTGCCGGAGCTCTCGCGAGAACGCACGACACCCATGCCGGCGTACATCGCCAGTGCTCCGGCAGCAACGCCGACGGCCACGACTGCAAACATGAGTTCCATCAGACGTCCACCTTCACGATCTTCTGCATCCACACGAACCCCGCCGCCATCATGGTTCCGGCAAAGGCGAAGGCGCCCCAGCCGGCGGGCGATCCGAGCATCGGTGTGATGTAGTCCGGATTCAGCACATAGATTCCGCCGAAGAGGAAGAACGGCAACGCGATCATCACGTAGGACGAGAGACGGCCCTCAGCCGTCAATGCCCGCATTTCTCCACGAAGCCGATTTCGCTGCAGCATCATCTCAGATGTCCCCTGCAGCACTTCGGCCAGGTTGCCTCCGACCTCGCGTTGAATGGAGATCGCCAGCACCGTCCACTCGAAGTCCTGCGACTCCATCCGAATAGCGATGTCGTTGAGCGAGTCGATCATCGGTCGACCGAGACGAATCTCGGCCATGGCCCGACCGAATTCGCGTCGGGTCGGCTCCGGGGCCTCGGAAGCGACCGCCTCGATGGCCTGCATGATCGAGTAGCCCGCCCGCAGCGATGTCGCCAGCAAGTTCAGCGTGTCGGGCAGTTGCTTGTCGAACTTCTTGCGCGACTTGGAAGCAACATGGCTGACATAGAGGAACGAGACGATCAAGAGCACGGCGCCGGCGATGATCGCCCAGATGAACGACTGCGTCGCGAGTCCGACGATGAGACCGAGGATCACTGCCAGGCCGATGGCCGCAATGATGGCCTCTCCGGGGCGGACAGGGATGTTCGCCTGCTCCAATGCAGACTCGATCATCCGCGAGTTGCCCTGATTCTCCGCGACGCTCTCTGCCTTCGATGCTGCTCGGCGAAGGAACGCGAATCGACCGAAAACGCCGGCGCTCTTCTGCTTGGACCCGCCGTAGGCGCCGAGCCTTCCACCCAGGGACTCGTCGCGGCTCTTCGAGCCGCCTCCGAGGAGGACAATCAGCAAGAGGAATGCGCCGAGGCCGGCAGCGAGCGCCCCAAGGATGATCAGCCAGCTCTTTGCTCCGCTGGCAGCGACGACAGGCGTCGCCGCCAGCGAGGGGATCGGCATGACGACGAGCGCCACGGCGATTCCCAGGACTGCGGTGCGTGCTTGGCTCCTCATCGCGTTGCGAACGGCTCGGGGGCGAACAGTTCAGCCGGCAGCTTGATCCCGAAGTCGGCGAGATGCTCGCTGAAGGCGGGCCGGATGCCCGTGGCTTTGAGACGCCCGAGGTACTTGCCGTTCTCGTCGACGCCCATGCCGTAGTCGAACAGCATGATGTCCTGCAGGGTGATGATGTCACCCTCCATGCCGACGACTTCGGTCACGTGTGTGACGCGTCGAGTTCCGTCTCGGAGCCGGTGAACGTGCACCACGAGGTCGATGGCGGATGCCACCTGCTCCCGGATGGCACGGATCGGTAGATCCATCCCGGCCATGAGGACCATCGTCTCAATACGAGCGAGGGTGTCCCGAGGGGAGTTCGAGTGAACGGTCGTCAGGGATCCATCGTGACCAGTGTTCATCGCCTGCAACATGTCGAGCGACTCACCGCCACGAACCTCACCAACGATGATCCGATCCGGGCGCATACGCAGCGTGTTCTTCACAAGATCGCGGATCTTGACTTCACCCTTCCCCTCGATATTCGGGGGGCGGGACTCCATCGTCAGGACGTGGATCTGGCTGAGCTGGAGCTCCGCCGCGTCCTCAACCGTGATGATCCGCTCGTCGTCCGGGATGAAGTTGGACAACACGTTCAAGAACGTGGTCTTCCCCGAGCCCGTCGCCCCGCTCACGATCACATTCAGACGTCCGCGGACACAGCGCCGCAGCAAGCCTGCCACCTGATCGTTGAGCGTGTCGTTGGCCACCATGTCGTCGATCGTGAATGGATCAACTGCGAACTTGCGAATCGTGAGATACGGTCCGCCGATCGCCAACGGATGGATCACGGCGTTGACACGCGATCCGTCCGGCAGGCGGGCGTCGACCATCGGGTTCGCCTCGTCGATACGACGGCCAACCTGACCCACGATCTTCTCGATGATCCGCTCGAGGTGTGTTGCGTCCACGAAGCGGGTATCGGTTCGTACGAGCTTGCCGCCCCGCTCAACCCAGACCGAGTGCGGTCCGTTCACCATCACCTCGGTGACTTCCGGGTCGGCGAGGAACGGATCGATGGGTCCGTACCCGAGGACATCGTCCGCGATCTCTTGGAGGAGGCCGAGTCGATCGGTACGGGTAAGCGCCACCGACTGCTCTTGATCGAGCGCCCACTCGAGCATCTCCATGACCCGGAGCTTCAGTTCCGCGTCGCTCATTCCGCGGTCGTACAGGGTTGGGCCGAGGCCTTCAACAACCTTGAAATGGAGCCTGCGGCGCAGGTCCTTGCGCGTTTCTTCGCGAAGGTCGTCGCTCTCTGTGTCCGCGTCCTTGGCTGCCTTTACTCGATCAGCGAGGCTCATTGGTTCCCTCCCGGTTTGTCGACCTCTCTCTTCGCTTCATCATGACTTGAACCATTTGCGCTGCCCATCCGATACGGCGGCTTCCGGTGTCACTTCCGGATCGACCACGAGCATCGCGACACCTCGAAGGTCCTTTGCGACACGCGACCGCGGGTAGAGCGAAACGGCTGGTTCCCCCTCGTTGACCGCTCTCGGGACGAGCTTGTCCGACGAGATCGCCGCCTGGACTTCGAGTTCCAACGACCGTTCCAGCTCGCCGATGTCGAGTCGCGCTTTCGAGTTCACACGATTGAGCACCAGCTTCATCCGCGTCTCGATCGGGTACTTGATGAGCTTCAACGTGTCGAGCGCGAGCTTCGCGTTCTTCACGCTTGGTAGATCCATGTCCACCACCAGGAGCACGTCGTCGGACCGCTCGAGAATCGAGAGGACCGGTTCGTCGAGGAACGGTGCCGTGTCGACGATGATGTAGTCGAACATCCGCTTCAGCAGGCCCAGGACCCGAACGACTGCCTGGGTCGACACCTCGTCGGCAAGCGACGGCTCGAGCGGAGCGGCTAGGACCCGCAGGCCCGAGGCATGCGTCGAGAGCAGGCTCTCGAGCAGCTCCTCGTCGAGTTCGTCGAGCTCTCGTGAAGCCTCGACGATGGTGTGCACCGGGTCGATCTGCATCGCGATGCAGACATCCCCGAACTGCAAATCGGCGTCGACGACCACCACCCGACTCGGGTCGCCCCACATGGCCAGCTGGAGGGCAACATTGGCCGTGGTCATCGTCTTGCCGGCTCCGCCTTTCGGCGACATCACCGTGATGATGCGGCCGATGCGGGTCTTCGTTTCCTTGAGGATCTCGCGCTGAGCCTGGTCCTCGATGAGGCCAAGCATCGCTTCCATCTTCAGCCGGTCGACGGGTGCATCCACCACGTCCTTGTATCCGATCCGAAGTGCGATACGCAGCACCGACATGTCGAGCGTGGAGGCGACCAGGACGATCGGGAGATCGGGATCCACCTGCAACAGCTGTCCACCATCGATGACACCGCTTTCGGTGGCGTACGACGTGTCCATGACCGCAAGGTCGATGTGTTCCTCGACCATGCGCCGCTGCGCATCAGTCACGTTCCGGGCGGTGTGGACCTTGTGGCCGTTCAGGAAGCGCGTCGTGCTTTCGACGAACTTCGGATCGCCCGATACGAGCATGACCGCCCGGTCTTGCGCGGTGCTAGTTCCCAGAGCCACCAAGAGAAGCCTCCACTTGTGCTTGGATCCGATCAATCAGCGTGAACAGGTCGTCCACGATCACACCGGCCGAATCGAATGGCGTGTACGGCACGTCGCTCGGAAGCAACGCCATTGCCACACTCGTGTACTGCCGCGCGAACTCGATCTGCTCCGCCTGTTGCGGCGTCACCTCGAGCACGATGATCTGGTTGCCGACCGGAGTGAGACCGGAGCCCGTGCGATTCGGGGGCGTGTCGGCGCCGACGGCAAGAACCTCGACGTCTTGCAGGATCGTCTGGGTGAAGTCGAGCTCCGACGGGAACGTCGCTGCGAGGCCTGCGACAGTATCGACCTCAGCCGGTTCTCCCCCATCATCGTCGGTCCCGGTGAACGAAGGCGGTGCCGTGGAACTCCCGGAGGAGAACTCGCTGCCGAGTACGAGCTCGCGCAACTCCGGGTTCTCGAGCAACTGGAGGAAGCTGTTGATCTGGACCGATGCCGAAGCGAGCAGGTTGATGCGGTCACCGGGGCGGATGAACCCGCCGGCGGCGCCGACCTCGTCCGGCCGGATGCCGATGGCAACCTTGCCCTGATCGACCTCTTCGGAGAGGCTCACGTCCTCGAAGACGGTGACCTCGACCCACTGTTCGGTCGTGATGACCTGGCCAGAGCTGATCGGGCCGGCGGCGACCTTGCCCGCCAACGTACCGGTCAGGTCGCGCGGATTCTCCGGGCAGCCGAACGCATTCGGATCCGCACCCTCGTTCTCCGGCTTCGGGCCGGTGCAGAGAATGGTGGAACCCTCGAACACGACGTTCTCGCGCAAAGCGAGCGTTTGTTCGAGGAGCGGTTGGGCAATTTCGCCCGTGGTCTTCGCAGGAATCAGTTCGGTTGCCCGAAACACCTGTACTTCCGCGATGTCAGCGCGAAGATCGCTCTCGACCGTAGTCAGATATCGCCAAACGGCGAACGCAGATACGGCAGCAAGCGCAATCGCGATGACAAGAACAATGGTCCTACGTCCCATGTCGGCTGGCCCTCCCCAACAGTGATGTCTTTCCGGTTACCCGGGGGGAGAATTCGCTTGGCGCAAAGGGCTGACCTTGGACCGGCTTCGATCGCAACCGGAATCCAAGGATGCTTGGATCAGTTGCGGCCGATGCCCCGTTCTTTGAGTTCCTGAAGGATGGCCTCAAGCGAGGCATCCGCGTTGAATGAAGGCTCTGCTTCTGCTTCATCCTCACGCTGGAACTCCCTTCTTCGGGGCTTGGTCGGTTTGCGGTCGCTCCACGATGAGCGTTCCTCCCACTCGGGGAGAGCCTGCTTGATACTCAGGCTCACTCGTCGTCTGTCGGCATCGACCTCGGTGACCTTTACCCGAACTTGTTGCCCGATCGAAAGCTCCAACTCAGGACTCTCGACGTGATGCATCGCGATTTCCGAGACGTGGACTAGTCCTTCGACTCCCTCACCCACGGAAACGAACGCTCCAAAGGGGACCGTCTTTGTGACCTCGCCGTCGAGCACATCGCCGGCATCGCTCCCGCCGATGAACTGCTCCCACGGATCCTGCGTCGTTTGACGGATCGAAAGCGAGATGCGCTCGCGGTCGTAGTCGACCTCGAGAACCCGAACCGTGACCTTGTCTCCGACGTTGACGACCTCGCCCGGATGGTTGACGTGCTGCCACGACAACTCGGACACGTGGACGAGACCGTCCATGCCGCCAAGGTCGACGAAGGCGCCGAAGTTCACGACTGAAGACACGACGCCTTCGCGCACGTCGCTCGGCTTGAGGTCCGCAAGGAACGCGTGGCGCTGCTCGGCCTGTTCTTCTTCGAGATAGGCGCGACGCGAGAGCACGACGTTGTTGCGATTGCGGTCAAGCTCGATGACCTTCGCCTCGATGGACTCACCGATGAACGGCTGCAGATCGCGCACGCGGCGCAGATCGACCAATGACGCCGGCAGGAACCCGCGCAAGCCGATATCGACGATCAGACCGCCCTTGACAACCTCGATCACCGGACCGGTAACGGTGCCGCCTTCGTTCATGATGCGCTCAATACGGCCCCACGCCCGCTCGTACTGCGCACGCTTCTTCGAAAGCACGAGACGGCCGTCGTCGTCCTCCTTCTGGAGAACGAGTGCCTCGATCTCCTCACCCACGGTGACGATCTCAGCCGGGTTCGCGGTGTTGCGGATCGACAACTCCTTGGCGGGGATAACGCCTTCGGATTTGTAGCCGATATCGACGAGCACCTCGTCTTGATCGATACGAACCACCGTCCCCCCGACGATGTCGCCTTCCTTGAACTCGAAGACGGTCTGCTCGATCGCACGAGCGAAGTCGTCGGCAGAAAGATCGTCCGGCAGATCGGCGATCTCCTTCGGGGCGGTGATCGCCGGACGCTCGCCGCGCGGGATCGGGGCTGGCTCCTTTGCCGGCTCCTCCACAACAGCGGTGGCTCCTTCGACGACTTCG
>CAZONX010000086.1:6923-9693 GCA_964581295.1 uncultured Acidimicrobiaceae bacterium
TCGACGACTTCGGTGATCTCCTCGACCACGACGTCCGTCGCCTCGGTGGTGGGGGGCGCGGTCTCCAGAGCGTCCGCTTGCTCCTCGCCGGTGCTGGCGAGATCGTTCTCGTTCGTGGTCATGGAAAGGGTTCGACTCCTGTGTACGTGGATGACTTCAGTGCGCGCGCAACAGCCGCGGCCGGAAGATGCGATCAATGCTACTGGCAAACACCCGCAAGAGGCAAGATGTCAGGCCTTGCAGTCGGCCAGCGTCACGCCGGAGGCCACATCTACCTTGAGTGGCACGCGCAGATCGACGACGCCTTCCATGACGCTGCGGGTCAGGTCGGAGACGCCTTCCAGGTGCTCGTCCGTGACTTCGATGACGAGCTCATCGTGGATCTGGAGCAGCATCTCGGCGTCGTAATCGGCGAGGAGCGGATCCAGATCGATCATCGCCTTCTTGATCACGTCGGCGGCGGATCCCTGGATCGGTGCGTTCAATGCCATGCGCTCCCCCGCCTGCCGATCTCGATGACGAGAGCTCGACAGCTCCGGGAGGTAGCGCCGCCGCCCGAGGATCGTCGTGGTGTATCCGTCGTTGCGTGCGTCGTCGACGACGCCGCGCAGGAAATCGTTCACGTCCGGGAATTGTGCGAAATAGGTGTCGATATGGTGCTGCGCCTCGTCTCGTGAGATCCCGAGGCGCTGGGCCAGCCCGTAGGCCTCCATCCCGTAGAGCAGGCCGAAGTTGATCATCTTTGCCCGGCGCCGCTGGTCGGAGGTCACGTCGGCCACCTCGACGCCGTTGATGCGCGCCGCAGTCGCCGCATGCACATCGAGGTCAAGGTCGAACGCCTCCACCAGGCCGTGGTCTTGCGAGAGGTGGGCGAGGATGCGCAACTCGATCTGGGAATAGTCGGCCACGAAGAACGTGCAGCCTTCGTCGGCAACGAAGGCCCGACGAATCTCACGCCCTTCGGCCGAGCGGACCGGGATGTTCTGCAGATTGGGCTGTTCCTGCGACAGCCGGCCGGTTGCGGCGCCCATCTGGTTGAAGCGGCCGCGAATCCGGCCGTCGTCGTGAATGAGCCGGACCAGCGAATCGACGTAGGTGCCTCTGAGCTTCTCGAGCTCGCGATAGAGCAGAAGGCTCGCCACGATCTCGTGCTCGCCTCGCAGCTTCTCGAGCACCGACGCGTCGGTGGATGGAGCGCCTTTCGGGGTCTTCTTCAGCACCGGCAACCCGAGGCGGTCAAACAGAACCTCGCGAAGCTGCAGCGTGGAGTTGATGTTGAACGGTCCGCCGGCGGCTTCGTGGATCAGCAACTCGAGATCGGCGAGGCGCGCTCTGAGGCGCTCACCCATGTCGATGAGAAAGTCGCGATCCACGCCGATCCCGGCAACCTCCATGCGCGCGAGGATCGGGATCAAGCGCAGCTCCACGTCCTCGAAGAGGCCGAGGCCGCCCCGAGCCTTGAGCTGCTCCGAGAGCGGCGTCACCAATCGCTCGACTGCGATCGCACGCCGTGCAGCTGCCTCGAGATCGACGCCCCCCTCGAAGTCGAAGGCACCCTGCGATTCCCCGGAGGCAGCGTCGGCATCGTCGACGGCGAGCCCGAGCTCGCGATACGCCAGGTCGGCGAGGTCCGGAGCGCGTTGCGCCGGGTTGGCGATCCATGCGGCCAGCGCCGTGTCGAACGAGACCGCGGGTGGCTCAATCCCCATTTCCATGAGCGCGCGCACCAGTGCCTTGATGTCGTGTCCCGCGATCGAGTCGGCACCGCGAATGAGGCCGTCGAGCGCCGCTGCCGGCACGTACGTTGCCGGCGATCCTGCCGCAACGATCCCGGCGAGGCCATCACCGTCCCAAACCGGCTCCACGGCAAGATCCCGACCTTCTGCCGCGCGAGCCGCTCTGGCGGGATCGACCACGGTCACCACCTCGACGTCGATTTCGTCGGCTCCGGCGCTCTCCACCCCGCCGAGGTCGGCGAGTCGCTCCCACAGTCCGCGGAATGCCAACGCGTCGAACACCGGCCGAACCCGCTCGCCGTCGAGTGGAGCCAGAGCGAAGTCGTCGATCGCCACGTCGATCGGCACGTCGCGTACCAGATCCATCAGCGTGCGATTGAGCATCACCTGATCGGCCGACGCTTCGAGATTCTCGCTGAGCTTCGGGGTCTGATCGGGGGCCGCCTCGAGCACCGCTGTGGCGCTTCCGTACTTCGCGATGAGTTTCGCAGCTGTCTTCTCGCCGACGCCGGGGACGCCCGGGAGGTTGTCCGACGGATCACCACGCAGCGCCGCATAGTCGACATACTGCGAGGGTTTCACGCCGTAGCGCTCCATCAGCCACGCCTCATCGCCCCGTGCGGTCTCGGTAATACCCCGCACGGTGTAGAGCACCGTTATGCCGGGCTCGATCAACTGGAAGGCATCTCGATCGCCGGTGACGACCACAACATCCCAGGCCTCGGCTTTCGCGCGCGTCGCCAGCGTGGCGATGACGTCGTCGGCTTCATACCCGGCGATGCGGAGCTGCTCGATGTCCATTGCTTGCAGGACCTCGTCGATCAACGGCAGTTGCTCGACGAACAGGTCAGGTGATTTCTCCCGTTGAGCCTTGTACGGCTCGTAGGCCTCAGTCCGGAAAGTCGGACCGCGCACGTCCCAGGCAACGGCAATCGCGTCGGGCCGCTCTTCCTGAAGCAGCTTGATGAGCATCGAGGTGAACCCGAACACCGCATTGGTGACGAGCCCCGATGACGTGGCGAGGTCGCTCGGCA
>CAZONX010000087.1:0-9611 GCA_964581295.1 uncultured Acidimicrobiaceae bacterium
TCCTCCCCCTCAGGGGGAGGTGGCAGCGGCGCAGCCGCTGACGGAGGGGGTCAGGCAGCTCCAAACGACCACTCGGCGATCAACGAAACGGCAATGGTGGCCGCACCCGTAGCGCCAAACGAGGGAGCCGAGGCCGAGACCACTGCGTTCTGGCGGTATGTGGTGCGTGGGTGGCGGGGTCGCCGTTCATGAACCCAAGCTCTCGAATCTGAACTCCCGATGAGCCGCTCTTCCTGGATTGCGTTCGTCGTTGCTGCGGTGGGATGGGGCACCGGGGGTGTGGCCGTGCGAGCGGCCTTCGACGAAGGGGTCGGGCCGTGGACGACGGTGGCCCTGCGGGTTGCGATTGCTGCGGCTCTCGTGGTGGTTCTGCTCGCCATCCGGGGAGCGCGGAGACCAGATCGGTTGACGATGAAGATCGGAGCCGTCCTCGCGGTCACGAACATCCTCATCCCGTACACGCTGTTTACGTTCGCATATGAAGAGGCGTCTGCAGGCTTCGTCGGCCTCTTCGCCGCCCTTATCCCGCTGGCCACGGCCGTCTACGCCCACTTCATGCTGGCGAACGAGCGTCTGAACGCTGGCAAGGTTGCCGGCCTCGCGATCGGTTTCGCAGGCGTAGCGGCGCTACTCGTTTCGGGCGACTCGGGTCTCGGCGCAGACGGCCGGCCGCTGGTAGCGGCGGCGCTCGCCCTGGTTTCGGTTGCGGCCATCGGCTACGCCGGCACCTATGCGAAACGATACGCAGGGCGCTACGAACCGTTGGAGATCACGGGGCTGCAGTTCCTGTTGTCGACGGTCGTCCTGATCCCGGCCATGCTGTTGTTTGAAGGCATCCCCAATTCGCTGACCTCCTCCGGCTGGGGCCTCGTCGTCTACATGGCCGTGGCATCGACTTTCCTGCCGTTCTATCTCTTCTACCGGCTTTTGGAGACGGCCCCGATCACCACCGTCTCGCTCGTCGGCTACCTCGTACCATTGGTCTCGCTTGTCGCCGGAGTCGTCCTCCTCGGCGAACACATAGAGCTGGGAATCGTGATCGGCGGCACCCTGATCGTCACCGGAATGGTGGTAACCGATCGTGCGGGCCGAGGGGCGGTCGTCAGCAGCAAGTAGCAAGACCGAAGCAGTGTCTGCCAAGGGAATGCCCCCGACACGCACTCGAGGGCCCCGGTCCCGATACTCGCTGCCTGTGTCCTGCTACTGACTGGCGACTAACGACTAACGACTGGCGACTGGTAGCTCCTCCCGAAGGCCCGCTACTCGTCCCGACCTGCGACCATAGAGACCCATGGCTGCTGCCTCCATTCTCTCGGCGCGTGATCTTGGACTCGCGTATGGATCGATCGTCGCGTTGCACGGCGTTGAGTTCGACCTGCCGGCCGGCCGCATCGGCCTTGTCGGAGCCAACGGCGCTGGGAAGACGACTCTCATCAAGATCCTGCTGGGCATTCTGCGACCGACTCTCGGGTCCGCGACCGTGCTCGGTTTCGATGCGACGAAGGACATGCTCGATGTTCGTTCGCGCATCGGGTACATGCCGGAGGGAGACTGCCTCCCGCTCGACATCTCCGCAGCCGAGTTCATCGCGTACACCGCAGGCCTCGCCGGTCTGCCTCGCAATGCGGCGCGTCAACGAGCATCCGACGTCCTCACCCTGGTCGGCCTCGAAGAAGAACGTTTCCGCCCCCTCGAGGGTTATTCGACCGGGATGAAGCAGCGCACCAAGCTCGCGCAGGCCATCGTCCACGATCCCGAATTGGTGTTTCTCGACGAACCGACGGCGGGCCTCGACCCGGAAGGGCGCGAGGAGATGCTCGAGTTGATCTCGCGCCTCGGCGGATTCGGCATCAACGTGCTCGTCTCGTCGCACGTGCTCGGCGATATTGAACGCACATGCGACTGGGTGCTGATGCTCGATGGCGGCCGGGTGCTACGTTCTGGGCCGTTGTCACACCTCGTCGACGCAGACACGGTTGCGGTTGACGTCATCGGAGATCAACACGCCGTCGAACAACACCTGATTGCTGCAGGCGCGACCGTCGACGCGAGCGGATCGCGACTACTCGTGTCGACGAGCACCGACGATCCATTCCGGTTGGTGCGCGACGCCCTAGCGGACACCGGGGTCGGGATGCGCTCGTTGGGTCCGAAGGCCACGACGCTCGAGGACGTGTTCCTCGAAGGGAGCGAATCGTGACTGAACGCGGCGTCGTATTCGACCTGGGATACGTCCCCTACGACGGTGAGCGGCGCGGCCGACGTGGCGCCATCGCGACGATGTATCGCGATGGTTTGTATCGGGTGTTCGGCATCCGACGCAGAGCCAGGAAGAAGATCTTCCCCTGGATGCTCGTCGTATTCGCGGTACTGCCCGCCATCGTGTTCGTCGGGTTCGCGTTTCTCCTCTCAACGTTTTCGCCCGAGGCCGAGTCACCGTTTGGAAGCCAAGGTGATTACTTTTCGATCACCGGTGGCGTCGTCATGCTGTTCGTTGCGTTGGCGGCCCCCGAGCTGCTGATTCCGGATCGCCGCGAAGGTGTCTTATCGATCTACGCGTCGCGGCCGCTGCGTCCCGACGACTACATCGGGACGAGGGCGGCGTCGCTTCTCACCGTCGTTGCTGCGTTCATGCTCATCCCCCAAGTCCTTATGTACATCGGGTTTGCCGCACTGTCGGCCGATGGGTTCTTCAAGGCACTGGCCACGAACGCAGACGAGATACCGAAGATCCTTCTTGCAACCGTCGTATATGCACTCGCGTACGCGCCGCTCGCACTCCTGGTCTCGACGATCGCGTCGCGCAAGGCGGCGGCCACCGGCATCTACCTTGGAGTGATGATCGGCGGCGCAATTCTCGCCGCGGCACTCGTCGAGGCCACCACTCTGCCGGGGAGCCGCTATGCCTCGATTCTGGCGTTCGACGGGCATCCGGACTTCGTACGCGATTGGATCTTCGGCACGACCGGTTCGAGCCAGACGACCATGGCGAACGCCGGTCTCGATCCGTGGCTCGCGCTGGCAGTCATCGTCGTGGTCGCCGCGACGTCGAGCGTGTTCGTCGTCTGGCGATATCGGAGGTTGATGTGACGGCGAACCCCGCGCTCGTCGACTCTCCGACCGTCGAATTCGACGATGCTTCAAAGTGGTTCGGCCAGAAGGTTGCCGTGTCGAACGTGACCTGTTCGTTCGGTCCCGGGGTGACCGGCTTGCTCGGCCCCAACGGGGCGGGGAAGACGACGATGCTCCGCATGCTCACCGGGCTGATCCGGCCATCGAAGGGAGCCGTGCGGGTGCTCGGAGTGTGGCCCAGGACGTCGCCATCCGTCTATGCCGATGTCGGCCTGGTTCCTGAAGAAGCCGCGGTGTATCCGACGCTCACTGCCCGAGAGTACGTCCGGTACGCAGCGACGTTGTCTGGCGTCGCCGATGTCGAAGAAGCGACCAATCGTGCGATCGACACCGTCGATCTTGGACCGCCGGCCGACCGCAAGCTCGCGGGGTACTCCAAGGGGATGCGTCAGCGGGCGAAAGTCGCCGCGGCACTGGTTTCCGATCCGCAGATCCTGCTACTCGATGAACCGCTCAACGGGACCGATCCAGTGCAGCGTCTCCACCTCATCAATCTGTTCCAGCGTCTCGGCGCCGAGGGACGCACCGTCGTCGTGTCGTCACACATCCTCGACGAGGTCGACCGCATGTCGGACCGCGTGATAGCGATCGTGGATGGGCGACTCGCAGCGGCCGGCGATGTCGCAGCAATTCGTAGCGCCATGACCGACATCCCCTACCGCGTCAGGATTGAGTGTGACGCGACGCGTGCCCTCGCCGCCCGACTCGTCGAGGAAGCACTCGTGCACGGCGTGTCGGTGGATGACGGAACGCTACGCGTCGAGACCAGCGACCTCGCGGCGCTCGGACGCCGAGTGCCGCAGGTTGCGCGTGAGGTCGATGCAAGGATCACGGCGTTCCAGCCGGAGGATGCTTCGCTCGAGAGTGTGTTCCGATACCTGGTGAGGCGCTGATGCGAGCGGCCTGGGCGATCACGACCACCACGATCCAGCAGTTGCTGGGCCTGAAGCGGTTCATCATCTTCGGCATCGCCGAACTCGCACCAGCATTGGTGTTTCTCTTGCTGTCGCAAACACTTGCCGACGAGGCAGCGCTCAGCCGACTCCTAGCGATGGTCGCCGCCCTCTACTTCCCGCTCCTTGTCCCGATCGTGTCGTTGATCGTCGCCGCCTCCGCCCTCGGAGACGAGCGACGCGACGGCACACTCTCGTTCCTGGTTGTTCGACCGATTCCGCGTTCGGTCATCGCAACCGCGAAGTTCCTCGGCACGGTTGTCGTAGCCGGAGGTCTCAACGCGATCGGCGCCGTCGGCCTCACCGTTGTCTACGGGATTGAAACCGGATCATGGAGTCTCGTTGTGCCGCTGGTCGTCGGCGGATTCGTCGCAAGTGTCGTGTACGCGTCGCTCTTTGTCCCGCTCGGATTCTTCACCGACCGGGCCGTCCTCGTCGGCCTCGCGTTCGTCTTCATCTTCGAGAACTCCGTGGTGAGCGCACTGAGCGGGCTCTCGTCGCTCTCACCGTGGCGGATTGGATTGTCGGCGTTCACCGGTCTCGCACCCGACACCGTCAAGGTCGAGATGGCCGACATCGGCATTGCCAATTTGTCGAGCCTCGGGACCGCCACGTTCTGGACCGTGGCCATCGCCATCCTATCGATCGCAGCGACAACGCTGGTGCTCCGCCGACGCGACCTGACGTGAGTGACCACTCTCTCGGGCCCGCACGATCTACGATCCTAGAAACATGAGCCGCACCACCGGCCGGTCGCTTCGGGGCAAAATCGGCGTCGCTGCCCTCATCGTCTCCGGGGGCATCCTCATCTCCCGGATGCTCGGTGTGGTGCGCGAGGCGATTTTCGCAGCAGCACTCGGCGCCGATCAGGTCACCGACCAGTACGTCGCAGCGTTCCGCATCCCCGACTACGCCAACTATCTGCTCGCAGGCGGCTTTCTGACGATCACGTTCATCCCGATCTTCTCGAAGTTCCTGGCGGACGACGACGAAGAGGGCGGGTGGCGCGGGTTCTCGTCCATCGTCCGCTGGCTGGCGTTCGGGATCACAATGCTCATCGTCGCGGCATGGTTCGCGGCACCGTGGATCATCGAGACTATCTACCCGAATTTCACAGCAGAACAGACGGCGACCACGGTCCGTCTCACCCGCATCGTCCTGCCGGCCCAGTTCGCGTTCGTCGTCGGCGCCATGTTCGCCGCCGTCCAATATGCGCAAGGGGTATTCACAATCCCCACGCTGGCTCCGATCATCTACAACATCGGGATCATTGCTGGCGGTCTCATCTTCGCGTGGGTCACCGGGACGGCCGATCCCGAGGGATTCATCTGGGGAGCCGTTGCGGGAGCATTCATCGGCAACTTCGCCGTCCAATGGTGGGGGGCACGTCGAGTCGGAATGCACTTCGACTTCTCTGACGGATGGTTTCCCCCAGTGGTGAAGCAGTACGTGCTGCTGGCGATCCCACTCATGATCGGCCAATCGGTCGTCGCACTCGACGAGAGCTTCATGTCGATCTTCGGGGATCTTGTCGGCGACGGAACCCAGACCCACCTCCAATATGCGAGAAGGACGATGCTCGTGCCGGTCGGGATCATTGCGCAGGCCGCGGCCGTGGCTGCCTACCCGTTCCTAGCCCGCCTCTGGGCCGAGGGGAAGATCCGATCCATGCACGACACCGTCGACAAAGCCATGCGATGGGTCCTCGTTCTCTCGATCGCAGCGACCGGCCTCCTGACCGCCCTCGCCCTGCCGGTCGTTCGCGCCCTCTACGAGCGGTATGCGTTCGATGTCACAGACAGCTCTGCGACCGCAGCGGCGCTGTTCTTCTACGCGCTGTCGATCCCGGTCTGGGGTGCGCTCCAGATCCTCACACGCGCCTTCTACGCGAAGCGCTCGATGTGGACGCCCGTCATCGTCGGAACGATCACGACGGCGATCGCCATCCCGGTCTATCTGCTGTTCGCCGACGAGTTCGGAATCCGGGGCGTTGCCCTCGCCAGCGTGCTGTCGCTCTTGGCCTACACCACCGCGCTCGCCCTCCTCTGGTACCGAGGATCAGATGGACACGCCCGCCTACGCCAGGTGCTCGCGACTGCAGGCCGCGCCATTCCCCCAACGGTGCTCGGCGCCGCGGCAGCGTTCCTGATCGGTTGGGCCGTGATGACCAACCTTCCTGGCCAAACCACCATCGTCAGCCTCGTAGCGATCCTCCTCGGGACGGCAGCGTTCGCCGGGATCGCGTTCAGCCTCGGCTCGTTCCTCTTCGACATCCTGACCGCAGCAGCGAAACGGCGACCGGCAAGAGATCCAGACGAGACGGATGTGTTGGATCTGATCGGGTAGGGCGGAGTTGTCAGTCGCCAGTCGTCAGTAGCCAGTCGGGAGTCGGGAGTCAAGAGACACGAAGATGAACGCGCAAGACCCGAGGCCGGTACCACCGTCTCGGGTCTTGCTACTTCGTGCTACTTGCTGCCACCGGCCACGCCCCCTGAACCGCCATCGCTTCTGCCAGCGAGAAAGCGCTGACGAGGAACTGGCGACTACGGACTGTCGACTATCGACTGCCGAAGGCTTCTACGGCTTGTACACCCCTGCGCCTTGGGCCTTCTCCGTGGCCCAGAAGACATCTGAGACTTCCTGAATCAGGTCGATCATCTTCTGGGATGCTGCAGGGTCCATCGTCTTCTTTGCGTCGCCGGCAGCCTTCGTGGCACGCCAGAAGAGATCATGGAGGTTCGGGAACTGTTCGACGTGCTTCGGCTCGAAGAAGTCGGTCCACAGCACCCAGAGGTGATGCTTGACGAGCTCGGCGCTCTGCTCCTTGATCGAGATTGCGCGCGAGCGGAACACCTCGTCGTCGGATGCCTGGTACTTCTCGGCAATCTTGAGACACGAGACGGCCTCGATCATTGCCTGGGCCGGGTCGTAGGTACCGCAGAACAGGTCGCAGTGGGCGTGCGCCTCGTGGCGTGGTGCAAGGATCTTCTCGACGATTTTCATGCTTCCTCCTATCGGATGGGGGTTCTTCGCAACCATACCCGAGCGCGTGGCGACATCTCCCGACTTCTGTTCCGTACAATGGCAGGGGGCGAAGGAGGGCGTATTCGCAGGCGGGGCATAGCAGCGGCAACGGTCGGCTTCACCATAATCGGGGCCGCGACGATCGGCGGAACGACGAGGAGATTCGCGATTGTCGACGCCTCGATGCGCCCCACTTTTGAGCCGGACGACTGGGTGATTGCCCAGCGCCGGCGCCGCACGCCGACGCGGGGCGACGTCGTCGTCTTCACTCACCCGTCCTACCCGGATTGGACGCTCGTCAAGCGGGTGATCGGATTGCCCGGTGAACGGGTCACGGTTGCTGGGGGTCAGCTTCACGTCGACGATTCAGTGCTCGCCGAGCCGTGGGCGGATCAGCCCCTCCTCTCCGATTCGCAGGATGACGTGCCGGATGAAGCCGTGTGGGTGCTGGCCGATCGGCGTGCCGTCTCGTCGGTCGACAGTCGTGTGCTCGGGCCCATCCCGATCGACGACGTCGGGTGGACGGTGCTCGCTCGCTACTGGCCACCAAGTCGGGCCGGACGGATCTGAGTCAGCGCTTCACCGCAACGCACACCACGTCGAGAGCATCCCCGTTGTCGGTCGGCCGCACCACCATTTCATTGCGCACGATGTCGAGGGCGGCGAAGTCGAGCGCCAGTTGATCCTCGGTGAAGAGCCAGTCGGGATTCGGTGGTCCGCCGGTGCCGCGGTTCAGGTTGTCGAGATGGTGAGCGACCACGACGATCCGCCCGCCGGGAGCAACGGCGCTCGCCGCGGTCGCATGCACGGTCTTGCGCATCTCCTCCGGCAGGTGCAGGTAGGCGAGCAGCACGAGGTCCCACGTTCGGCGCCCGGGTTCCCAAGTCAGCAGATCGACCGACTCGAACTCGATGCCAAGGCCGGCCTCGGCGGCCACCGCGGCTGCCTGTTCGATCGCCACCGGGGAGAGGTCGAAACCCGTGACGGTGAACCCCTGTTCGGCCAGCCACATCGAGTTGCGACCCTGCCCGCAGGCAAGGTCGAGCGCCGTTCCCGTATCGAGACCGGCCACGGCCTCGACAACGAACCGGTTTGGCTCGCTCCCCCACATCGCTCCGCGTTCGCTGTAGCGGCCGTCCCACATTGATTGCATCGTGTCTTTGTTCATGGCGCGACCGTATCAGACGTCGAGGTGCTTCGTGGCTTCGCGGTACGACAGACCTGAAAGAGATTCACGGTGCTCGGTCACGAACGCAACCACCGACTCCGGATCGGTCTTCGCATAGTCGCGCAGCGCCCATCCGATTGCCTTGCGGATGAAGAACTCCTGCTCGTGCATGCGCCGTTCACATGCATCGAAGAGCAGTTCGGAGTCGGTGGCTTCCCTGTGCCCAATCTGGCAGATGATCGAGCTACGACGTAGCCACAGGTCGGGGTGATCGATCCATGCCTCCACCTTCGGCGTGGTCGCCACACGTTGGCCAGCAAGCACCTGTCCGACGAGGTGGATGGCGAGGCTGTCGACGAAGTCCCACCATGCGCCTTCGACGATCATCCGTCGGTAGATCGGCAGCGAAGAGGCGGTGACGTAGCGAGGGAAGGAACTCGCGTACTCGATCGCCAGGTAGCGCTCTTCGCGATGCGGCTGCGCCCACAGCGCGAGTACCGCTTGTCGATAGTCGGCCCGGCTCTGCGGGGGGAAGTCGCGAAGTGCCTGCTTCAGGATCGGTACCCGTGCGGGCGTCTGCACCCCGTAGAAGGGCGTGTCGGTCTTCATATACGCGGCCATCGATGCGGCCTTCTCCGGATCGGCTGCGGAGGCAAGTCTCTGCGCCACCAGGTCGGTCAGTTCGTCAGCGTTCACGGGCCACCTCGAGCCACCGATCGCCGACGTCGTCAAAAGGCTCGACCCTCGCCTCGACATCGATCGCAAGTCGAGCGGTGACGGTCCGTGCCATGTCGACGACGTGGGCTGGATACTCGAAGGCGACACGGTGCTCGTCGAACTCATCCTCGTCATGAACCTCGACGGACCCGTCGCTTCGGCGCACGACGTCGAGGTCGAGATCAACCATGCGGACCGTGTTGCCGTCCCAGGCGGCAGGGGTGATTATGTCGACGTAGACGTCGATTGACCCGTCTCCTCCGCCGCCTCCGTCGTTCCAGACGGCGGTCCACCATCGCCCAGGGCCGATGAGCTTCACGAATCCTGCCTGGACGCGCACCGTCTTGTCAGTCCCCCGGCGCAGCTCCGTGCCGGCGGGCGCCCAGAGCCACGTTCCGTGCTCGTCATCGCCAAGATGGTTCATGTCAAACGCCCAGTGGGCGCTGCCGTCCCACTTCGAGAACCGGATGCAAACGGTCCTGCTCATGACGTCAAGGCTACCGTGACCGTTCTTGCGTAGCTATGGGAAGCCGGCTTCCACTATCTACGCAAGAACAGATTCACTCGGCTTTCCAGCTCCCGCCGGAGCGGAGCAGCGCGGCCAGGTCGCCGGTCCC
>CAZONX010000088.1:0-9415 GCA_964581295.1 uncultured Acidimicrobiaceae bacterium
ATGTATGCCGATGAACTTGCCGCATTGGGCATCAGTTCGCGGCTGGAACAGGACGGCTGGTATTCAAGCCGTGCCGTTCAGCTTTTGTATCATGGCCTCTCCCTCGTGGCGGATCCCAATGACCGTCATGCTTCCCTGTACTTGGCGGTGACCGAATTGGGCGATGACGACTTGAGTTCGGCCACGGACACGTTGCTGAAGGATAAAAAGCTGGCCCTGCCTCTGTTGGATCAACTGATTGAGCTGGCCAACCACAGTGATGCGCTGACCGTCGATGAACTTGTCGCCCGAACCATCGACGTCATGGGGCTTTATGATATCGTTTCGACCTGGCCTGACGCGGCTCAGGCGCGTGCCAACCTGCTCAGATTACAAGCCGAAGCTGAGGCCTTTGTGCAGACGGATCGGGAGGCATTGGCTGGCGGTGGTTTCTACGGCAGCGGTTTGAAGACCTTTATGGCATGGCTGCTAAGAAAAATTGAGGAAAAAGATGGAGACCGGCAGCCGACACCTCAGGTGCATGATGAAGATGCCGTCCAGCTATTCACCTGGCACGCGGCCAAAGGTATGGAGTGGCCCATTGTCGTGGTGACGACCCTGGATCGGGATGTAAAAGGCCGGCTGCCCAGTTTAGACATCGAGTACACGAGCTTCAAGGAGTTGGACGCAATCCTGGACAACGCGCGAATCGCCTTTTCACCCGGGTTCGCCGCATCTGAAACCAACGATCGTTTTCAATTGTCACTGGATGAGAAAGCGCGTGAGGAAGGGCTGAATTTGCTCTATGTTGCCCTGACCAGGCCGAGAGAGCAATTGATTTTGGAATGGCCGCAACAGCTTGAAGAGAGCTCACGCTACACATTCTGGCATCTATTGGAGGGATCGACCCATATGCACCTTGATGCCAACCGCATGTGTGTGGGAGGTCAAGAATTTCCTTGCCGGGTGACGGCCGCCGACAAAGAACCTCCGGCGATTTTCGATTCAGCAGTTTCACAGTTGACGCAATCACTTCCCACAATTGGAAGGAGGGCTTTGCGTCAAGCCGATCCTCCTCCACAGCTGACACCGGAATTCTTAACCCCTTCAAGCCTTCACGGTCTGGAAGGGGAAGGGCAACTAACAGAGATTTCAACCATCCGATATGGCCAGCCATTGACATTGACGCTACCCTCTGGCGCCGAACGCGGCCTGATCGTTCACCGGGCTCTCGAGTTGCTGTGCCAGGACATTTCTGACCGGCGTACGCGCGCTGCTCTCGGAATTGCCATTGAAGACGCAGACTGGCAGGCACTAAAGGCGACGGCAAAAGCATTTTTGCAAACTGTATCCGACCGATTTAAACCGACTGCACTTCATTGGGAAGTCCCGATCTTAGGGTCTAACAAGTCAGGCAGTGTTATCAGTGGTACGATCGACTTACTGGTAGAAACCAACGACGGATATTGGATCATCGATCACAAATCTGATGAAACCGAAGATCGTGATGAGCGATTTGCCAGATATTGGCCGCAATTGGATTGCTATGCCAAGGCCATTTCTGTGGGCATGGGACTAAACGTTGCGGGTGTAGCCATTCACTGGGTGAGTTATGGTGAGATCAGCTGTAAGCTGATGATTGAATGACATCGGATAATCAAACTAAGCTTTCAATTCATGCCGATACAGGGGCTTACCGGGCTCACGAATTTGCCTAAAAATGGCAGCTATGATCCTTGAAAACATTCAGGTATTTAAGACGGATGCCGAAATAGATCGTATGGATCATCGATTAACGTCCATCAATCGACAGACATAACCGAATGATCGAACCAGCAGAGAGATGGGATAAATCAATTTGAAAAAAAATATAGTTTGCCACACTTTACCAGCCAAAAAGCCTTTTTAGGTGATCCGCTATGTTTTTAACACTTGAAGATCCCAATGCAAGGATACACGGGTCAAGAGACCCGCTTGGAGTTCAACCTGTTTGGGCTGCTTTCGGCCGTAAGGTAGTAACTAATCTGACAACGGTTACGACCTCTATCCGGGGGTTTACGGTTCTACTTATTGGGCGGCTTTGTGCCGAGAAAATGATTGCCAAGGGCATCGCCGGAGAACAGGATGCCCTTTCCATTTTTCTAAGGGTTGAGCAAATTGGGTCCTATGCACGCCACGTATCGCACGGCGTTGATAGCGATATTCGAGGCATTGAGCGAGTCAAACGTTTTGTTTCAGAACATGGCGCCTATGTGCCTATTCAGGACGATGCTTCCGGCATGATTCTCTCGGATCAGAAGGTATACGGCTTATGGGGGCTTTATTCTGTATCTGCACGTGTTTCGGGTATGATTGCCGATGGGCCAGTTGGCCTGACAGATTTTACACGTGAATTCACAGATGCCCATTACTGGCCTGCTATGGAACCGGCTGAGAAAAAGCTTATTTCTTTGCTAAGAGATGGCGGCACCCTCAGAACCCACATGAATGACCCTGTCTTTAAATCTATATCCAGCATCCTGCCGCAAGAATTGACTTCGGATGAGGCGCGGTTTTATTCAGATACACTTCGCGATGCTCTGTATGTAAAAGATAACCCTTCGGCCAACCGGCAACCCTTTTTTGCCGAACTTCTTAGAGATCATTCTGACCTAAATGGCTACATCGACCGCATTGAAATTAAAAACCTGGCAAAGAAGGCTCGTGGCCATGATGAGGCCCTTTCAGCCCGTCTTGAAAAGATTGCCCGCCTTGAGGCCCTTTTTGCCCCTGCTGAAGCGCTTTTTGATTACCTTCAAACACGCGGTGGGCAAACACCTGTCGACATCGCGAACAAGATCCGTGATTACTGGGGCAAGCAGGTTCCGCACCTTACCACACCTTTGGCTGACATCCTCAATGAGATAAATAGTGTCGCAGGGCCAGAGCTTGGGGCGGCAATGCACAAGTGCGACCAGGCGCTCGGGATGGGGGCATACAAAGATGCGATTGAAGCCCTGTTAGAGTGGAACAAACTGGTGATGGCCGGCCGTAAAGCCGCCCCGTGGGTTCAGAAAGCAGCCGGCAAGTTGGATGTCCGATATCGGGGGCAGGAGAAAGATTTGCCCGATGGAGACGCGCTACCCGAACTCTGGCGAAATTCATACTTTATAGATGCCCTGAAAAGGATCGTCAACAGCCTGGAAGTGAATACCTGATGGCCTCCAAACATATACCGCAACAGGTTCTTTCACAGCAGCTCGGTGATATGATTGACGGGCGGCGGGTTCACACAGCCGTTTTTACGACGTACACCTTCGATCCGGGATTTTTTGAGGCTCATATCCTGTCCATCCTGTTTGACAAACCATTCCACCAGGTTGAAAAAATCCGTCGTATCCAGATGGAAGACGCGCTCAGGTCGATGGACGAAATTGCCGTCTACTATGATCGCACCGCACTATCCCAGGAGGCCCTGCCGGCACAGCTCGATTTCCGTCGGATCGATGTCCGCCGGGCCAACGGGGCGTTCCATCCAAAGCTGATCCTCCTCCTTGTTGAAAGTCATCCAGAAGAGGGAGAAGACCCTGATTCGAAGGACCTGAACCTAATAATCGGTAGCCTTTCAGCCAACCTCACCCGGGCTGGGTGGTGGGAAAATGTCGAGACCGGCCATTTTGAGGAAATTCCTAATATAGACAAACCCAATAATCGGACTTCATTCCGAAAAGACGTGCTGGGCTTGATGCAGCGCATGAAAAGCTGCTGCTGCCCGGATGAAGATCACGCTGCCCTGGACCGTATCCATGATTTCCTAATCCAGCGAACCAATCGCAACGAGCTTACCCAGATTACCACTGGTGGTCGATACAATACCCGCCTGTTTTGCGGCCAGACCAGCTTGCCGGCCATGCTGGAGGATCTAAAACTCTACCGGGCTTGCGAAAACCTGGAAATCATTTCGCCCTTTTTTGATAAGAATCCTTCCGGGACGCTTCAGAATGTTCTCGATGCGATCGAACCCAGCCGTGTGCGAATTTTCCTACCCCAAAACATGGACGGCTCCGCGGCTGTCTCCGAAGAAACCTACCAGGCAGTTAATAACCTGGATAACGTTGAATGGAGTACCCTGCCAAAGGATCTCCTACTTCCCGGTGGACGGAAAAGTATTGAAAAAATGCCTCCGCGCAGGGTGCATGCTAAAGTTTACCGCTTCTGGATGCAGGGCGGTTCGAATATTACCCTCGTTGGTTCGGTAAACCTTACCAGTCCCGGGCACAGCCACTCCGGAGCAGGAAATTTCGAAGCCGCGTTTTTAACTGATATCACTGATGTAGGGTTTACTAACCGGTGGTGGCTCGAACCGCTGGAAAAGCAGCCGGAATCTTTTACGGAAATGCAACCGGAGGAAACGGAAGAATCTCAACCTGTTCCAATAGACATGAGCTTTCGCTATGATTGGGTTGAAGGTAAACTGACTTACCGGCTTGAAGGAACTGAATCAGGCCCCATTGATATCAGGGAGCCGGGCGGGCTGCCACTCTTTACGCTTGATACTATTAATAAAAAAGGCGGCTGGGTTGATTGCGGATCGAGGGCAGCGGAAAGGGTGGGCCAGCTATTGGCATCTACCAGTTTCCTGGAGGTGTCCCACCGGAAAGGAACCTGGCGAGTCCTGGTTCGTGAGGAAGGCATGCACCAGCGGCCTTCTCTACTTATGTCGCTGACCCCCGAGGAGATACTCATGTATTGGTCGCTGCTTTCACCCGAGCAGCAGGAATACTTTCTGGTCGAGAAACTTTCCAAGGATTCAAATCTGCAGGGGATCGAGGCCGGCCGGTCCAATCGCTACGTGGTAAACGATACTGTGTTTGATCGTTTTGCCGGAGTGTATCACGCCTTTGAGAAGCTGATCAGTTACGTTACCGATGCGATTGCTGGCAGCAAGAAAAGTGAGGCCATAACGCGCCTTTTCGGGGCCAAGTATGATTCCCTTCCTCAGCTTCTGGAAAAGACTATAGAGCGTGAAGACGGCGATGACGTGATGACCTACATTACGTTTTTATGCGCCCGGCAAGCCAGAAACCGCGTTGCCCGAGCCTATCCGGAATTCATAAAAGCCAACCGAAAAGAAGGCCGGGGTTTGAATCAATTGCTGAAGCAACTGCCTGCGATTCGCGACAGGTTGTCGCCTCATATGGCCGACAGTGCCGAGTTCCTCGATTGGTACGAAAAGATGTTCATGCGCATGATCAAGCAGCCGGAAAGCGGGGAGCCCAATTGAAAACTATATCCAAAGCATTTGCTGCAGAGCTTGTGGACTTCGCACCCACGGAGAAGACGAAAAAGCTCGGTTTCGGAAAGTCGCAGCTTGAGGGCACTGTTTCGGCCTATAATATGCTGGCCTGCAACCGGATCGCCTACCTGGCGGATGAGGTCGGGATGGGTAAAACCTATATCGCTCTGGGTGTTCTTGGACTGCTTCGTCATATGAATCCGCATGCCCGAGTGATGATCATAGCACCAAGAGAAAATATCCAGCGGAAATGGATAAAGGAACTTTCCAATTTCGTCGTGCACAACTGGAAAATAGAAGACAACTGTTTTAAAAGCCTCAACGGCTGGCCTGTTTATAGACCTGCCTATTGTGGGTCTTTTGATGAATTCACAACATTTTCGCGTATCCAGGACCGGAGGGACCCTTTTTTACGCATGACAATGTTTTCTATTGCGACCCGACAGGCAGAAAGCCGCCAGCGGTATCGGCATATGCTTCGTTGTCTGCTTCCATGGATCAATCCCAGTTTGATGAGATCCCGTGACCCTTATGAATTCAGAGACGATTATGGACGGGTAGTCAACGCATTGGTGCCCAATCTGGATCTGTTAATCATTGACGAAGCCCACAACCTGAAGCACGGATTCGGCCCTAAAGTCAGCAACCGTAATCGTGTACTTGGCTTGGCACTAGGGCACAAAGATGGTCAAAGAAACGATTGCCCGTGGTATCAGCCGCGTGTTAAACGTGTGCTGCTGCTTTCCGCCACACCCTTTGAATATGACTATGCGGACATCTATCGCCAGCTAGAAGTTTTAGGATTTTCCGATGCCTTGGTGACTCGCCCTGATGGAACTGACCCACTACCTGTCAACATGCTTTGCGATAAAGACAACGCACACTTACATCAGAAAATTATCAAACGATTTCTCACAAGGCGGGTTACTTACTTAAACATTGCCAATAAGAAATATAGCAAGAACATGTACCGCCGGGAATGGCGCCAGGGTGGCCTATTTCAGCATGACGAACCGATGGAGATGACCGACACAAAGCAGCGACTGGTTGTAGGGCTTATCCAGAAAAAGGTGGCGGAAATCCTTGGGGACAAGCGGTTTAACAATTGCTTTCAAATTGGAATGCTTTCATCCTTTGAAAGTTTTCTGGAATCCTTAAAAGAAAACAGAAGGCCGCCCGAGTTGGAAAAATCGGAGGATGATGAAGAAAACGAGGAAAAAGAGCGCAAATTTGAGGGACGCCAGGAAGCCAACACCCGTGAAAGGCGGGGCATTGATACACACTCGTTGGCCACTATCGTTGACTCCTATCGAAAACGGTTTAATCAAAGCCTGCCCCACCCTAAGCTTGATACAACGGCCAAAGCACTATCCGGTGCATTTGATACCGGCGAAAAAGCACTAGTTTTTGTCCGTCGAGTCGCCACCGTATCCGAACTAAAAGCCAAGCTGGATAATATTTTTGACAAGTGGATTGAAAAGCGCATGAAAAAGGCGCTACCAGCGCTGGGAAGGGATTTAGATCGCATTTTTAGAAACTATAAAGATGAAAAGCGCCAGAAACAGCGCAAGCAGTATTTTCTGGACAGTGCGCCAGGTGAGGTAAAAGAAGATGACTTCTATTATGATGACGAGGGTGGTGGAGACAGCTTTTTTGCTTGGTTTTTCAGGGGCAGGGGACCAATAAATGTACTTTCAGGTGGCGCGTTTCAAAGAAACCGGCTTTCATCCATAAGTTCGATTTACGCAACGTTTTTTGAAGATGACTACGTTGCATGGTTGCTCAAAAGCTGGAACGAGACTTTCATAGCGCTCTCTCGAAAGCTTAACATAGAGCCCACAAAACTTAATACCGAGTTGAGAAGGCGAGCGTTTGGACTTTTTTCAAAACGCACTGAGCGTAAAGAAGGATATCCAAGACTATATATCTTTGAAGCATACCAAACAGCAGCGTTGCAGCTTATTAAAGAGCGATGCGAGGATTTACGTCAGGAAGCGGGGGCCATTCTTGAACAGCGGTTTTCTTTGTATGTTGCATCCCCTGCTGAGCCTGCCCGTAACTTTCCAGAGCCCAAAGAATGGATCGGGATTAAAACGTTTTTCACAGAACTTAGACAGTGTAGGGAGTTGCGGCAAAACCTCTGGCCTGAAAGTAAAAAGAACAATTTCAGTGCACAATTTCGTGAGCGTGAATTGCGAAGAGAGCTTCTTAGCGGTATGGCCCGTCTGGGTGGGGCTTATATTGATTTGTACCTGCTTGGAATCAAACAGATCGGTACATTCGAACTGAATGCCGAAGCAGCAGGCAAAAGACCGGATGAAAAGCTTATCAAAAGATTTATTGATCTGTTGCAAGCACAATCAAAAGCGAAAGGCTTTAATGCGTATTACGAATTACACCAGGCAGCCAAAACATTTGACACCCTGGTAAGCGTCAATTTCCCGGAGCTGAACCACGCACAGCTTTCCCAGGTCGCTTCGATATACGGACGTACCCTTCAGCGGCAGGTTCCAGTGGGTCGGATGTCCGGAGGCGTCAATAATCGACTAGTGCGACAATTCCGGATGCCTGGGTTCCCGTTGGTACTGGCTACAACAGACGTATTACAAGAAGGTGAAGACCTTCACACATTCTGTGGCAAAGTGCTCCACTACGGTATTTCCTGGACTCCCTCTGCTATGGAGCAAAGGACCGGTCGTGTTGATCGTATCGACAGCCTGGTTCAACGAAAACTTGATGGCCGCGAAACTCCACCAGAAGATAGTGAACTCATTCAGGTTCACTATCCCCATCTTATTGATACTGTAGAGGTTTTACAGGTTCGTCGGGTTCTTAACCGACTGTTTGAGTTTCTAAGGTTAATTCACCAACCTAAGGAAAAGAAAGACAGCGATCAGAGCCGTCTAATTGTGGATGAAGAGATTCTTGCAAAGAAACAGGAAATCCCAACTCTTAAGGGTTTACTCGAGTCTGCGTTTCCCATCACAGACAATTGGATGGCCGGAAAAGGTGATGCATCAGATGTAAAACGGCCAGATATCCAGAGCTTGGAAAGAAATTTTAAGTCACTCTGGAACCAGTTGAAAGTAGAGCTGCAGATCGATGACCGAAGCACGGTTTTAAATTCCAAACGTAGGTATGTTGGTGAAGTTACATTAGCAAACCAACACATCGTGCGATCAGGTGCCGATAAAAAATACAGAAACGTTCGTAAGCAATTATTCAAATTGGAACTCAAGTCTCAGGTATTTGGGGGAGAAGCACTATTGCATTGTGTCAGTCCGGTGGGGAAAATAGATTTGGAGAATCAGGAAAAATTAGACAACCTTTACTGCATGCAACAGAAAACGAATATGTCAAAAGTGTGCGCGGTTTATAGCCCTAAGGACAGAAAGCATATGGTGACAGTTGAGGGCGACCGCCTTTTTAATATAGCAACTACCCAGTGGCAAGAAATCGACGACCTTATAACCATGACTGTGGAAGCGGCAGACAAAATTGAGTGTGAATTACTGCAGCGCGACGAGGATGCCCAATATTGTAAAATAATGCAAGAAGGCTAAATTAATGGACAAACTAAAAAAAATGATGATTCCACTTTCTAAAAAATACAAGGATAGTTGGATATTGAACGATAGGTATGTGGACGTTAAGCTGAGCCGGCGACAACGTCACCAGCGCGTCTACCTTAGACGTGAGGGACAGTATTATTCTTTTGTTTCTGTAGTAATGGGAAGTATCGCGGTGACAAAAAGTACACAGATATGGAATGAATTAGCCCTAATGGCGTGGCACAGAAATGCAGATCATGAGATTGTAAATTTTGCTTTTGATAAAAAGGAAAGGTTGGTTAGTGTTATTCGGCATCCCGTAGAGTATTTAGATGCAGAGGAGATAGAACTTTATATTACAGCATTAACGTATGAATGTGATCGATTTGAATATTTGATATCTGGTAAGGACAGGTTTTAATGTGATCTGGGTTGATCTGGGGTTAAAATTGATCTGGGGTCGGACCAAGCTGGATGAACGATTATCAAGGATTCAGGATGAAAACAGGGCTATATTTTGGGCTTATAACGATGTTTTCGAGGTCGAAAAAGGCGGTTTAAAGTGGTATTGCGGACCATGAGCGTTAAGACCTTTTTGGATAATTCCTTA
>CAZONX010000089.1:0-9043 GCA_964581295.1 uncultured Acidimicrobiaceae bacterium
CAAGGGTGCCTTCGGCGACGATCTTGCCGCCGTGCTCCCCGGCTCCTGGGCCGATATCGACGATGTGGTCGGCCGTGCGAATGGTTTCTTCGTCGTGCTCGACGACGATCAGCGTGTTCCCGAGATCGCGAAGCCGCACGAGTGTCTCGATCAGCCGCTGGTTGTCTCGCTGGTGCAGGCCGATCGAAGGCTCGTCGAGGATGTAGAGCACCCCGACGAGGCCTGAACCAATCTGGGTAGCAAGGCGGATCCGCTGCGCCTCGCCGCCGGCGAGCGTGGCAGCCGGCCGCATGAGGGTGAGGTAGTCGAGTCCGACGTTGAGGAGAAAGTCGAGGCGTGCCCGGACCTCTTTGATGACCCGCCCGGCGATCTGTTCGTCGCGATCGGTGAGGTCGAGGTCGGCGAGCGCAGCCGACGCGTTGGCGAGCGACAGGTTCGAGATCCGGTCGATCGAGAGCCCGGCGACGGTGACGGCGAGCGATATTGGATTCAGGCGGCCCCCGTTACAGGACCGGCACGGCACCTCGCGCATGAACTGCTGGTATCCCTCGCGTACATTGTCGCTCTCCGAATCGGCGTAGCGCCGTTCAAGCCACGGGAGCGCACCCTCGAATGTCGTGTCGTAGCGGCGGGTGCGCCCGAAACGGTTCTGGTAGCTGACGGTGTAGGCCCGATCGGCCGTGCCGTTCATCAGCAGGTCGCGGTGCTCTTCCGACAGCTCTCGATAGGGCTGGTCCATATCGATTCCCTCGGCCTCGGAGACTGCCGAGAGCAACCGCTGGTAGTAGGTCAGCCGGTGACGGCCCCGCCACGGAGCGATGGCCCCTTCTGCCAGACTCCGGTCCTTCTGTGGAACGATGAGGCTCGGGTCGATCTGAAATCGCGTTCCGATGCCGGAGCACTCAGTGCACGCGCCGTACGGACTGTTGAATGAGAAGTTGCGAGGCTGCAGTTCATCGAACGAGAGGCCGCATTCTGGGCACGCGAAATGCTGGCTGAACGAGAGCGTGGGGCCGTTCTCAATCGCCACGTGTGCGATGCCGTCGGCGAGGCGAAGCGCCGTCTCGAGCGAGTCCGAGAGGCGGCGCTCGATCCCCGACTTGCTCACCAAGCGGTCGACGACCACCTCGATCGTGTGCTGGAAGTAGCGGTCGAGGGTGATGTCGTCGGTGAGGTCCCGCACGTCTCCGTCGATCCGGGCGCGGCTGAATCCCTCGAGGGCGAGGTCTTTGAGCAACTGCTCATACTCACCCTTGCGGCCCCGAATGACCGGGGCGAGGATCTGGAATCTGGTGCCGTCGTCGATCTCGAGGATGCGGTCCACGATCTGTTGCGGCGTTTGCCTGGCGACGGGCGAGCCGTCGTTTGGGCAATGGGGGATGCCCACACGGGCGAAAAGCAGGCGAAGGTAGTCATGAATCTCGGTGACCGTTCCAACCGTCGACCGCGGGTTCCGACTCGCCGTCTTCTGGTCGATCGAGATCGCCGGTGACAAGCCCTCGATGAAGTCGACGTCCGGCTTGTCCATCTGACCGAGGAACTGGCGGGCGTAGGCCGACAGGCTCTCGACGTAGCGGCGTTGTCCCTCGGCGTAGACCGTATCGAAGGCGAGCGACGATTTGCCGGAGCCCGACAACCCGGTGAACACGATGAGTTGATCGCGCGGCAGCTCGAGGTGGAGATCCTTCAGGTTGTGCTCGCGGGCGCCGCTGATGTGAATCGTATCGCTCGCCATCGTGGCCTTCCTCAACTCGGACACCGTAGTGAAGCGGGTCCGGGACGCTACGGGACGACGGGATCCTCGTTCGGCCGCAGGACCGAGACGGCGGCCCACCCGAACACCACGAGCAGAACCGGGAAGAGCGGACTCCACCCGAGCGCGTGAGCGGCCAGCTGAGACCACGACGCGGCGACGAACGCGACGACCGCGCCAACCGAACCGGGCCAGCGGCGGTCGGCGCCGATGGCAACGGTCGCAGTTGCCAGGCCCGCGTCGTAGTAGAGAGCGGAAGGCGATCCGATCACGATGGCCGTCGCACCGAGGGCGATGGCGCTTGAGTCGATACCCCCGCGCCACCATTGAACGGCAGCGATCAGCCCCACGAGTGCCGCCGCCACGAGGCCGGCCACGATCGGCCAGACCGGCTCGATCCCGAAGAGGCTTCTGAACCACCCGATCGCGGAGACCATGAGATCACCATTGACGATGAGGTTCTCGTCGTTGAACGCCCCGGTCTGGTCAAGCCAGGCTGCCGGCCACCGCCAACCAATGAGCGCCGCTCCCACCGCGTACGCCATGCCGGCGCCAACCGCCCACCACGCGAGGATTCTCCAGCGTCGTGCGGCCGCCACGAGCAGCACGACGAGCAAGCCGAACTGCGGCTTGTAGGCCAACGCCGCGAGCGAGAGGCCGGCAAGGACGTAGCGGTCGTCTGAGGCGAACCGCCACAGCGCTGCGAGGAGCAGCAGGGTGAACGCGGTGTTCTGCCCACCGAGTACGGCGCGCAGGATCGGATACGTGCCGAGCAGCACCGCGACGGCCACCAGTTCGTCCCTGCCGGTCCGCAGGATCTTCGGGAGCAGCGGACGGACGAGGTGCACGGCTCCCCAAAGGGCGGCAACGGAGGCAAGGCCATGCACGACGAACGCGAGGCGATAGGGCAGGATCGCGAGCGCGGCGTACGCCACTGCAGTGAACGGCGGGTATGCGAAGTAGAGGATGCCCTCGGTGCCCGAGAACAGCGGCAGTTGGTACTCGGCCTGCGCCGCCGGGTCGTAGAGCGCATCCCCTGCACCCTCGAGCACCATTCGCCCTGCCGCGTAGAAGGACGGGAAATCGCCTCCGAGCCGGCCGCCCACCGTGGACGCACCCGTGCCGGCCGCTGCCGCGATCACAATCGCCGCCAGGACGCCGACGACTACGGCCACGGGAAGGACGCGGACGATCGCATCGCGTAATCCGGTCGAGGTCATGGCGCCCACGCTACTGCGACGCGCACGCTCCGCCCGTTCACATCCCGGCTTCGGTGAGCTCCTTGAGCTCTCGCTTGAGGTCGTCGACCTCGTCGCGAAGGCGCGCCGCATATTCGAAGCGCAACTCCGACGCCGCTTCGTGCATCTCGTCCTCGAGAGTCTGGATGAGCCGGCGAAGGTCGGCGACGTCGAGGTCGAGCGGTTCGCGGCGGCGCAGCTCTCGCGCGCGGCGGTCGCCGGCAGGGGCGTCGCTGCTCTGGATCAACTCGAGGATGTCCGAAACCTTCTTGCGGATCGTCTGCGGATCGATTCCGTGGGTTTCGTTGTATTCGAGTTGAAGGACCCGCCTTCGGTTGGTCTCCCCAATCGCTCGCCGCATGGAGTCGGTGACGGCGTCGGCGTACATCACAACGGACCCGTCGATGTTTCGTGCGGCTCTGCCGATGGTCTGCACCAGACTCGTCTCCGACCGCAGGAATCCCTCCTTGTCGGCGTCGAGGATTGCCACGAGGGAAACCTCCGGCAGGTCCAGCCCCTCGCGTAGGAGGTTGATTCCGATGAGCACGTCGTACTCCCCCATGCGGAGGTCCCGAAGGATCTGCACGCGCTCGAGCGTGTCGATGTCGCTGTGCAGGTAGCGCGACCGGACGCCGAGCTCAAGCAGGTAGTCCGACAGGTCCTCGGCCATCTTCTTGGTCAGGGTGGTCACCAGCACGCGTTGGTCCGCCTCGGCTCGCAGCCTGATCTCCTCGACCAGATCATCGATCTGGCCCTTGGTCGGGCGGACGATCACCTCCGGATCGACGAGCCCGGTAGGCCGGATGACCTGTTCGACGATCTGTGCCGACTCGCGGATCTCCCACGCGCTCGGCGTTGCCGAGAGGAGGATCGCAGTGCTTGTGTGTTCGTACCACTCTTCGAAGGTGAGCGGTCGGTTGTCCATTGCCGACGGCAGGCGGAAGCCGTGGTCGACCAGGACGTCCTTGCGCGACCGATCGCCTGCGTACTGCCCGTGGATCTGTGGGACGGCGACGTGGCTCTCATCGATGATCGTGATGTAGTCGTCTGGGAAGTAGTCGAGCAGGGTGTACGGCGGCTCTCCCGGCTCACGGCCGTCCATATACCGCGAGTAGTTCTCGATCCCAGAGCAGAAGCCGACCTCTCGCATCATCTCCATGTCATAGGACGTGCGCATGCGCAGCCGTTGCGCCTCGAGCAGCTTCCCCCGCTCTTCGAGGTGAACGAGACGCTCAGCCAGCTCCGTCTCGATTGCCGCGAGCGCTCGGATCATTCGTTCCTGAGAAGTGACGTAGTGGCTCGCGGGATACACCCACAGCTCGTTCTGCTCGTCGATCACTTCTCCCGTGACAGGGTTCATGCGGAGGATTCGCTCCACCTCGTCACCGAAGTACTCGACGCGGTAGATCGTCTCTTCGTAGGACGGGAACACCTCGAGCGTGTCGCCCTTCACCCGGAACTTGCCGCGGATCAGGCTGACCTCGTTGCGCTCGTACTGGATATCGACGAGCCGTCGGATGGCTGCTTCGAGCGGGAACTCGACGCCGCGTACCAGGCGCAGCAGCTGCCCCTCGTACTGCTCAGGAGATCCGAGCCCGTAGATCGCCGAGACTGATGCAACGATGATCACATCGCGGCGGGTCAGGAGCGCCGCTGTCGCGGCGTGGCGCAGGCGATCGATCTCGTCGTTGACCGTCGACTCCTTCTCGATGTACGTGTCGGTCTGGGCGATGTACGCCTCCGGCTGGTAGTAGTCGTAGTAGGAGACGAAGTACTCGACGCGATTCTCGGGGAAGAACTGACGAAACTCGTTCGCCAGCTGGGCGGCGAGTGCCTTGTTGGGCGCCAGGATGAGCGCCGGTCGCTGCAACTGCTCGATCGTCCAAGCCACGGTCGCCGACTTCCCGGAGCCGGTGATCCCGAGCAACGTCTGGAAGCGATCGCCCCGACGCACCCCTTCAACGAGTTGAGCGATCGCCGCTGGCTGATCTCCTGACGGCTCGAAGTCCGAGTGGAGGCGAAAAGGTTGGCTCTCGATCATCCGGGCGTGTCCTCGTGGTCGATCGCGGTGAGCCGATGCCAGAGTGCATCGACCTGTCGGTTCAGCTCGGCGAGCGTACCTGTGTTGTCGATGGTCTCGTCGGCCCATCGCACCCACTCGTCCGATGATGCCTGGCGGTTCATGCGGCGATCCACATCGTCGGGGGCGCCGCCGCGCGCGATCGCACGATCGCGTCGCGTTGGCGCGCCGGCCTGGATCAGGATGTGGGTCCACTCGCCGCGCGGCGCAATCTGCACGGGGACCTCGACAACGAGGCTGCGGTGAGTCTCTGCGAGTTCGCCGATGCGCCGGATGATGTGCGGGTGGGTCAAGCGCTCGAGCTCTAGGAGGGCGTCTGGATCCGCGAATACCACCGCCGCAAGCCGGACTCGGTCGATCGTGTCGTCGATCGACGCCTGTGGCCATCGTTGAGCTACCTCGTCGGCGACCGGGCTACCGGGCTCGAGGAGGGCATGGCCGACGCGGTCCGCTTCGACAACCGTGGCGCCGAGCATCGCGAACCGGCGGCCGGCAGCGCTCTTACCGGCGCCGATGCCGCCGCCGAGCAGGATGTGGACGTTGTCGCGAAGAACACTCTGTTCGTTCATGCAGCGACTGTACCCTGGCCGCATGCGGGACTCGTGGGAGATTCGATTCGAGTGGATTCAGTCGGTATTGCAGTGGGTTTCGCTCGTTGCCGGCGTCGGATTGTCGGTGATCGAGTATGGAGCGACACCCGGTGTCGTCACGGCCTCGGTTGCCGTGACGGCCTACACGGTGGCCATGCAGGCCATTCCTCAGCAGCAGAAAGACACACCCATCGTGGGGGCGCTGCTTGCGCTCCTCGGTGTGGTCACGTCGCTGATGGCGGTCAGTCTCACCGGCGGGATCGACAGTCCGTTCCTGCTCTACCTCACCGTGCCGGTGTTCTTCGCCTCCGCATTCCACGGAGGAATCTTGAGCGGATTCACCACGCTGGCAACGGTCGTTGGATTGATCGCAGTCGTCGCAGCGGACTCGGACGATCCGCTCACCGTGACTTTGCTGCTAATCGTGTCCTTCTTCATTCTCATTGGCGTGACGTTCTCACAGGCTCGGCGCATCCTCGTCGATGAGCCACGGTCACTACCCGGCAGCCCTCGATTTGATCGACTCGAGACCGCCCATCGGCTCCTCGGCGACCTCTCGAGCCTCGCCGGGTCCGCCGAACTGAATCCCATAACGATCGGCCGTTCCGCATTGCGTGACCTCGCTGTGACCGTTCCCTACGCCGCAGGAGCGATCTCGATCCGGGACTCTGCAGACGAGATCACGGTGGCAACCCGCGAGATCTCCGGTCCGGCCGGCGAACCCGTCCGCTACCCGATCGTCCTCAACGACGACCGCCTTGGAACGCTGATGCTTCGCCCCGTCGGCACCGACAGGCTTTCTCGCTACGACACGGATATTGATCGGGCGATGCTCGGAGTCGCCCTCGCCTTCGACAACGTACTGCTGCTTCAATCGATCGCGTACCGCGCGGTGCGCGAAGAGCGCGTGCGCGTAGCTCGCGAACTCCACGACAACATCGGGCCATCCCTTGTCTCGATCGGGTTAGGGCTCGACCTCACCATCCAACAGGCCGATCTCGAAGCCGAGACGCTCGAGCACCTCTTGTCGCTGCGCGAGACCGTGTCGAGTCTCGTCGATGACGTGCGCGCGACCGTGACGCAACTGCGCTCCCAGCAGACGGGGAGCCTCCTCGAGCATGCACAGTCCCTCGTTGCCGACATGGCGCAGGATGGCCCGTCGTTGATCATCGACCTCGTGGAGCATTCGCTCCCGAAGGAAGACGCCATGGCACAGCTCGGCGCGATCATGACCGAGGCGGTGCGCAACGCCGAGGAGCATGCGCAGGCGCAGACGATTCGCATCGAAGGCATCGTGGAGCGAGAGACCGGCGAGCTGCGGATCCGGGACGACGGCGTCGGCTTGGAGGGATCCGTCGACAAGGAGGACCGCTTCGGCATGGTTGGAATGCAAGAACGGGCGGAATCGATTGGCGCTCGTCTCTCGATCGTCTCGGCGGCGAACCGCGGCACCACCGTGACCGTCGCGTGGGGCCCCCGATGAGCAAGCCGATCACCGTGGTCATCGCCGACGACCATGTCCTGGTGCTCGACGGCCTGCGCCAAGCCCTCAGCTCGCTCCCGGACATCACGATCATTGGAGTTGCGACGTCGGGCAGAGAGCTGTCCGGCGTGCTCGATCAGGTTCACCCCGATGTGTTGCTCGTGGATATCGAAATGCCGCACGGCACGGGTCTCTCAGTGCTCCGCTCCCGCGAGGATCCTCCGCCGGCGCTCGTCGTCACGATGCACACCGACGACGAGCAGCGTTCCCGGGCACGAGCCGCGGGCGCCGTCGGGTTCCTCTCGAAGGCAACACCGCTTCCCGACCTTGCGGCGTCGATCCGTGCCGCCCACGACGGCGTCAACCTGCTCGACGCCGACGACTTCGCCGAGGCGATCGCTCCCTATCGCGCTGCGAAGCTCCCTCCAGCCGCCGAATCCTTGACCGCACGTGAACGAGAGCTCCTCGCCCTGCTCGCCGGTGGGCTCTCGCGCACCGAGGACCTGGCGGATGAAATGTACATCTCGCGCAAGACCGTGAAGAATCACCTGGCGAGCATCTACGTCAAGCTTCACGTCTCCGACCGTGCTCAGGCGGCAGTAGAGGCAATCCGTCTCGGCCTCGACAAGCCCTGACGCCCAGGCAGGTCGATTTACCTCTGTCTAGGTCGGGCGACCCATTTGCCGACTTTGGTGCGATCGCCCTATAGGCCGGGGGCTTGTCCGCCGATACAGTTGTCAATGGATCATCCCCGAAGGAGGATACACATGCTTCGTCTTTGGACGGCCTTCCAGAGCCGGTTCCTGAATGAAGAAGATGGTGCCAGCATGGTGGAGTACGCTCTGCTCGTAGCACTCATCGCAGTCATCGCTATCGTGGCGGTCGCAGTCCTTGGTCGCAACGTAAGCACCAAGTTCAACGAAGTCGCCACCACGCTGGCCTAGTAGTCGAAAGCTGACAGTCGAGAGCGGGGGTCCTCCGGGGCCTCCGTTGTCGCGCGCGCTGGGCATCGCATCGTCGGGTCGCCGAACACGAATTGGACAACAGCGGCATCACGATCACGACCGGACGGAATCAGCGGGTCTCGAGCGTCGCAAGGTGCGCGCACCACGGTAGGGCGATGAGCCTTCCCTGGCTGTGCACCGTCGCTACCAGCACCGACCCACAGTCGTCTGCCGGGCGGTAGGCGCGATTGCTCAGTCGGCGCTTCGCCACCGATGCGACCGATGAGGTGGTGTTTGAGCCGCCGTCAGACTCGCCGAAAGAGGGAGTAGCTTCCGCCACCCGGTTCGTGTGGGTGAATGCACCGGAGCAGGGCACGAATTGCCTCCACCTCCACCTCAGTCTCGACGACCGGGCCGCGGAGATCGACCCTGCCGAGTCGGTCGCCGATCGCCGAATCGACATCGGAGGGGAAGCCGATCCCGACGGTCACGCGTTGTGCATTCCACCACCACTCGATCCGGAGTAGGTGGTCTCCCTGCGGCAGGCGACCGACGGGCGAGTGGAAGAGGTCGTCGGTGTCGCTTCTGCCCAGTTGTTGAGTGAAGCGCTCATTGTCCACGCGCGGAGGCGCGGCATTCGCAGGCGCCACCGCCGCGGCCGCCTCTGCCAAATACCCCTCCAGCGGGACGCCTGTCTACGAGAAGGCGCCCGAATCCATGATATTGATCACCGCAGGTCCGAGGATCACGACGAAGATCGACGGGAAGATGCACAGCACGAGCGGGAACACGAGCTTCACCGGTGCGGCGAAGGCTCGCTCCTGGGCACGCTGGCGCCGACGCACACGCATCTCGTCTGCCTGCACCCGCAACATTCTCGCGATCGAGACGCCGAACTGGTCGGCCTGGATCAACGCCAGGATGAAGGTGTTGAGGTCGTCGACATCGGTGCGCT
>CAZONX010000090.1:0-8878 GCA_964581295.1 uncultured Acidimicrobiaceae bacterium
CAGCAGGGCCGGAAGGCGCGTGCCAACCTCTCCGACCGGCAACCAGGTGCTCACGCCCGAATCGGTGACGATGGCGCCGGGCTGGGTTCCAAGAATGGTGCGGATAGTTGCAAGAAGTGGGGCCAAGGCCGCTCGCAGTGCCTCTGGGGTCTTCGAGCAGTCCCACGCCCACGAGGTGGCATAGGCATCGAAGGGCGCGTCGCCGGTCGTGAACGGAGGGCGGTTGAGCGCCCATGCCCGTCGACCGCGGAACCACTTCGCGGGTGATTCGATCACCCAGATACCGAGGTCCGGGGCCAGGGCGCGAGCCTCGATGCTCACCATCACTTCGTCGCTGATCTCGTCGGCGCCGCGGCGTTCGAGAAAGCGGGGGAGGCGGAGCGATACCGGCCTTCCTTCGTGGGCACCCGCCGCACCCCAGAAACGAACGGCCTCGGGCGTTGTGGCGAACAGCTGGAGGTCGCCGAGTCCCGCCTGATACGACGTTGCGAGCAGCCCGTCCCACCATGTGCTGTCGTTGCCCGGCTGCTCGATCTCCGATCCGTCGGCACGTCGGATCGGCGGCGGCGGTGCCATCTCGATGCCGTAGCCCATCGACCACGATGCGCTGGAGAATTGAGCGCCCATCGGCTACGCGACCGGAGCGTCACGCTCGTAGCGGTCGAGCGCCATGACGAACATCACGAAGAGGATGAACGCCCCGAGGGCGAGAGCGATCGCCGGGACACGAATCTGGAATGCGTTGAGGCCCTCGAGGTTCGAGGGTCGGATACCACGAGGTGCGTAGACCACGAAGAGGACCCCGCTCAGGGTTAGCCATCCGAACACGGCGCTTCCTGTGAGAAGGAAGGCAAGGTGCTTCCCCACGTTCGTCGACAAGATCAGCCAACCCGCGCCGACGAACAGGAAGACTGCTCCGACCACAAAGAAGATGCCACGCATCAATTGCGAGAAGTCCGTGACCTCGCCGGTTGCGTCGTCCCTGCGGTTGAATACGGCGCCGACGATGTCTTGGACGGCCTCGCGCACGAACGGGATCATCGCAAGAAACAGCGCGATCATCGCGATCAAGCCGAGGATTTCCAGGGTCCCGAGACCACGTTCGCTCCGGGTGAGCCGGCCAAGAGAAGACGTTCGTCGATCCATCACATCGACCTCTCGTAGAGCGTGATCAGCTCTATGTCTGCTGCACTGAGCGAAGCGCCGAAGCCGGGCATCCGGCCGCTTCCCAAGCCGTTGACGCCGTAGGCCTCCGAGGCGTTGCTTCCCGTGATGATGAATGCCACCTGCTCTTCGATGGACGGGAACTGGGCAATGGATCTCCCGTCGTTGATCGCTGGGCCCCAGGCACCGCGACCTGCGCCGATTTCGAACGTCGGACCGGCGCTGTAGCCCCCGGTGTGGCACCTGGCGCAGTAGCCGTTGAACAACCCAACGGCCCGTTCGGCATCGTCGATCGGAATGGCGACTCCTGCCTGGTCACCCATGGCAGAAGCGACTTCGTCGAAGTCGACGTCCCACGGTTCTGCGGCGGAGGACGCCTCGAGGTACGCCATCCCCGAGTTGAGATCGGCGAGGAACTCGTCCTGACGGTCGGTGGTGACGCGGATCAGCAGGAGGTCCGCCTCGATCGCTCCCAGCATGGTCTCGGCCTCGTCGAGGTCGGGAATCGGCCGGCCGTCCTGGCTCTCGTTGGTGAATCCGGTCGTCGGATCGAATGCGATGTCGAAAATTCCCTGCTCGACCTGGACCGTGCCGCGGAGTTCGGTGAGCGTCGCATACGCGGCCGCCGCAATTCCTGTGAGCTGCGGCTCTGCCGCGTCGGAGAGCCCGTCGCGATCCGCATCGGGAGCCGGGTCGGTGCACGTCGTCAGCACGATCTCTGCGGAGGCTTCCGTGCACGATGCGGGGCCGCCGAGCAGCGCTCGTGTCTCCAGGCCAAGGTCACCGGCCGCCGCGAGTTGATCGGGGGCGAGGAGTACGTCGTCGATCTCAGCCTGCTGGAGGTCAACGAGCCCCTGCGTCGTCTCGGCGCCGCCCGAGATGCGGTTCACGGCGCTCGAGACGGTCGGATCAGTGCGGGCGACAACGTCGGCCTGGGGAATCTGGATCGAAGCGAGGAAGTC
This sequence comes from uncultured Acidimicrobiaceae bacterium, assembly GCA_964581295.1. Lineage (GTDB taxonomy): Bacteria > Actinomycetota > Acidimicrobiia > Spongiisociales > UBA5794 > JAHEEL01. The sequence goes on from CAZONX010000090.1 coordinate 2,127, forward strand.
GATCACCTGGTCGACTTCCTGGACGGTCATGGCGCCACCGCCCTCGAGGCCGCTCGCCGGCATCGGTGTTCCCTGCCGTCCATAGACGATGAGATCGCTGATCTCATCGCGATCGAATCGGTAGAGGACGTCGTTGAGCGACGGAACCTGCCAGGACGTGTCGACACCGCTGCGAGGCTCGGTGAAGGCTGCCGCTCCGCCGCCACCGTCGGGTCCGTGGCACGACGAGCACTCGAAGAAGTTGTACCAATGCTCGCCTTCCTCGACCGCAAGTGCAGCGATGTCATCTGCTGCCTCGGCCTGACGGTTGGACTCGTTGAAGGCATACGCAGGGATGACGAGTGCGAGCGCGGCTGCGGCAAACACGGCCGCGCGAAGCACCTTGGTCGTGCGCACGTTCTCGAGTTCCGCGTCCGACATATAGGGGGTCTGGTTCGGTGGAGGTGTCTCCTCGAAGGTTGAACGGGACCGGCGGCTGTTGAGGACGAGATACGCCATCCATGCCAGCAGCGACGCAACGACCACGACCAGCACGATGGCGCCGATGCCGAAACCGCCGGTGGCCGCCGCGGCCTCGGCTTCTTCGGCGGCGACGATGAGGTCGGGCGCGGGAGTCACAGCGAGCACCTCATACGCAGAACGGACCTTGCGGATACTCCGCGGTGAGTTCCTTCGAACGCGGCGTCTGCACCACGGTGCCGGTCTCGATGATCAAGTCCCCGGCACCGTTGACGGCGAGGCCGAAACGGTCCAGGTTGCGCGGCGCGGGACCAGTGTTGTACTCGCCGTGGATGTTGTAGCGGGAGCCGTGGCATGGGCACTCGAATCCCTGCGATGGAGTGCATTCGGGGACGCGACAACCGAGGTGGGGACATCGCTGCCACAGCGCCATGACGCCCACGCCGTCGCTCTCGCCTCCGGCAACGACGAACGGGACGCCTTCGTAGGACGAGCCAGGCAGCTTGGACATCTCGAACGGCACCACCCAGGCTTGCGCCGCGGGAAGGAACACCGGAGTGATGGTTCCCCCATCGGCGAGCGAGGCCTTCAACTCGTCGAGGTTCCCGGCGTTGATCGGTGCTCCGAATCCGCCTTTCAGTTTCGGCCACACATACGAGATGGCGCCGAGAGCGAACTGGGCGAGGAACAACCCGAACACGACGTAGAGCGCACGGTTGAGGAACTTCCTGCGGGTGACGCCATATTCGGCAGGCGTCAGCGCCTGCTTTTCGGTGAGCGGATCGGCAGGGGGCTCACTCGACAAATCGGTGATCGTCGCGGCCGTGGCGGGAGCTTCTTCGCTGTTGCCCTGCGTGTCGGAACCGGTGATGACCACCGGCGCCTTCAACTCGGCAGGCGGTGCTCCGCTTGTGAGTTCTTCCGACGTGATCGGAGCGGCCGCGGGACCCCGGCGGATCGCGACGGCGAAGATCCCGAGGACCGTGAGGATTCCGGCTCCGATGATCCCGATGACGAAGATGGTGGTGGCGCTCACGTAGGTGTCCTCATTCGAGCAGCGACTTGAGATCATCGAAGAAGATGCCGTCTTCCCACGGGAAGGTGAAGTTGAATCCCGGTCCACGGAAGAACGATCCAAAGATGGTGAGCACGGCAGCCGCCATGATGAAGAACGTGAAGATCATGATGGCGAGTTTGCGATGCGACGGGCGCACCGAGGGGTTCTTGTCGATGTAGGGGATGATCGCAATTGCGAGCGCGCCGAACGTCGGAATGATGATGCCGGCGACTTGCGGATCGAAGTATGCGAGCAACTCCTGCAACCCGAGGAAGTACCAGGGTGCCTTCGAGGGGTTTGGCTGTTCGTTGAAGTTCGCGAACTCGAGCAACGGCGCGTCGATGAAGATCGCGAGCACGATCAGCAAGGTCAGCACCACGAGCAGCGCCACGAACTCGATGGCCAGCAAATGCGGCCAGACGGTGACTCGGTCGGCGGGTGCAGATCGAATCCGCTGGACCTCGCCGGCCCGGATGACGGTGAGGAGTCGGTCGGATGTTGCTCCGGCCAGCTCGACGTTTCCGTCGACGTCGACGGCCGTCTCTTCTTCCATCACGGCAACGGCGGCGGCCGGGGGCGTGGCGGCGGGCTCCGGAGTGGCGGCCGGCGTGGGGGCGGCAGCCGGTTCGGGGACCGGGTCGTTCGATGCTGCCGGCGCCGGAGCCTCGCCCTTCATCTCAGCGAGAATCTCGTCGACCGGGCGCCCCTCCTTCTTCGCTCTCGCTTCGGCCGAGCGCCTCAGGATGTTGTCGGGTATTTGTGCCACGGCGCCTCCCTACAGCGGTCCTGAGATTCCGCCGTCTTTGCGGACGCGCCAGAAGTGGACGGCCATGAACAGCGTGATGATGAACGGGAGGAACACGACGTGGAGCACGTACCAACGCAGCAGGGTGTCCGGAGTGATCTGCACACCGCCGATCAGGGCGAAGCTGACTTGCTCGCCAAACACTGGTGCGTATTGCCCCATGGTCGTTCCGACGGTGACGGCCCACAGCGCGAGCTGGTCCCAGGGCAGGAGGTAGCCGGTGAACGACATCAGGAGGGTGAGCATCAGGAGGATCACGCCGACGATCCAGTTGAACTCGCGCGGCGGCTTGTACGCGCCGTGATAGAAGACCCGAGCCATATGGAGGAACACCGTCAGGACCATGAGGTGAGCGCCCCACCGGTGCATGTTGCGCACGAGCTGCCCGAAGGCCACATCGGTGTTCAGGGCTTCGAGATCGAAGTATGCCTGAGGCGACGTCGGCGAGTAGTAGAACATCAGGAAGATGCCGGTGATCGTGAGCACGATGAACATGAAGAAGCTCAGGCCACCGAGGCACAGCGTGTAGGAGAGGCGCACTCCGTGGCGCTTCACCTTGACCGGGTGAAGGTGATAGAGCACGTTGTTCATCACAACGTACGAGCGGTTGCGCGGCGTGTCCTGGTTGTCGACACGCATCGGGGAGCCCGGGCGGAAGATGGACGTCCATACCTGGCTCTCGCGGATGTGGTCGAGCACGCCGGTCACGGCGCCGCCGATGCCCTTCCCGCTGCCGTTGTCGTCCGTCACGTGATCCCTCTCCCGTGGTCCGGCAGTCCGGCTGCGGGTCGCCACCCAAACCAATTGGTGCGGTCGGGCGTCATCCCAGACCTTCTCTCATCGGCCGTCCGAACGACGACACCGGCGTCGGCTTTGTCTTGGCGATGGCCTTCTTCCGGTTCTGCAGCACAACCATCGCTGTGGCGATGAGGCCGAGCATGACGACCGGGTAACCCCCGATGACCATCTGCGAAAGCGTGGCATAGGAAACCGAGATGTCGCTGCCGAGCACGAGGACGGGAGGGACGGTGACCAGGATCTTCTGCGGGGTCCACTCGAGCGAAGCTTGGGTGAGGGCGACCCATTGATTTGGGATGACGGCGAATACGACGAGCACCATCGCGACGAAGAGCCATGCGCCGATCGCGGCGCGTGCCCACGTGAACGGGCGGTCGTATACGAATGCGAGGGTTGCGCCGCCGAGGATCAGGAAGACGCCGCCGATCGCGATGAGTTGGCCGATGGTCGCCGGTACCCAGCCGCGCGGTACGAGCGGATAGAGCTCGTTCCCAACGAGGTCGGTGGTCGGGGCCTGCGCCGCGTGGACGAAAAGCGACGCGGCCAAGACCACGACACTCCCCACCACGATGGCGGTGAGGCCAATGCCAAGCTTTGTTCGATCCGTCACGACGTACTTCTCCACACGGCGGCGATTCTATGCCGAACTGATGCGCCGTGCGTGCAAGAGCATCGAAACGCTGTCTGTACGGCGTGTTGGCTCGACGATCGAGGCCACCGCTTTGCGATCGGCAACGCACCCCAGGCTGTGAACCGGCATGGGTGCCGCTAGGCTTTCGGCCGCCCGAAGGAGAGACGGGCCTGCCATGGCGACGGAGGTCGGTGCAATCGTGAATGCGGAGAACGCAACACCGGATGACATGCATTCCGGCGTTGAAGGAAGCGTCCGCTGGCACCTATTGTCGGCGTCGGTGTTCCTCGTTCTCTCGGTGCTGGCCGGCGCCGTCGCATCGCTCCAGCTGGTGTTCCCCGAGCTCTTCGCTCGTGTCTCCTACCTCTCCTATGGGCGATTGTCGGCCGCGGCGGTGCACCTCTTTCTCTATGGGTGGTTGGCGCTCGGTTTCCTCGCCGCCGTCTACTTCGTTCTCCCACGGATTTCGGGCCGGGAGGTAAAGGGCGAAAGGCTCCTGCCGTTCTCGTTCGCCGCAATCGCTTTCGGTGTTGCCTTCGGTGCAATCGCCATCCTCGCCGGGCTGAGCGACGGCCGTCCATATCTCCAAGCTCCAGCTGTGGCCGAGCTGTTGATGCTGGTCGGCCTCATGCTCTCGGCGATCACTGTGACACGAACGGTTGCGCAGGATGCTGGGAATCTCGTCCCTGCGCAGTGGTACCTGCTCGGTTCATCGTGGTGGGCGGTACTTCTCGTGGCATTCGGGGTGCTTCCCGGTCTGCCCGGCTCGGTCGGCGCCCTTCAGATCGGTTTCTTCCGTGCCGGGCTCGCCGGGTTCTGGTTCGTGGCCGCAGGCCTTGCATTCCTCTACTACCTCGTCCCCAAGCTGACGGGGCAGGTCTCGTTCGGTGGAACGCCGCTCTCCGCTCTCGGGTTCTGGTCCCTCGTTTTCGTGTGGGCTGCGACCGGACCGGTGCTCTACATCTACGGTCCAATCCCCGGATGGCTCCAGAGCGTCGGCGTCGCCTTCTCGATCGCGTTGTTCGTTCCGGTCGCCTTGATCACTCGCGATCTGTCGATTCTGATGCGCGGCCGTGCCCGGCTCGTGCAGGATCGCGTGACGCTTGCATTCGCGGCCGTCGGCATGCTGTTCTTCGTGCTTGTGCCGATCCACAACGTGGCACAGGCGCTGAGGAGTTCGAGCGCCGTTGTCGGCCTCACCGAGTGGACCGCCGCAGGAGATCTGCTGCTCTTTGGCGGTGCATTCACGTTCTGGCTCTTCGCCTTCGGCTACTACGCGAGTGGGGCCGCCACGAGCCGGCGCGGGCTTGCGAGCGGGCACTTGGTGCTGGCTGCCGTCGGCGTTGTGGTCTCCGTTGCTGGCATGTGGATTGCCGGAGCGGCGACCGGTCTCGTGTGGGCTGCAGGAGTCAACTCGGCAGAGTTCACCTCGTTTGGCGAGGGATGGGCGTTCGTCGACGAGGCCGTTGGTCCGTTCCTTGCCGTGCGCGCCGCCGGTGTGGTGGCGTTCGCTGTTGCCCAGCTGATCTTCGTCGCGGCGTTACTCACGGCACCGTGGAAGACGTCGGACTGGGTTCTCGATGTGGAAGACGATCCATTCGACCTCCAACTCGAGAGCTCGGGAGCAACCATCTCGTGCCCCGCCTTGCGCGGTGGGATCGTCGGTGCGTTCCTGGCGGTGGCTCTCCTTACGGTGTTCGTCCCCGCTCTCGATCCCGCGGTCATGGATGAGACGATCCTCGCCGAGTCGGCACGGTCCATCCCGGATGGTTCCGCGGCCGCCGACGGGAGAGCGATCTACGTGCGGGAGGCATGCATTGCGTGCCACACGCAGTCGGTCCGACCGATCGTCCCCGATGTCGGACTCGGCCCAGTGAGTCTGGCGGGCGACTACGTGAACGAGGCGCCGGCGCTCATCGGAATCGAGCGACTCGGGCCCGATCTCATGCACGTTGGCAGCCGAATCGAAGACGTCGGACAGCTCAAGGACCATCTCGACAATCCGCGGGCAGAGCGGCCTTGGTCGATAATGCCGTCCTACCGATACCTAACCCAGGGCGACCTCGATGCCCTCGCCGAGTACCTGCTCTCACTGAGGTAGCGATGGAAGAGAACCTCCAACAACTCGAAGCGACCTACGGCGCACCGGCGTCTCTCTTCGAGCGGTCCGCAGCCGCTCGAGCCAAGGCTTCCGGCTCGACCGCCGAAGCCGTAATCGCCAGCTGGGTCGGATCAGGCGGAGCCGATTCACCTGCTGTCCCCGCGGCCGAGGTTTCCCCCCCTTCAGGGGCAGGTGGCGGCCGAGGAGCCGCTGACGGAGGGGGTCAAGCAGATCCGCCCGCGGGGGCTCCTTCCGGTGCCGCCCTTCTCGCTGCGGTCGCCGAAGCCCGCGGTATGCCGGAATCCCTGATCGAGCGGTCGGCCAAGGCTCGGGCGAGCGCGACCGGCGGCTCCGTTGACGCTGTCCTCCAAGAGTGGGCCACCGAAGAAGGCCTGACGGCAACTGAACCGTCTGCCGTCCCCGTTGATCAGGATCCCTCTCCCGAGGTTTCCTCCCCTTCAGGGGGAGGTGGCAGTGGCGGAGCCGCTGACGGAGGGGGTCAGTCGGCTGCCTTGAGTGGCGCGGCCCTTCTCGCCGCGGTTGCTGTGGCGCGCAAGATGCCGGAGTCGTTGGTTGAGCGTTCTGCAAAGGCGCGTGCGAAGCAGCAGGGCGGCTCCGTTGATGATGTCCTCCAGGAGTGGGCCACCGAAGAGGGTATTGAACTCGGTGGCGCCGTTGCTGTCCCACCGGCCGAAGGACCGGGGGACGCTGAGGAGCGAAGCGACGATGCAGGGGGGCAGTCTGCTTCTTCCGCTGCTGTGGAGTCCGGCCCTGTGTTGTCTGGTGCCGCCCTCTTGACGGCCGTTGCCGAAGCCCGCGGGTTGCCCGAATCGCTCACCGAGCGCTCAGCCGCAGCGCGGGCCAAGACTGCCGGCGTTGACCTCGACGACGTCCTGCGCGA
>CAZONX010000091.1:0-7395 GCA_964581295.1 uncultured Acidimicrobiaceae bacterium
CCCCAGGCCGACTGCGTCGCGGACTTGTTGCTGGAGCCGTTCGGCTCGCGTGCGGGCGTCCAACGCGCCCCTCTGGAGGATTCTCGCTACGTCGTTGTCGTCGAGTTGCTGGAGGGCGGCGCGAATCGGGGCAAGCTCAGTGACGATCGCCTCGGCCACCGCCTCCTTGAATCGGCCGTAGCCACCGGTCGCGTACTCCGCGGCAAGATCGTCGATCGGCCGACCCGTCGTCGCTGACATGATTTCCAGGAGGTTCGAGACACCCGGCTTCGCCTCGGTGTCGTAGCGCACTGTCGGGTCCGAATCGGTGACCGCCGACTTGATCTTCTTGCGGATCACGTCGGGCGAGTCCTCTAGGTCTATGCGATTCTTGGGGTTCGTATCGCTCTTCGACATCTTCGCCGTCGGCTCGACCAGCGACATCACCCTCGCTGAGGTCTCTGGAATCAACGGCTCCGGAGTCGGAAACACATCACCGAATCGGTTGTTGAACCGTCCGGCCAGGTCACGCGACATCTCGAGATGCTGCTTCTGGTCATCCCCAACGGGGACGAGGTCGGCGCGGAACAACAGGATGTCGGCCGCCATCAGCACCGGGTACGAGTACAAACCCAAGTTCGACGGGATGCCCTTGTCGAGCTTGTCCTTGTACTGGGTCATGCGGTTCAGCACGCCGGTGGGAGTCAGCGTCCCAAGAATCCACGCCAGCTCGGCATGTTGGGGCACCTGGCTCTGCATGTAGAGCAGCGACTTTTCGGGATCGATGCCGAGCGCCAGCACCACCTTCGCAGTCTCCAGGCGGGAGCGGTGAAACTCGACTGGGTCGTACGGCACCGTCATCGCGTGGAGATCGACGATGCAGTACACCACGTCGTAATCGTCGTCGTCCTGGAGCGCGACCCAGTTGCGGAACGCTCCGAGGTAGCCGCCGAGGTGCATCGCACCGGTGGGCTGCACACCCGAGAACACCGTCTTCTTCATCTGTTCTGTCACCACTCCTCCTCACAAAGAAACGCCGGGCCCGTGGGCTCCGGCGTAGATGCCATGCTGGCGCGCGGAACCCTATCTCTTCCGACGCCACCACGAACGCGTGAACTCCATGCGGGAACGATACCGGCGGCAGTGCGCGCGGGCAAGATTCCACTGTGTCGAGCAACGATGTTTGTAGCACCTCAAGCGATGCGATGATCGTCGAACGACACAAGAGCGCGTGCCCCGTTCATCGCTCATTCGATCGGCCGTTGACGTTGTCTCACCAACCGGCCATACTCGTTGGCCTATGACCGGCCGTTCAACCACCATCATCATCCCCTAGGCGCACACGAATCCGTGTGCGCCCACGACCCTCCGCCCGGCGGAGGGTTTTCTCTATCCGGAGCACCACCATGACAACGCTCGAGATCTACGACACCACCCTGCGAGACGGCACCCAGCAGGAGGGCATATCTCTCACCGCCGGGGACAAGCTGGCGATTAGCCGGCTGCTGGACGAGTTGGGGGTCGCATACGTTGAGGGCGGGTGGCCCGGGGCGAACCCGAAGGACGACGAGTTCTTCCAACGAGCCCGCACCGAACTCGACCTCGACACCGCAACCCTGGTCGCGTTCGGTTCGACTCGACGCGCCGGACGGTCCGCCGCCTCCGACGCCCAACTCGCAGCGCTCGTTGCAGCAGAGACCGAGGTGATCTGTCTCGTCGGCAAGACGTGGGACTATCACGTCAAGCATGCGCTCCGCACCGATCTGGCAGAAGCCGTGGCCATGATCGGCGACTCCGTCGAGTATCTGCGTTCGGTCGACCGCCGTGTCTTCTTCGACGCAGAGCATTTCTTCGACGGCTACCGAACGAATCCGGAGTTCGCCCTCGACACGCTGCGGGCCGCTCACGAGAGCGGTGCTGAGCGCCTCGTCCTGTGTGACACGAACGGCGGCACCTTGCCCCACGACGTGGATCGCGTGATCCGCGAGGTGGCGGAGGCACTCCCGGATGCCGCCCTCGGCTGCCATTTCCACAATGACGCCGGAACCGCGGTCGCCAACAGCCTCACGGCAGCGACGGCGGGTATCACCCAGATACAGGGCTGCATCAATGGATACGGAGAACGGACCGGGAACGCCGATCTCTGCTCGGTGATCCCGAACGTGTCGCTCAAGATGGGCTACACATCGATTCCCGAGGACCGACTTCCTCACCTGACCCGCGTGTCTCACCACATCGCTGAAATCATCAACCTCACGCTCGACGATCACCTTCCCTACGTCGGGGTCTCTGCGTTCACGCACAAAGCCGGGCTGCATACCTCCGCTTTGGCACGCCGTCCGGACGCGTACGAGCATTTGCCACCCGACTCTGTGGGCAACTCCACGAGGACCGTCGTCTCCGAGCTCGCTGGACGATCGACGATTCTCGCAAAGGCGCAGGACACCGGCCTCGAATTGTCATCGGACGAGGCGCAGGCCGTCGTCGACCGAATCAAGGAACTCGAACACGACGGCTACCACTTCGAGGCAGCGGACGGGTCGTTCGAGCTGCTCGTACGCGAGGCCCAGGGATGGGAGCAGCCATTCTTCGCTCTCGAGTCGTACCGGGTATTCGTCGAGCATCGGGACGGGGAGGTCGTGGCCGAGGCAACGGTCAAGGTCCATGTGGCCGGCGAACGGATCGTGACGACCCGCGAGGGCGACGGCCCGGTTGCAGCGATCGACCTCGCGCTGCGGGCGGCACTCGCCGATGCCTACCCGCAGGTCGCGAGGATCTACCTCACCGACTACCGCGTCCGCGACCTCGACTCGTCGGACGGGACTGCCGCTCGGGTGCGGGTGCTCTGTCGGCACAGCGACGTTGGCGGGTCATGGGGCACAATCGGCGTCCACCAGAACATCATCGACGCATCGTGGCGAGCGGTGTGCGACGGGATCGTCATCGGGCTGATCCGGGCCAACGGGGCCAGCAACGGTGGTAGCTCAGACACCCCGATCGACCGATCCGGCGGTTGACCGTCGAACCGGCGGTGGTCGGTGCGGCGCTGATTGGACGGCGGCAAGCCGCCGCCCTAACTTCTCGCCCAAGATCCCGTCTTCCCAGGTCCGCGGGGGTCCTTCGAATCTTGCTGTTCCGACACACCGCCCATAGCCTTTGAGAAGAACGAGCCAACGAAGTGAACGCAGACCGGGTTCCAGCCGGTCTGCGATGAGATAGGAAGGCCACACGATGATGAGATTGAAGGGGCTGCTGGCCCTCGCAGCATTTGCACTCGTGCTGGCGGCCTGTGGCAACAGCGGCGGCAGCGACGAGACGGTGACGGTGGCTACCGGAGGAGATTCCGGCGCGACGGCGGCAGGCCAACAGCTCTACCAGGAGACGTGTTCTGCCTGCCACGGAACCAGCGCCGAAGGCGTCGACGGACTCGGTACGGCACTCGTCACAAATTCCTTCATCCAGTCCATGACCGACCCCGAGTTGGTTGAGTTCATAACCGTTGGGCGGCCGACTTCGGACCCCGACAACACAACCGGGATCGCCATGCCGGCGAAGGGCGGCAACAGCGCCCTCACCGATGAGTGGATCACGGATATCGCCGAATACCTCCGTACCCTCCAATAGTCGTCTGCCACCGTCCCGGACGGGTCGGTGACGGGTCGGTCCCCTTGGCTACCCCTCGCGGATCTCCGCGTCGACCGTCTGAGGATCGGCGTTCTCAAACGTGAGAGTGAGTGGGATGACGTCCCCGACGGCGAACTCCTCCGTCTTGTTGATGCACATGACGTGGTAGCCGCCAGGTTCGAGTACCGCTTGGCCGTCGGCCGGAATCTCGATCCCATCTTCGGCCGGCTGCATCGTCATGACGCCGTCGTTCATGATCGTTTGATGGAGCTCCGTGATCCCGCAGACGTCGGCATCTGCGGCGATCAGACGGTCTGCCTCCTCTCCGCCGTTGAGCACCAGGTAGAACGCACCATTCGTTGCGACCATCGGTGAGGACCGACCCCACGGGTCGTCCACGACGACCCCGGCATCGGAGGTGCTGCATGCTCCCGCTGTGAGCGCAGTAGCCAGGACAACCAATGTCAGTGTCCGCCGCATGGTTTCACGTTCCTCTCCCGGGTTGTGATTCGTCTCAGACGCTGGCGAAGTCGTCGACGGACGTGGCCCATGGAAGTGCCCGTCGCGCTTCTCGCGAACGCGATCTCCGTGGGATCGTAGCCGACGCTCCCCGCCTCGAATCCGGCCCGTACAGCTGGCCTGGGACGATCTCGGAAAGGCTGGGTTCCGACCGATCCAGCACCGCAGCGAGTGCACGCGAATCGACCGAGTCCGCGTCATGAAACCACCACCAACCAACGCTCCGCCGCTCGTCTCAGCGTACGGCGCTGGTCACCGGCCGATCTCGACCAACAACGCCGTTGCGGTGACGGTCTCGACCTCTGCGAGTCGCGCGCCGGCGGTGCCGTGGCGATAGGCGGCCGACCGGGCCGCAATCGGCGCGGGAAGACCGCCGGCCGTGTAGGCCGCGGCCATGCCGGTCAGCACGTCACCGGTACCGATCGACGCGAGCTCCGGACCGCCGCTCGTGACCACCCACGTCTCATGCCCGTCGGTCACGAATGTGGGATTCCCCTTGAGAAGCACGACCGCCCCGTGCCGGGTGGCGAGCGACGCGGCGTCGACATGCGACGCTTCGGCTCCGGTGAGTCGTGCATACTCGCCGGCGTGCGGCGTGATGATCGTGTCGCCTTCGCGCGACAACGCGTTCGGCCCGTCCAGGGCGTTGAGGCCGTCGGCATCCAGAACGACCGAGCCCTGCCATCGTTCGAGCAACGATTTGACGAAGCGTGAGTCAACCGGACCCAATCCCGGTCCGAGAGCGAGCACGTCGTAGCGTTCGGCAGCCTCGATCACCTCGTCAACATCGCCCGGAGCGAATCGCATTCCGGAACCGATCCCCCGGTTCATCACCCCGGGGTCCATCGCTGCGTATATCGGTTGCAGCCCGCCGGGGCAGATCACCGTTGCCGCGCCGGCACCCGCCGCGAGGGCTGCCCGGGCGGTGAGCATCGCCGCCCCGGTGATTCCCGAAGAGCCACCAACGACGGCGACCGAGCCGACCGACCACTTGTGGGCGTTACGGGTCCGCACCGGAATCGGGGCATCGATCGACTCGCACAGCATCAGTTCGGGGCGTGGGTCGCCGAGCCCGATGTCGAGCACGATCAGCTCGCCGCTTCGCTCGGGGCCTTCCCCGAGCACGTGCCCGGTCTTGGCCGCTTGAAAGGTGACGGTGACGTCTGCGAAGAACCCTGCACCCGCAACGAGACCTGTCGCAGCGTCGAGCCCCGAGGGGACGTCGACCGCCAGCACAGGAGTGTCGAGCAGGGTCCAAGGGACCACCTCATCTGGGAGCGCGCCGCGAAAGCCAACGCCGAATAGGGCGTCGATGATGAGATCTGACCGGTCGGGCTCGTCGAAACCGGCGACCCTCGCACCAGCACGAACCGCGGCGAGCGCCGCCATTCTCGCTGCAGACGCGTCCCCCCTCGGATAGCCGAACGGGCGAACCGTCACATAGACACCGCGGCGGGCCAGGTTCTTGGCTGCGACATACCCGTCGCCGCCGTTGTTGCCCCGACCCGCAAGCACCGTGACCCGGTCGCCATACCCGATGCCCATCTCGATCGCAGTGAGCGCCACCCCCAGCCCCGCACGTTCCATCAACAGCTCTGGCGGGTCCTCGGCAACAAGGTCGAGCCGGTTCGATTCAGCAGGAGTGATGAGGGGTTCCATGCGTCAGAGTGTATTGGGAGCACAGGTAGCAAGTAGCAAGAGCCAAGGCACGAGTCTTGCCTCTCCGACGCAGTGGGGGAGGCGCGAGCATCCGGCCGTCAGGTCGGATCGGGACGGAGGGGGCGGCCTGGGAGGTTGAACGGTACAGATGAGGTCCCGCGCGGTGCCCCCTCTGCGGACGAGTATCAGCTCGGACGCGTCTCCCCCACTCCGTGGGAGAGACCAGAACTCCGGCGTCTACGTCCTGCCGACGATCTCCTCGATCAGGTCCCACAGGCGTTCGACGTGGGCCGCCGTCGTCGTCGTCTGGCCGATGGAGACCCGGATGAAACTCTCCTCGTCGATCTTCGACGGGGTCAGGTATGCCCAACCAGACTCGTTGATCTCGGTGGCGAGCGCGTCGGTGGCTTCGTCACCATCGACGTGTCGGAACGAGACGAGGCCGAACGGAACCGGAGCGAACATTTCGAGCTTCGGATGAGCATCGATTCGGTCGGCTAGCGCCGTTGCGAGGACCATGTGCTCACGCACGTGATGGCGGATGCCCTCGGCCCCGTAGCTCCGAAGCACGAACCAGAGTTTCAGCGCTCGGAATCGGCGGCCCAGCGGCACGTGCCAATCGCGATAGTCGATGACCTGACCGGATTCCGAGGCTTCGTTGCGCAGATAGGGCGGCAGGATGCTGAGCGCTTCGATGAGCGGGCGACGATCGGCCACGTAGAAGAGCGAGCAGTCGAAGTTCGTGAACATCCACTTGTGCGGATTGAACGTGTACGAATCGACCAGATCCAGGCCGGCTTGGTGGTGCCGATTCTCCGGGCAGATCATGGCCGTGCCCGCGTATGCCGCATCCACGTGGTGCCACAGTCCGTGGAATCGAGCGATCTCCCCGATCGCTCGCACGGGATCCACTGCCGTCGTGCCGGTAGTGCCGACGGCCGACACGACCATGACCGGCAGCAGGCCGGTGGCCAGGTCGGCCTCCACGGCCGCTTCGAAGGCATCGGCCCGCATGGCGAAGCGCTCGTCTACCGGTATGAACCGCGTGTGCCCGAATCCGGCGACGCGAGCGCCCTTCTCGATTGACGAGTGCGCCTGCTCGGATGCATACGCCACCATGCGCCTGGGATCGCGCCCAGCGCGCTCGCGAGCGACGACGAGCGCAGTGTGCGTCGAGTCGGAAGCACTCATCTGGATCACGCCACCACCCGGACCGGTGGTCTTCCACTCGGACGGTAATCCGAGCAGATCAACGAGCCAGTCGGCTACGACCTGTTCGACCTCTGTGGCCGCCGGGCTCGTCGACCACAGCATGCCCTGGACGCCCAGGCCCGCTGAGACGAGTTCACCCAGAATCGACGGAGGCGAGGAGTTGGCAGGGAAGTACCCGAACCACCCCGGAGACTGCCAGTGGGTGATACCCGGCATCACCACACGGTCAAGGTCCGCCAGAACAGCGTCGAACGACTCGGGTTGCTCGGGAGCCGCATCGGGAAGCATCGCCCGGATCTCCCCCGGTTCCACGCTCGGAAGCACCGTTCGATCCCCGACCGTCTCGAGATACTCGGCAACCCAGTCGACGACTTCATGCCCGTAGCGCCGGAATTCCTCCGG
>CAZONX010000091.1:7495-8825 GCA_964581295.1 uncultured Acidimicrobiaceae bacterium
ACCGAAGGTACTGCAACAACTCTCTGACCATGAACGCGGTTGCGCCCCACAGCGTCCCTTCTTCAAACTCATAGAACCACAGCTCGTGGCCGTACCAATCGCGCGACGCCCATCGATCATCGTCGAGCAGATGATCGATGGGTGGCTCGATGATGCTGTGCACTTCGGCGGGATCCGCCACCAGCTCAAGCGGTCGTTCGATGCGAGCCACGACCGGGATGATGAGCGTCGTTCGGCTGCGCGTCGTCACCGGCGATAGGCCGCCAAGCACTTCGACGACGTTCTCGTGTGGGAGCCGGATCTCCTCCCAGGCTTCACGCTTCGCCGTCTCGATGGGACCCTCATCCTTCTCACTCCCGCCTCCTGGAAAGACAACATCGCCCGGATGCGTGCGCATGTGTTCGGGCCGCCGGGTGAAGATGATGCGGTCGATCCCGTCGGCGTCCTCGTAAAGCGGGACCAACACCGCGTAGCGGGCGTCGGCTGACGACGCCACGGGTGGAAGGTCGGCGAGCCTGGTCCAGAGGTCCATATCCAGAGCATAAGTCGATAGGCTGCCCTCGATGCCAAAGACCCTCAACAGCCGCCCCCGGCGCACACCGCGACTTCTGCTCCGTCCGTTCCGGCGGCGCGATGTCACACCGATGCACGATGCAATTCGCGCGTCGCTCCCGGAGCTCGTTGTATGGCTGCCATGGGCCATCGGTTACGACCGGTCGGTCGCTCAGCGCTTCGTCAGGGAATCGGCGTCAGCCTGGAACGATGGCCGTGCGTTCGACTTCGCCCTGCGTTTGCCCGAGGAGCCCGACTTCCACATCGGCAACGTGTCGATCTGGCCAACGTCCACGCCGAACCGCATCGGGGAGATCGGCTACTGGATTCGCTCCGACCTCACCGGCGAGGGCCTCGGCACCGAGGCGACCGCGCGGGCCATGCAGGTGGGTTTCGAGGAGCTCGAGTATCACAAGATCGTCCTACGAATCGCTGCAGGCAACGAGCGGTCGGACCGGATCGCGAAACGCGTCGGGTTTAGCCACGAAGGCATACTTCGCCACGAGGTGCGTGTCGGTGACGCCTGGCTCGACCACTCGGCATGGAGCGTCATCGAGGACGAGTGGCCGGGCATCAAGAAGCAGCTCGGCGCTGACGGCATCCTGAGGCGGAGCTAGGCAGTCGCCAGGCGCCAGCCCGATCACGATATCTCCTTCCCCTCAGGGGAAGGTGGCGGCGCCGCCAGGCGCTGACCGGAGGGGTCAATGCGACTCTGACCTCGGTCTGACCCCCTCCACCTCGCTGCGCTCGACACCTCCCCCTGAGGGGGAGGACACGA
>CAZONX010000092.1:0-8546 GCA_964581295.1 uncultured Acidimicrobiaceae bacterium
AGCCGTCATTCTTGGAACGATCGGAACTGCGCTCGGCGTCCTGTTGAGCCGCTTGCTGGTCGGCGCCCTCGGCGCCGTCCTCGGCCTGCTCAGCGGTTCGTCGTTCGAGCGCACGGGAGACCCGGGTTTGACCCCGATCATCGTCGGGCTCTTTGTCGGGCTTGGCGTGACGATCGTCTCGTCGTGGTGGCCCAACCGCCGCGCATCGAAGGTCTCGCCGATCGAGGCCCTCACCGTGGCGGACGTCGAGCCGGCTGCTCCGCCACGACGAAAGACGGTCTTCGGAACCGTCCTGTTCGTGGTCGGGATGGCTGCGACGACGGCCGGTGCCTTGGTTCCGAGCATTCCGGCCTCAGGTTTCGGCTTGCTGTTGCTGCTCGTCAGCTCGTTCGTGCTGGGCGCCTACCTGATGCGGTTCGCGGCTCTCGTCGCTTCGCCGATCACCCGGCGACTCGGTCCTCCCGGCATGATCGCGTCCCGCAACGCGTCGAGGTATGCAACACGCACGGCCTCGTCCGCCGGGTCGCTGCTCATCGGCTTTGCCCTCGTTGCCTTCTTCACCATCCAGTTCGCCACGGTGAGCGCGTTCGTGGTCGGCAGCACCGCCGACGCCGTGCTCGCTGACAACGTCGTCACGTCGGTCGGCTCGATCATTCAGCCGTCGGTACCGGCCGCCGCCGTCGACGAGATTCGGGCGGTTCCGGGCGTCGACGTTGCCGCCCCCGTGTACGCCGTCAATACGGCCGTGAATGACACAATCACACAGGTCGGTGCAGTTGGAGGCGGTGACATCAGCGCGGTGTACGACGCTGCGGTGACCGAGGGCAGCCTCAATGCTCTTTCGTCGACCACGGTCGCCGTGCATCGGGACTTCGCCGATGAAGTCGGGATTGGCCTCGGTGGTGTGGTGACGGTGCGTACGCCCGTCGGCCCCGCGGATTTCGAGGTCGCTGCCATCTACGACAACCTCCTGCCGTGGTTTGAGTCGCCGAAGCTGCTCTTCACGCCGGAGACGTTGTTGGCCGGCGGAGTCCCGGACCTCGCCCAGTACGTGCTGATTTCCGGCAACGCCACGACCGATGAGCTTGCTGGGGCGATTGCAGATGCACCGACGATCGAGGCCGTCACGAAGGCAGAGTTCCTCGATTCGATCGGCAACGTGTTTGCTGAGTTCCTCAATCTCGTCTACGCACTCCTGGCGATCTCCGTGGTGATCGCTCTGGTCGGCATCGCAAACACGGTCACACTGTCGATCAACGAGCGGCGGGGTGAGATCGCCACCGTCAAGGCCGTCGGCAGCACCGGTCGCCAGGTGTTCACCGGTTTGGTGACCGAATTCACGATGGTGGCGGTCGTCGGAGTGGTCGGCGGTACGGTCCTTGCCATCGGTGGTGCGACCGCCCTCTTCCGCGGCATCGGGGCCGGCATCGCACTTCCCACGATCCCGGTCGGGACCATCGGGCTGCTGATGCTGGCCGGCGTTGTGGCAGGATCGGCCGCTTCGTGGTGGCCGGCCGCCCGAGCAGCCCGCGCACCCCTCCTCGAAACCCTCCAACGCGAA
The DNA here is from genome assembly GCA_964581295.1 of uncultured Acidimicrobiaceae bacterium. Taxonomy (GTDB): domain Bacteria; phylum Actinomycetota; class Acidimicrobiia; order Spongiisociales; family UBA5794; genus JAHEEL01. The sequence goes on from CAZONX010000092.1 coordinate 1,562, forward strand.
TCCACCTGAACGCGTACCCAGGGTTCGTGCCGTCATATAGGGCGTTGTGGGCCCACAGAATGGGAGGGCCCACTCGCACCGTTCTGTTCTATGGGCTGGGGACGGCAAATAGGACGTCACCAACCCTGGGTACGCGTTCTTAGAACGGCCAGAAGATTGGGATCAGTACGAGGCTGATCACGACGAAGATGGCCAGCAAAGGGGCGCCGACCTTCGCATAGTCGGTGAAGCGATACCCGCCCGGCGCCATGACCATGAGATTCGGGGCAGTTCCGATCGGTGTGAGGAATGCCGCCGATGCGCCGACCGCGAGCCCCATCATGAGCGGATGCGGATTGATGCCCAGCCCCGCCGCGGCACCGAGCACGATCGGAGCCATCAGCACCGCAGACGCGGTATTGCTGATCACCTGGCTGAAGGCGGTCGTGACCAGGATGATCGCGGCGAGCATCGGGACCGATCCCAGGGTGCCGACGGTGTCGACCAGCCGGTCGGCGATCTGCTGCGCACCGCCGGTGCTCTCCAGAGCGATGGCCATGGGAATCATCGCCGCGATCAGGATGACGGTCGACCATGAGATCGCGCGGTAGGCCTGGGTTCGTGTGAGACACCCCGTCAGCAGCATCGCCCCGGCCGCCAACATCGACGCAATCACCACCGGGACCACGCCGGACACCATGAGCGCCACCATGCCTCCGAGAATCGCGATCGCCAGCCAGGACTTGGAGCTCAACTCGGTGACCTGCGTGGCGATCTCCTCCGGTTGGCCGACGACCACGAAGTTCCGTTGCTCTTCGGCCATCGCTCCAATCGCCTTCCAGGTACCCCGCACCAGGAGTGCATCTCCGAATCGAAGAGGTTCGGTGTTCGAGAGCGCTCGATCGCCACGCCGGATGCCGATGATCTGCACACCGAACGAGCGGCCGATCGCCCCGTCGGTGACGATCTTGCCGACGTACGACGAGCGCGGTGTCAGCAGCACTTCGGCGATGCCGACCTCCTGGGACAGCATCTCGCCGAGTTCGTGAGCGGCGTCATCGATCGGGAGAACGCCGAGGACCATGGTTGCCTCGAGTTGACGGACAGCGTCCTTGCTGCCGGTGACGATCAAGATGTCGTTGTAGTTGATCTCCTGCGCCGGGTCGGGCAGTGCCGGCGGTTCCGCTGTGAGGGCCTCCATGCGCTCACGCACCGGGGCCGGGAGCGGCTGACCGAGCACCTGGGGCGGGGCCTGGTGCTGCTCAATCTGGAGCACCGCCACACTGAACCGTCGTCCGAGATCGGACTCCCGAAGTGAGGAGCCGACGAGCGGAGAGGCCTTGCGGACCCGCATGCGATAGAGATCACCATCGAGCGAGTAGGCCTCGGCCAGCTCGTCCATCTCCTCATCGAGGACCGGCGGCGCATCCCCGGATCGCCGAGACGGCAGGAGGCGCCGTCCGATTGTTGCCATGTACAACACGGTGGCGAGGAGCAGGGGCAGCCCGATGAGGGCAAACTCGAAGAAGCCGAACTCACGAAAGCCGGCTGCCCGGAGCGCGTCGGTCACCACGATGTTGGGCGGCGTTCCGGTCAAGGTCAGCAAACCACCGGCGTTGGCGGCGAACGCCACCGGGATGAGGTAGGCGGCTGGAGAGCTACGCACTCCCCACGATGCAAGGACGACCGCAGGCATCAAGGCGGCGACCGTGCCGGCATTTGAGATGAACCCGGAGAGAATCGCCACCGCGGCCATCGACAGGACGAGCAGGCGAACAGCGTTGCCGCGGGCACTCCCAATCAGCTTCTCGCCGAAATACGCCGTGACACCGGTGCGGCTGATGCCCTCCCCGACCACGAACAGTGACGCAATCAGGACCACTGTGGAATTGGCGAAGCCCGAGAACGCTTGGTTGAGGTCGATGATGCCGGTCAGGAAGAGTGCGAGGAGAGATCCAACGGCGATGAGATCGGGATGCCAACGACCCCACACCATCAACACAATGGTCACCGCGAGGATGACGAAGGTGAGGTTCATGTCGCTCATGCTGGGGGTCTCCGGCGGTTGGCCGCGATGGCGGGCTGGATCTGGTGGCCCTGATGATTACTCATGCCGGCGGCGTACCCCAACCGTCCGCCGCCAGAGAATGGTGTCGTCGCTGTCGCCGTCGGACTCGAACTGGATGCGTGCAACTTCTGAGATGAATGGGGAAACGTACTCGCGCAGCACGGCGACATGGGTCGGGTGGTCGCGATATGCCACATACGCGTCTGCGTCGTCGAGGACGGCGACGACCGCGAAATCCCACGCCTCGTCCGTGATCCCGGCGTCTCGGCCGAAACGATACTTCCGCAGAACGTCGATCTCGGCCGGGAGCGTTGCCAGCGCCTCGGCTGCTGCGTCGATCTGGGCCGTCGTTGTTTCCAACTCGAAGCGGAACATGGCGATGTGGCGAAGCACGTGGCCCTCCTAGATCGAAGACCCGACCGACTGGCGGGTGCGAATCTAGTGCGTGTCCACCAACGTGTGCCGCAAGCGGCGCCAGACGGTCTGCCTCGTCCCAGGGTCAGAGCGGTTTCACCATCCGGTGGACCTGGCTCTCCGGCCCGAGATACGAGCGCGGCGATGTGGCCTCGATGGCGAAGCCGGATCGCTCATACAGCCGACGAGCGTCTCGATTGTCGACAGCAACATCAAGCGCCAGGCGCTCGCTCCCGACGGCCCGTGCCCGCAACTCCACGCGGTCGAACAGCGTGGAGCCGATACCTCGATCTCGAACGTTCGCGTTGACCGCGATGGCCTGGAGGTAGTAGTCGCCGTGGGGGACCGCGTCGATGAATCGAAATGGGCCCGCAGCCATCAGTGACACGATCCCCATGCGGACGATTCGCCAGCCGGCGGCCCGTATCAGCGGCCTATCGGAGGAGTCGTGATGCTGACCGGCGGAGTAGTCGGACGTCATGCCGACAACCCCACCGTCGAGTTCGGCGAACGAGACGTGCTCGTGAGACAGATCGTGACCAGGGGCGACGAACGCGGACGCGAGCACATGATCCGATCCGCCGCCAAGCATGAAACGAAACACCCCGTCGGCCGCCATGTCGAGATAGCGGGCGAACGCGAGCCCGTCGTCGCGTGTGGGTTGGGCGGGTCGTATATAGAGGGACGTGCCGGTCACTCAACCAGCGTATCGGGGGTGCTTGGTGGTCGGCAGCTCAGGACGAGGATTCCGTCCCGCCACCGGCGTATCGTGGGGACATGTCCTGGCACGAAGGCCCACTCGGAGCTCTCGATCTCGAGGCGACCGGAGTCGATCCACAATCTGCACGCATCATTGAAGTTGGCCTCTTTCGCTTCGAAGCCGACGGCGCATCAACACCGCTCGTCGACGAGCTGATTGATCCCGGAGTGCCGCTGCCGGAGAAGGTGTCAGAGCTCACCGGTATCCACGCAACCGACCTCGTCGAGCGTGGTGGCGCTCCCACAGATGTACTGGGCCGGACTCGCCGTGCCGTTGCCGATTTGGTTGACGAGGGCGTCCCGATCGTCGTCTATCACGCCAACTACGACTGGCCGCTGCTCAGCGCCGAGCTTGAGCGACACGGCCTCGCTGCGCTTCCAACCGTTCCTCCAGCGATCCTTGTTGATCCGTTAGTGCTCGATCGGTACGCCGACCGCTATCGGAAGGGGAAGCGCACCCTCAGTGACGTCGCCGGGCACTACGGCGTGCCGCTTGATGGGGCCCACCGCGCCGCGGAGGACTGCGCCGCCACGGTTGGAGTGGCGAGAGCGATTGGCTCGACCTATCCCAAGCTACGAGTCGATGGGTCCGAGCTGATCGGCCTACAGAAGACCGCACACGACCAATGGCGCGATTCTTTCAATGCCTACCTCGTGAAGGTCGGAGCCTCGCGGCCTCCGATCACAGAGGAGTGGCCGATCGACTGATGTGCGTTCCGCGGGCCTCGCTTCGGACCACCGGATCATCCGACCTGCCGAGCCACCATGTCTGCGATGAGCTGCGACCACTCGTTCAGCATCTCGCCAAATCCCGGTTCCGCGTAGCTCTCGAGGACGCTGGGATCGGCGCCGAGCTGTGTCATGTCGTACGAAACGACGACTGCCGTTTGCCCCGGCGACTCCTCTGAACACTGCACGCGAACGGTACCGGCATGGTGGCCGGGTGTGATGCGGGCGTATGCGGACCGACCACCGTCGGGGTCGATCGTGATGATCACCCAGATCGTCTCGATACCGTCGGCCGCGGTGATGAAGACGGTGCCGGGGGACTCGCTCATTTGACGAGCGGCGTAGGACGGGTCCCATCCCGGAACCCACGTCCGTTCTCCCTCAGGAGTGAAGCAAGCGATCGCGTCTGCAAGCGGCAGCGACACCGAGAATTCCCCTGAGGATTGTTGCCGCATTGCTGCGCTCCTGTGTTCACGGCGTGGCCGTCGCCACGCGCAGCACACATGGTGCCAGTTCCGCGTTCGCGAGTCTCGGCTAGGTTGTCGCCCATGCGTTTCGGAGCTTTCACCCCACAGGGCTGGCGCCACGACCTCGTCGGCGTGCCGGTCGACCAGCAATGGCCCACCATCCTCTCGGTCGCCAGAGACATCGAAGCGCTCGGCTTCGAGTCCGTCTGGGTGTACGACCACTTCCACCCAGTGCCGGAGCCGACGCAGGAACCGGTCTACGAAGCATGGACGCTGATGGCCGCGCTCGCAGCGACCACGTCCACGGTGCGGCTCGGCCAGATGTGCACCTGCAATTCCTATCGGCCGCCCTCATATCTCGCAAAGGTGGCGGCGTCGATCGACGCAATCTCCGGCGGCCGACTCGAGATGGGCATCGGTGCCGGCTGGTATGAGCACGAATACGACGGCTACGGCTATCCCTTCGAGAAGCCCTCGGTGCGCATCGGCATGCTCCGCGAGGGCGTCGAGATCATGCGCCGCATGTGGACCGAGGACGAGGTCGACTACGACGGGAAGTACTACACCCTGAAGGGAGCTCGGTGCCGGCCGAATCCAGTCCAGGATCCGATGATCCCGGTGTGGATCGCCGGCGGCGGCGAGCAGCTGACGTTGAACGTTGCGGCCCGCTACGCCGACTACACCAATTTCGCATACACGTTTGACGAGTTCCGCCACAAGAGCGACGTCCTGGCAAATCATTGCCTCGACGTGGGGCGAGACTTCGACGAGATCGTGAGGACTACCAACTTCAACATCCTCATCGGCGAGACCGAGACAGACGTCGCCGAGCGCACCGCCGCCTTCAAGCGTCACTTCGAGCCGATCGTCGGTGCCGACAAGGTCGACCACGCGTTCGACCGTACCTTTGTGGAGGGTGGAGGAATCGCGGGAACTCCTGAGCAGATCGTGGAACGCCTTCGAGAGTGGGAATCCGCCGGACTCGGCTACGCGATCGTGTTCTTCCAAGAGGTTGCCCACGACCGGAGCGGCCTCGAGCTTTTCGTCTCACAGGTGATGCCGCACTTCGCCTGAGGGCGATTCAGAGGAGCACTGGCGATGCAGGATCTCGCTCTCGCTCATTGCGGTGTTTCGGTGTTGCAGCCGTTTGCATCCATGCGAAGATGGAGTTGCTACCGAAGGAGCGACTCTGAGCAGCCAAATCGATGAGAAATCGACCACGGTGCGGAACGCCGTGAAGCCGGTGATCGGCGCCGTCAAGTGGGTTTGGGAAGTCTGGCTTGGGACGTTGATCCCGCCGTGCCGGCTATCGGGTCAATGTGTCGATACGTCGGCGGGTTGCAGCTCGGACATCAGCGAAGGGTCGCCTACTCGCTCGCCGTCGGGTCCTCGCCGTGCAGCGTTGAAATGAACTCGGCTCCGATCGCTGTCCGCGCTACTGACCTCGTCGCAGAGCTGTGTGCCGCCGTCCCCGACCGACGACCCGGGAGCGCGGGCAATTCGGCAGCCGTCGACTCGGTGGCGGCCTTGCTGCGCCAGGCGGGGTGGTCGGTCGATACTCCGTCGTTCCCCTGCCTCGATTGGCGGACGGAGGGCGGCACGCTGACGGTTGGTCCGGACACCGTCACGTTGACGCCGAGTCCGTACGGTTGCGGTGTCTCGGGATCGGGGATCGTTGTTGTGGCGCGCACCGAAGCGGATCTGGAGCGTGGCGACCTCGGAGGGTCGATTCTGGTTCTCGACGGTCCGCTGGCCTCGGAGCCGCTCACGCCGAAGGAGTATCCGTTCTACGGCTCGGATGATCACGGCCGCATCGTGGCCACACTCGAAGAGGCAAGGCCGCTCGCGATGATTGCCGTCACGGGTCGATATCCCGCTCTCTGCGGTGCGCTCGATCCGTTTCCGCTCATCGAAGACGGTGACTTCTCGATCCCGACGGCGAACATACGTCCAACGGAGGCTGGACCGATTCTCGCAAGCGACGGCGGCCGCGCCACGATCGAGATTCGCTCCGAGCGATGGCTGGGAACGGCTCGGAATGTGATTGCCACACGCGGGTCACAAGCCCACCGCGTCACCGTTGCAGCGCACATCGATACGAAACCCGGCACGCCCGGTGCCGTCGACAATGCCGCCGGGGTCGTCGCTGTTGTCCTGCTCGCCTCCTTGTTTGCTCCCGAGAAATACCTTGATCTCCCGGTCGGCGTCGAGCTGCTGATCGTGAACGGTGAGGATCACTTCGCTGCACCGGGCGAGGTCGCTTGGCTGAAGGACCAGGAGGGTCGTCTTGACGACATCGTCTTGTTCGCGAACATCGATGGAGCCGGCTATCGGGAAGGGCGCACGTGCTTCTCGATGTACAACGTTCCTGCGACGGTTCGCTCGCACATCGCTGCGTCATTCGAGGGTTGGCCCGACTTGGCTTCCGGACCGGATTGGTATCAGAGCGACCACGCGATCTTTGCCATGCAGGGACGCGCCGCACTCGCGTTCACCACCGAGCACGTGCAGGCGATGCTCGAAACACTCTTCCACGCTGCCACCGACACACCCGACCAGGTTGATGCAC
>CAZONX010000093.1:0-8418 GCA_964581295.1 uncultured Acidimicrobiaceae bacterium
GGGATGACGTCGCGCGTTGTCTTTTGTTCGTATTCGGCGAACTGAGGCCACTCGGTCTTCTGACGGCTCCAGATGTCGTCGTGCTCGTGTCCCTCGGCGATACGGGCGGAGACGCCTACCGAATCCGCACCCACCTCGACTGTGGTTGCCGGATTCGCCACCACGTTGTGGAGCCAGTCGGGATTCGTGTCGGCGCCCGCCTTCGAAGCGAAGACAGCGTATCCGCTAGGGGTCGCTTGATACATGAGAGGAGTTACGCGTTCGGTGCCGGTTCTGGCGCCGGCGTGGTGCAGGAGCAGCAACGGTGCTCCCTCGAACACGCCGCCAACCTTGCCGTCATTAGCTCGGAACTCGTCGATGATCTGGGTATTCCAGTCGCTCACAGTGTGCTGCTCCTCCTCGGTGGTGCCCCAGCGAATGTCGCTGCTCTCGCCGGCATGTTCTCCAACCGAGGTTGGCGGCATCATGTTCCCGTCAGATGCGGGCGGCAATCCGCGCCGTCTGCGATTGGGCGAAGACGGTGCCAGGGCCGCACACTCGGGCGACCGTGCTGCCGGTCGCCCTCTGGGCGGGTAGTCTCTGGTCAATCCAAATCGGAGTCTTCGGAGTTGGAACCTGGTGCCTCATGAAATGGCTTGAGAACATACGATCGCTCTTTCGCAAGGAGACGCTCGGCAGCGACGCCGTGGCCGGCGTCGTGCTCGGCGTCGAGAGTGTTCCAGACGGACTCGCGGGCGGGCTGCTCGCCGGTGTGAACCCGGTCTACGGCCTCTATGGCTACATGGTTGGGACGTTCACCGGGGGGTTGACCACAAGTTCGTCGTTCATGGCCGTCCAGGCGACCGGAGCGATGGCGATCGTCGTTGCCGACGTCGCGGTCGTGCACGCATCGGAAGATCCCGACCGAGCCCTGTTCACCTTGTCGATCGTCACCGGCATCGTGATGCTTGTTGCCGGCCTACTCAAGCTCGGTTCGATCCTTCGGTTTGTCTCGAACGCAGTGATGGTTGGCTTCATCAACGCCGTCGGCGTGAACATCATCCTGGGGCAACTCGATGATTTCTCGGGCTACGAGGCAAATGGTCCAAACCGTGTGTGGCGCGCGTTCGATCTGCTGTTCAACTTCGGCCAGGTGCATTGGCCCACGCTCGTCATCGGTATCGCGACGATTGCGCTGATTCTCACCCTCGAGCGCACCAAGCTCGGACCGCTCGGCATGGTGGTTGCCATTGTTGCGACTTCGGGGCTCGTCCAGATCCTCGGATGGGAGGTTGCGTCGCTCAACGACATCGCCGACATTCCGAGTTCGCTCCCGCTCCCGATGCTTCCCGACATCAGCCTCGTCCCGGTTCTGATCATTCCTGCCCTCTCGCTCGCGTTCGTTGGGTTGGTCCAGGGCGCGGGAATCTCGGCGAATTTCCCAAATCCGGATGGTACGTACCCAAGGGCCTCGCGCGACTTCGTTGGGCAGGGCGCCGCGAATGTGGCGTCGGGCTTCTTCCAGGGCATGCCGGTCGGCGGCTCGATGTCGGCGAGCTCTCTCGTCAAGGCAGCAGGCGCCAAGACGCGCCTTGCGCTAATCATCGCGAGCGTCGTCATGGCAATCGTGATTCTCGTATTCGGTGACGCCGTTGGCTACATCGCAATGCCGGCGCTCGCCGGCCTGTTGATGACCGTTGGCTACCGCACCATCAAGCCGGAAGACATCAAGGCCATGTGGAAGACGGGAGCGATGCAGGCGACCGTGATGGTCGTGACGTTCGTTCTCACGATGGTCATTCCGTTGCAGTACGCCGTGCTCGTGGGCGTCGGAATCTCAATGATCCTCTATATCGCCAACCAGTCGAACCAGGTGGTCATCAAGCAGTGGATCTTGGTCGACGGGCGCATGCGCGAGACGGATCCGCCCGCCGATGTGGCTGCCGACGCGGCGCTGATCCTTCAGCCGTACGGAAGCCTCTTCTTCGCTTCCGCGCCCGTGTTCGAGGAGAATCTGCCCAGTGTCACCGACGAGACCACGAACGCGGTCGTGATCCTGCGTTTGCGCGGACGGAGTGATCTGGGCTCGACGTTCATGGACGTCCTCTTGAAGTATGCCCAGTCGCTCGCCGATGCTGACAGTCAGCTGATGCTCGTGTCCGCGAATGAGAACATGCACGAGCAGTTGAAGGTCGCCGGTGTGGCCGATGTCGTTGGCGACGACAACATCTACACATCGGACGAGTGGGTCAACAAGACCGTCAAGGGCGCCTACGAAGACGCGATGATGCTGATCGAGAGTGGAGCAGCGACGACGGAATCGCCGAGCGCTCCTCCGTCGGACGACGAACAGTCCGGGGCGGAACCGGCCGAGACCGATCCGACGAACTAGCCCGACAACTGCCGGGGTAGCCTGAGAAGTCGCCGAACGAGGACAGACCGCGATGCACATCCCCGATGGAGTGATTGGCCCCGGCGTGAGCGCCGCCGCGGGTGTGGTCGCCGCCGGGGGATTCGGCGTCGCAGTCTCACGGTCTCGCCGTTACCTGACCGATCGGCTGGTACCGCTCGCTGCACTCGTCACTGCGTTCGTGTTCGCCGCCCAGATGATCAACTTCCCCGTGCTCCCTGGCATGTCGGGACATCTCCTCGGCGGTGTGCTTGCCGCGGTGCTCGTTGGTCCATGGGCTGGGTTCTTGGTGATCGCCATCGTCCTCATCATCCAGGCGTTCCTGTTCGCCGACGGTGGCCTCACCGCGCTCGGCCTGAATATCGTGAACATGGCGTTGATCGGGGCCGTCGGTGGCTACGTGGTGTATCGGCTGATCTTCCGTCTCGCCGGGTCCCGACCGGACCGAGTTGCGGGCGCCGCCAGCGTGGCGGCGTTTCTCTCGGTCCCGCTCGCCGGACTCGGCTTCGTCGTCGAGTTCGCTCTTGGTGGTACGGCGGAGAGCTTCTCGATGGGGGCGATCCTCGTGGCCATGGTGAGCACCCACCTCCTGATCGGAGTTGGCGAGGGCATCATCACGTTCTTCGTCGTAGGCGCGGTGATGAAGGCTCGCCCAGATCTGGTCTATGGGTCGCCGACGTTCGCCGGCCGCCGGACCGAGGAGCTGACGACGTGAATCGCAATGCCGTCGGGTGGTTCGTCGTCGGAGTTCTCGTGACGGTCGTCGTTGCTGTGGTCCTGTCTCAGTTCGCGTCGAGCAGCCCCGACGGACTCGAATATGTCGCTGAACAGCAGGGGTTCAGCGATCAGGCTGAGGATCACGATTTCGCCGACACGCAGCTTGCCGACTATGGCGACAACCTCGAAGGCGATGGCTTCCTTTCAACCGGAATCTCCGGATTGGTCGGCGTAGTCGCAGCTCTCGCCGCCGGATTCGGATTGTTCTGGCTGGTTCGGGCTCCGAAAACCGACGCTTCGGATTCGGAACCGTGAGCTGGGGTCACGTTCACGCGTTGTATCGCCACGGTGCCTCCCCCGTGCACGGAGTCGCCGCCCAGGTGAAGATCGTTGCGGCGTTCGGTCTGGTCTTCTCTATCGCTCTCACACCACGGACCGCGATCTGGGCGTTTTTCGTGTATGCCGTCGCGGTCGCCGCCCTCATAGCGATTGCACGGCTGCCGCTCGCGTACATTGCCCGCAGATCCATCGTCCTGATCCCATTTGTGCTGGTCGCCTTGCTCTTCCCGCTGTTCGGTTCCGGCGATCGCGTCGACGTATTTGGCGTGCCCCTCTCTGAACAGGGATTGTGGGATCTATGGAATGTGGTGGTCAAGGCCGGACTTGGATTTCTGATTGCGGTAGTCCTCGGGGCGACAACGGAGATCGCCGACCTGTTGCGTGGTCTCGACGCGTTGCACATGCCCCGCATCGTGACGTCCATCATCGGATTCGCCGTCCGCTACATCGACATCGTCGGTGCCGACTTTGCCCGGATGCGCGTTGCGATCTCCTCGCGCGGCTACCGCGGACGGTCTGTGGCCGCGTGGGGTATCTATGCCCGGTCGGTCGGGACTGTGTTCGTGCGTACCTATGAGCGGGGGGAGCGGGTGTATCTCGCCATGCTGTCGCGCATGTATCGGGGCACGATGCCCGTTGCAAGCGCTGTTGTGGTCCCCGCTGCACAATGGGCCGCGGCGGCGCTCATCGTCGGAGGCGCTGCATCGGTAATGGTTGCATCGAGAGTGATGGCATGAGCACTCCGATCATCGAAATCGAGGGCCTCAGCTATCGCTATCCCGACGGAACGGTTGCGCTCGACGATGTCGACCTCCACATTCACGAGGGCGAGCGCGTCGCCCTGCTGGGACCGAATGGCGCGGGCAAGACCACCCTGATTCTCCACATGAACGGCATCCACCTGCCGCAAACAGGGCGGGTCGCCGTCTCCGGCTCTCTGGTCACCGAGGACAATCTCCCCGGCATTCGGAGACGGGTCGGCATCGTCTTCCAGGACCCGGACGATCAGTTGTTCATGCCGACGGTCCAACAGGATGTCGCCTTTGGCCCCGCGAACCTCGGGCTGGTAGGAACCGAGCTCGACGAACGCGTCGCTGCTGCGCTGGCATCCGTTGAGGTTGCCGATCTTGCCGATCGCCCGCCAAATCACCTTTCCTTCGGGCAGAAGCGCAGAGTCGCGATCGCCGGCGTCATGGCGATGAAGCCGGAGATCCTGATCCTCGACGAGCCAACCTCGAATCTCGACCCGGCGAGTCGCAACGATCTCACCGGCATCCTCGACGGGCTCGACGTCACCCGGCTGATCGTGACCCACGATCTCCTCTACGCGCTTGAAGTCTGTGAACGCTCCCTGATCATCGACGCCGGAAGGATCGTTGCCGACGGGCCCACCCTCGACATCCTTGCGGATGCCGATCTGCTCGCAGCGCATCGATTAGCCCTCCCGGCCGGTCTCAACATCGAGGACTTCGGAAGCCGATGGCGGCGCATGTGACAGACCTCACTGAGTCCGATGCGGCCATCACCGGTCGCATGTGGGATCTAGCCCTGCCGCTCCGAGCACCGTTCGCGAACGCCGCCGGGCACATCACCCATCGGCGCGTGATCCTGGTGGCCGTAGACGACGGCGAAGCCGTCGGGTGGGGAGAGGCGGCGCCCTACCCGGGGATAACTCCCGACTCGATCGACGACGCCTGGGAGACGCTCGAGCGCGGAACGGTGCTTTCTCCGACGGCCGCTGCATCGCTCGACGAAGCAGGCGCCGATCTCGAAGCACGTCGCAATAATCGGCCGCTGTGGGCGGCGATCGGAGGCTCATATCGAACGATCCCAACGTCGATAGCGGTCGGCCTAGGAGAAGATCCGGCGGATCGAGTCGCCGCCACCGGGGCCCGAGGGGCGAAGCTGAAGATCCGTCCAGGCGATGATGTGGCACGCGTGGCGGCATTGCGCGCCGCGTACCCGGATCTATCGGTCGGCGTTGACGCGAACGGCTCCTATCGGTGGGACGAGCGGGACCCGCTTCTCGAGCTCGATGCGCTCGGCGTGGACTACATCGAGCAACCGTTCGCGACGGATGATCTCGCTGCTCACGGCCGGTTGCGGGACGAGATCGTCGCCGCGGTGGCGCTCGACGAAACGATCGATTCCACCGCAGCGGCCATTCGAGCGATCGACGCCGGTGCCTGTGATCTTGTCGTCGTCAAACCCGGTCGGCTCGGCCTCGCCGCAGCGAGAACAATCCACGACATTGCCCTCGCCGCGGGCATTCGAATCAAGGCGTCGGGCCTCATCGAGACCGATGTGGGACGTGCCCACACACTGGCGGTTGCCTCGTTGCCCGCCGCAACATGGTCCGACATCGCCGCAGCGTCATGGTTCTTCTCTGCGGCGATCTCGGGAGATGCTGCCACTGCGGAGGACGGTCATCTCACCCTGGGGGAACAGTCCGGAATCGGAGTCGATCCAGATCCTGAAGTATTCGCTCCCTACGTCGTGCGAGAATCGGTCCTCGGCTCGAGGATCTGGGACTGAACCACCCGTCCAACGGGCCCGGCAGTATCGAACAGCTGCGACTCTGCGGAACCAATTCCGCTGGGATGCTGGTGGGCAAGCGATCTCATGCCGAGCCACTCGCCTTCAGGCAATCGGTGCAAAGTCAGGCCGAGATCGGGGTTGACGTACAGCCACTTGCGCCCGTCGAGTGCCATCGAGTTCCCGTTGCCAACATCCGACAGCGTCGCAGTGGCCACCGTCGATGATGTCGGTTCCCCTTCGACGACCGGGACGGCGAGCCGAACCCAAGAAAGACCCTCGCCCGGCTTGAAGAGCGAACCATCGATGGTGCGGACCTCGATTGCGTGAATGTGGAAGAAGTCGACGGTGGGCGCGGTAACCCCGGGTCGCTCCCATGAGATTGCCTCGGCCTCGTCTGGTCCGGGTGGCGACGCCCACGGAATGGGGGAGCGGGGGATGGGCACGTCCGACATGCGGATCTTCAGTGCTGATGCTCGAGCGACGGGACCGCCGTCGGCGAAGAGAGATGCGTCGACGACCTGGATGCGGCGACCATCGCGCACCACGTGCGTCTCGGTGTGGATCGGCGAGTCGATCGGCACGGGACGGTACAAGTCGACGGTGAGGCGCACAACCTGCATCAGGACCGCCGTGGGCACATGCTCGATTGCCCGAGCGAGCAGCCCGATCGGCGGACCGCCATGCTGGACCTCGTCCGACCAGAAGCTGCGAGTGAGGCTGGTCGGACGAAACGTATCGCCGTCCGGAGTGAAGAGCGCGGTTGGCATGGACGGAAAGGTAGTCGCCAGTCGCCCGAGTCGAGGACAAAGACCCAAGGCGCTTCTGCTCGGCTACTGCTCCAGGCCAGCGACTCCAACCGACTACCGACTACCGACCACCGACTACCGACTGGCGACTCTCAGTCATTCCACCGGCAGGCCGAGGCCTCTTGCGATGATCAGGCGTTGCATCTCACTGGTGCCTTCGCCGATCTCGAGCACCTTCGCGTCCCGGTAGTGGCGGGCGACGAGCGAGTCGTCGAGGAAGCCGGCACCGCCGAATACCTGGGTCGCTGAGCGGGTTGCGGAGACAGCGGCCTCGGTGGCGTAGAGCTTGGCCCGTGCAGCGGCGTGCTTGTAGGGCTGGCCGGTGTCTTTGAGCCACGCGGCCTTGTAGGTGAGAAGCCGGGCAGCCTCGGTCGCTACCTCGATGTCGGCAATCTTGAATGCAATGGCTTGATAGGCGCCGATGGCTTTGCCGAACGAGGTGCGTTCCTTGGCATAGCCGGTTGTCTCCTCCAGGCATGCTTGCAGCACCCCGACGGCCAAGGCCGCGATCGCGATCCGGCCGTTGTCGAGGGTGGACAGGAACTGCCGGAACCCTTCCCCCCGACCACCGAGCAGGTGGTCCTCGGGAACGCGGCAGTCTTCCAACCGCAGACCGTGGGTATCAGATGCGTGCCAGCCCATCTTCTCGTATGCAGGCTCGACCTCGAGGCCCGGGGTGCCGGCTGGCACGATGATGGCGGAGATTTCATCCGGGCCGGTTCGCGCTGTGATCGTCACCAGCGACGTGATCTCAGTGCCGGAGTTGGTGATGAACGCCTTTGAACCGTTGACGACCCAGTGCCCGCCGTCGAGGTTGGCTCTGGTTCGGGTTGCACCGGCATCCGATCCCGCTCCGGGTTCGGTGAGGCCGAACGCGGCGAGGGAGCGCCCTGCGACGAGGTCGGGTAGCCACCGCTCCCTTTGGGCATCGGTTCCGTACTCGGCGATCGGATCGATCCCGAGCCCGACCGCGGCCTCGAGAGTGATGGCAATGGACTGGTCGACGCGAGCAAGCTCTTCGATCGCAATGCACAGCGTCGTGAAATCGGACCCTGATCCGCCGTAGCGTTCGTCGAAGGGGAGCCCGAAGAGGCCGAGGTCTCCCATGTGGCGGACGGCGTCGATCGGGAACGACCGGGTTCGATCCCACTCGCGGGCGTAGGGAGCGATTTCGGCGTCGGCGAAGGCCCGCATGACCTTGCGGAATGCAACGTGCTCTTCCTTGAACCCCATGCTCCGTGATCCTCCCGGTCTGCCAGTCAGCCTATCTGGTCGCGACCGGAGCGACTCGCTAGGGTGAAGTCAACGATCCAAGAGAGGATTTCCTATGTGTTGTTTCTTCGCTGCGTTGGTAGCGCTTGGTCCGCGTGCCGCCATCCTGGTTTGGTGGCTTGTTGATACGGCCCGGTGGGATGCTGCGTTCTCGAACTTCATCTGGGCATTCCTTGGCTTCTTCTTTCTGCCGTGGACCACGCTCTCTTGGGTTGCGGTGTGGTCGCCGAACGGACTCACTGGATTCGACTGGGTCATCCTCGGTCTCGGGTTCTTCCTCGATCTCGCCAGCTACGGAGCGAGTGAGTACGGACGCAGGGATCGCTACGCAGCGGTCTGAGGCACGACAGCTTCGGC
>CAZONX010000094.1:0-8401 GCA_964581295.1 uncultured Acidimicrobiaceae bacterium
GGCGCGGGTAAACGCGAGAGCCATGACTCGTCCGCGTACTACGCCCGCCGCATGATGCAGGCGCCCGTTGAAGGTGTCGCCGGCGAAGTACGTGATGCGCCGGCCAACGTTCTCGACCGGGTGTTCGTCCAGTCGTCAGAGTCGATGACCCAACTCCCCGACGATTGTGTCGCCCTCATGGTGACCTCACCGCCCTACAACGTCGGCAAGGACTACGACGACGACCTCGATCTCAACGAGTACCTCGACCTGCTCCGACGGGTCTTCACCGAGACATATCGGGTCATAGAACCCGGTGGGCGCGTCGCGGTCAACGTCGCAAACCTGGGCCGCAAGCCGTACCTTCCGCTCAATCACCTCGTCGGGGTGCTCCTCACCGAGATCGGCTTCCTCCTGCGCGGAGAGATCATCTGGCAGAAGGCGAAAGCCGCGGGTGGGTCGACGGCATGGGGTTCGTGGCAGTCTGCCAAGAACCCGACGCTGCGCGACGTTCACGAATATGTGCTCGTCGCGTCGAAGGAGTCGTTTCGTAGAGAACGGGCCGGTGAGGACACCATCTCGAAAGAGGAGTTCCTCGAGGGGACCATGTCACTCTGGGATATCCTCCCCGAATCGGCGAGGCGTGTCGGGCATCCCGCCCCGTTCCCGGTCGAGCTGCCCCATCGATTGATCCAGCTCTACACCTTCGCCGGTGATCTCGTTCTCGATCCCTTCCTCGGCTCCGGATCCACGGCGATCGCCGCGGCGCAAGCCGGGCGCCACTACGTGGGCTACGAAACCGACCCCGAATACGCCGCGCTCGCCGAGAAACGGATCGCATCGGCCAGGGCCGGGCACCGGGCAGCACCGGCATGACGACCGTGCCGGGCGATCGGGACACGCCGATGGAGCGTGCCGTGCTCGCAACGGTGCCGTTCCTCGCCGTCGGACTCGTCGCTTCGCTGCCCCTGCTGTTGATCGGCTGGTCCCCTCCGCCGTTCGCGATCGTCCTCGTGCACTTGACGCTTCTGGTCCTGCTCGGTCTGGCGGCTGTCCTGAGGCTCGCGCCACTGGCAGGAGCGAACTGGTTCATGGGTCGGTCGTGGACGCCGTTCTGGCGGTCGATGTCCTCGGGCGTTTCCGTCGTATTTCTCGTGACCGGGATGATCGGACTCGTCGCACTCGCGTCATCGGCAGCGCTGCGATACCCGCCGTCCCTGCAGTTTCTCCAGTTGCTCTCCGGCCTCGACATCGCCTGGTCGGTTGGCGCTCTCGTTGTCGGCGTCTACCGCGCGTGGCGTATGCCGGCCGCCGTGGTCGCCGGCACGATGCTCTCCATCGTCTGTATCTGGTCGATCTGGTGGTATCTCGACGGCGTCGGGTTCGGTCCGGGCGGCGAGTGGATCGTCGACGCATCGACGCTTCTGCAACGCGTGCTGCCATTCGACGTTGCCGCCGCCGTGATGGCGATCGCTGCGCTCGTCTACGGCTCGTATCGTCAGGCGATCGAGCAGGCAAGACCCCAGTCGTAGGCCGCGTACTCGACACCGGGCCGCGACGCGAGTACCCAGGCGGCATCATCGTCCGAGAGCCATCGTGAGAGCGATCTGACGAGGTCGCGACGGGGTGCGGGGAGCCAAGTCGGCATGCTTGCGGGCCGCACGAAGTCGCCGCCGTACCAGAGGAAGACGCGAGAGAGCCGGAGGATCCCGGCCCCGCGATCAACGGCAGCACCGCCGCCTGCCAGGAACGATCGCATCTGGTCATCGAGTTGCGAATCGAGGGGCTCCTCGAACGGTTCGTAGCGCAGGGTCGGACAGGAGACGGAGCCGCACACGAGTGCGGCGTGAATCCTCGGATCTGCGAACCGCCGGATCTTCCCGTGCTCGATGTCGTTGAGCGACAGCGACACACCGGCGATCGTCGCCCAGGTCGAATCGAATGCGCCCGGGATTCGGAGCACCGTGGTTTCGCCGCTCAACGACGCATCGGCGGCGAGCGACAGCGCCCCGGCGTTGTAGAGGTTGAGCCAGAAAGCGAGCGAGCCGTCGGCCGTCAGGCCGTCGGGATCGACCATTTCCATGCGATCTCGGAAGGCAGCCAGGGTGGGCTGCTGGGAAGGCAGAGCGGAGATGCCGCCGGAGCGCAGGGAGCGAAGCACGTCGGCGAGGTCGGCGTAGTCGAGGGATGCGGAGCCGGTCGGTCGCGGCCGGTTGACTCGACGCGCTCGTGCGATCGACCACGCGACGCGAAGAGGATTGGGTTCATTGGACATCGGGGTCTCTCCAAGGGTTCTTCACCCGGCTCAACCAGACGGCGGCGCAGCGTGTTCCCAGGGGCGTAAGCCTCAGTCCGACGCGGACTTCGCCCGGTAGAGCCTTAGGAACACGAAACCGGTGACGCCGGCGATGATCGAGCCGATGAAGATGCCGATCTTCGCCTCGTCGGTGAACACCCCAGCATCGGCGCTCGAACGGAACGCGAGTTCCGAGATGAACAGCGACACCGTGAACCCGATACCGGCGATGAACCCGAGACCGATGATGTGGCCGAAGGTGGTGTGCCGCGGGAGCTGTCCGAGCTTGAGCTTCAGAGCGAGCCAAGCTGCGAGCCCGATCCCGACCGGCTTACCGATCGCCAGACCGACCGAGACGCCGAGGGCGACCGGGCTGAGCACGGCTGCGACGACGTCGACGCCGACGAACCGAACTCCGGCGTTCGCAAGAGCGAAGAGCGGCACGATCAGGAACGATGACCACGGGTGCAGGGCATGTTCCCACCGCTCGAGCGGAGAGACCGACTCGCGCGAGATCGCTGCGAGCGCCATCGCGTCCTGATCGAGCCGTGCATGCGCTTGGGGCGAGGCCTTGTCGCGATCGAACCGGTCGAGGATCCATCCCGCCTTCCTGCGGAAGTCCGAGTCGCTGTAGTACGCCCTGGCTGGGACGAGCAGACCCAGGATGACACCGGCGATCGTGGCATGCACTCCGGATTCGAGGAACGCGAACCACGCGAGCAACGCGAGGGGCAGGTAGATGATCCCCGCCCGGATTCCGGCCTGGCGAGCGACCGTGATGACCAGAAGCGTGGCGACGGCGACGCCCATCCAGATAAACGACAGGTCCTCCGTGTAGAAGATGGCAATCACGACGATGGCGCCGATGTCGTCCACGATCGCGAGGGCGAGGAGGAACAGCTTCGCGCCGATGGGGACCCGGCTTCCGAGCAGTGCGATCACGCCCACCGAGAAAGCGATGTCGGTTGCCATCGGGATTCCCCATCCGGACAGGGCGTCTGCCGGTCCGCTGGTTATGACGAAGGCCACGTAGATCAGCGCAGGAACGACCATCCCGCCGAGTGCTGCAATCGCGGGCAGCGACGCCTTCTTCACCGTGTTGAGCTCGCCGATGACCAGCTCTCGCTTGATCTCGAGACCGACCACGAAGAAGAAGACCGCCATCAGGCCGTCGTTGACGAAGTGCTTCAGCGACTCACTGAAGTGGAACGCGCCGATCTCGATCGTGATGTGCGTTTCCCAGAATTCGAAGTACGAGGCACCCCAGGCCGAATTGGCCCAGATGAGCGCGGCGATCGTGGCGATGAGCAGCATGGCCGCGCCCGACGCCTCGGTGTCCATGAATCCGATCGCGGGCCGCACGAAGCGCCGTTGGAGCGGGCCATCGTTGTGCATCCACGTTCGATGAAGTGGTTCTGTTTCCTCTTCCATGCGCCAATGGAGGCTAGTGCTTCCCGGCTACCTGCCCTCCGCCGCGGCGCGGTACCATCCACTGGCTCTCGGGAAGGGTCTGTTGCTCCTCGACGTCATCCGAATCATCATCGGCCTGGTCGCCCTGATCTACGCCGCCGACCGTCTCGTGAAGTCAGCGGTCCGCATTTCGCGCGCCTTCGGCGTCTCGGTGATTCTCATCGGCGCCGTCATCGTCGGATTCGGGACGTCGGTTCCTGAATTCGTGGTGTCGGCGATCGCTGCGCTCGAGGGCAAGCTCGACCTGGCAGTCGCCAACGTCGTGAGTTCGAACACCGCCAACCTGACCCTCGTGCTCGGGTCGGCGGCCCTGATCGCACCCGTCATTGCGAGACGGCGGGTCATCAAACGCGAGGGCGCGTTGATGTTCGCGGCTGTCGCGATCCTTGCGGCCGTCCTTGGGAACGGCTGGCTCAGCGCGTGGGAGGGGTTCGTTCTGCTGGGGCTGCTCGTCGTAGCGATCCTGCTCATGATCCGCTGGTCGAACGAAGATCCCGACGCCGTCGCTGCGCAGATCGACGACTCAGTCGATCTCGACGCCGACGTGCCGAGGGACCGGCACGCGTGGCGGCGCGAAGTCGGAAAGGAGATCCTGATCGGCGCCGCGGCACTCGTGGTCACCGTGATCGCCGCCGACTTCCTGCTCGACGGTGTTGTGGGCATCGGGGAATCCTTCGGACTCTCTGCTGTCGTCCTCGGGCTCATCACCGGGGTTGGCACCAGCTTGCCGGAACTCGCTGCCGGCATCTCAGCCGCCCGCCGCCACGAACCCGAACTCGTCCTCGGCAACATCCTCGGTTCGAACGTGTTCAACTCGCTCGGCGTCGTCGGTCTCGCCGCAGTCCTCGGTCCGGGGGCCCTCACCGAGATCACGTTGGTGCCGATCGCGATCATGGTTGCCGCCGCCGCAATCGCCGGAATCTTCTCGTTCACCGGCCAACGAATAGACCGAACCGAAGGCGCAGTGCTACTCGCGGGGTTTGTCGCGTATACGGTGTTTGCGTTTGTTTGATCAGTAGCGAGTAGCGAGTAGCGAGTAGCAAGTAGGAAATAGCAGGACCGGACCGGCGCAGGGGCTTTCGTCGATCGGATCCATCGACTCCCCAGCTTGCCTCTGATACGTCGGGTGTGTGCACGACTTCAAGAGGCTCGCGGTATGGCAGCGGGCCCACGCACTCGCTCATGAACTCATCGTCGCTGTCGGTCGATTCAGGGGCTCTGCGCGATACGCCCTTGGTTGTCAGATCTCGAGAGCAGCGATATCCATCCCATCCAACATCGCCGAAGGCGCCGGGAGAGGCTCAACGAAGGACTTCCAGCGTTTCCTGACGATTGCTCTTGGTTCATCGTATGAACTTGAAACGCAAGTCATGTTGGCTCGGGATCTCGGTCTCATCGCTGCGTCGACTGCAGCGGAGCATGTCGACGAAGTGCGCCAGATCCAACGCATGGTCCACGGACTTCGAGCAAGCCTCTAGGCAAGAAGCACAGACTGCTCCCGAGACCTGCTTCGGTCTTGCTACTTGCTACTTGCTACTTGCTACTTGCTACTTGCTACTTGCTACTTGCTCGGCACGAGCTGCTGGGTCGCTTCTTCTGCCTCTTCGACCTGTTCTCTCGTCCAGTTCATGGGGGAGTACTCGCCGTTGAGCCAGATGGGGATCATGTCGTCGTAGTGGGGGTGGTCGGTGTGGCCCGACTGGCCGGTGGTATGTGTGGTCAGCGAACGCGACAGGTCGTCGAGATCGACGAGCATCCGCATTGATGGCAGCCAGGTCGTCTCGTAGCCTTCGAATGCCGTCCAACCGGTGGCGTTCACGAGGTCGGCGCCGCCGGACGTCGCGTACGGCCCTCGGTTGACGCGGTCTTCGATGAGGCCGATCCCCGAATCGCCGATCGTTTGGTTCCGGAATGTGGAGAGGTGCATCTCCCCCCAGTTCCAGCCGGCAGGGTCGCCGCCGAACAAGCCAACAACGTCGTCGTAGCCATCAGCCAGCGCCCGGGTGAGGATGGCGTCGCGGTCCTCGACTCCGTCGGTGTTCCGATCGTCCCAGAACGGATCAGTGGGGTGTTCGAGCATGTCGCCGACAACGGTGTACCAGCGGCCTGCGCCGTTCGGCCAGTAGTCCTCGGGCAAATCGTCATGGAACGTGTACTCGAGCAGGCGGGTCCACACGGCGTTGAACGCGGCTGCCGCAGCCGAGTCGGCCTGGTTGCCGAGATCCCAGTTCGTGAAGACCTCGGTGAGCGGCGTATCGAAGCCGACGAGATACGGCACAACGCGCTGCGCGTTGAGGCTGAAGGAATCGAACTGGATCGTGCCGTGCTGCTCGAGACTGATCCCAGAGTTGGACCCGACCAGGTCGACGATGCGCCGCGCGCGATATCCGTGGTTCCAGTCGTAGGTGATGTCGTAGGGGTAGGTGTCGTCGACCACGGCGTTGTTGGCGGTGACGATGTAGCCGCTCTCCGGGTTGTAGGAACGAGGGAGTTCATCGAAGGGGATGAACCCAGTCCACTCGTAGTCGTCGGTCCATCCCGGCACAGGAACGGTGCCATCTCCGTTCGCGCGAATAGGGATGAAGCCCGGCGCCTGGTAGCCGATGTTGCCCGACGTATCGGCGTAGACGAAGTTCTGGGCCGGCACCGTGAAGGATTCGAGCGCGGTCCGGAACTGGTTCCAGTTCGCCGCTGTATCGAGCCCAATGAACGTCTGGACGATGCCGGGATTCGAATCGAGGGCCGTCCACTGAAGTGCGATTGCGTAGGGCTGTGGCGTGTCGATGCCCGATTCGGCGAAGTCGTCGAGCGTTTCGTAGGCGCCTGAGATGACCGGGCCGTGGCGTGTTGTCTTCACCGCAACGGTGACAGGATCGCCCCCGGCCACCGCGATGGTCTCCTCGTGGACGTCCATGTCGACCCACGCGCCGTTGACCTCGTACTGGTTCGGATTGTCGGGGTTGACCTTCTCGACGTAGAGATCCTGCACGTCGGGACCGAGGTTCGTGACGCCCCACGCGATGTTCGCGTTGTGGCCGATGATGACACCGGGCACACCAGCGAAAGAGAATCCGGCGACGTCGAACGGACAGGCTCGCGACACATCCGTGCAGTGCAAGCCGTTCTGGAACCAGATCGAAGGCATCTGGATCGCGAGGTGCGGATCGTTCGCCAGGATCGGTGCGCCGGTTTCAGTGTGCTCTCCTGCAACCACCCATGAATTGGAGCCGATGCCCGCCTCGGGGTCCGAGACGCCGAGCACGGCGAGGAGGTTCATGTTCTTCTGGGCGAACGACAACGCTGAGTGCACCGCTGGGATTGACCGCAGCGACGCTGCTGCCGGCGCTGCATGCAGAGAAGCCTGGTTGTCGGAGGCGGAGACGATGTATGGATTGATCTCTCCGGGATACGGCGGGAAGAGCTGGGCGACCTGCGCCTCGCTCAACGATCCAAACAGCATGGCTCGCTCGATCTCCGAATCCATGTTGCCGCGCAGCTCCCACGCCATCGCAATGCCCCACGTGAGGGTGTCGACCGGACTCCACGGCTCCGGCGTGTAGGCATGATTCGTCAGTTCGAGCACGGTGTACTCGAAGCTGAGATCGGAGGGGGACTGCGTCGCGAGATAGGCGTTCACGCCGTCGGCGTAGGAGTCCATGATCGCTCGCATCTCCGGCGGGGACTCGGCGTACTGCTGCTGCGCGATCTCACGCCAGCCGAGCGTCCTCAAGAACGTGTCGGTCTCGACCTGGGATTCTCCGAACATCTCGGAGAGCCGGCCCGAACCGATATGCCGCCAGAAGTCCATCTGCCAGAACCGCTCCTGGGCGTGCACATAGCCCTGGGCCGTGAACAGATCGCCGGAATTCGACGCGTAGATGTGCGGCACGCCCATAGCGTCGCGAATGACCTCGACGCCCGACTCGAGGCCGACGATCGCCACTTCACCGTTGACATCGGGGAACGCCCGGCGGACCGAGACGCGCATGAACAGGGCAGTGCCGACGACGACCACCACGAGGAACGCCGCGAGTGCGATCAGAAGGATCTTCCACCAATTGCGCGACCGCTTCGGCCCGTCGCTCGGCGCTGTTGCGTCACTCATGATGGTCGAGGCTAACGCCTCGACACCCGGCACGCCGTCGTACCATGGCGGCATGGAGAACGACACTGAACCCACCGTGGCCACCGACGACCAGGAGCCGATCACGGCGAAGGTGATTGACGCTGCCAACGGCGACGAGCCCGAAGACGGGGGCACGTTCGTCAGCGAGCCGTCGAAGCTGATCCGGATCGCTTCGATGACGCGGGCGATGCTCGAAGAGGTGCGGGCGTCCGGGATGGACGACGTTGGCCGGCAACGCCTTCTCGACGTGTACCACCGTTCGATCGACGAGCTGCGCGATGTGCTGTCCGACGACCTCAAAGAAGAACTCGATTCGATCTTTGTCCCCCTCGAGGGCGACACCCCGACCGAGCCCGAGATCCGTGTTGCTCAGGCACAGCTCATCGGTTGGCTCGAGGGACTGTTCCAGGGCATCCAAGCGTCGCTCTGGTCGCAGCAGATGTCGGCTCAGGAGCAACTCGAGCAAGTGCGACGGCGCCACGCGCTCGAAGCGCCGACGAACGAGGACCACACCGGCCTGTACCTGTAGG
>CAZONX010000095.1:0-8309 GCA_964581295.1 uncultured Acidimicrobiaceae bacterium
GCACCGTTCGGAATCTATTGCGTGGCGTTTGGAGTATTCGCGTTGGTGGCGCTGTGAGAGCGAGTTGCCAGTCGCCAGTCGCTATTCGGCGTGCGGAAGCTGAGTAGCTGGCTTCGCAGTAGCTGAGTATGGGCGTCCTTGCTGTGTCGACTGACAGACTGTCGACCGTCGACTCTCCTACCCCCCGTACGCGCTGTTGATTCTCAATTGCTCGGCGATGTGGACGTTCACGAGGGCGGGGACGCCGCTGTCTTGGGCTCGTTCGAGGGCGGGTCGGAGTTCGGCGGCGTCCTCGACGAACTCGCCGTAGCCGCCGAGTCCTTCGACCATGAGGTCGTAGCGTCGCACACCGAGATCCGAGGCAACCAGTCGCTCGGGATAGAGCATGCGATGGATCGCCTTGATGTTGTTCCACGCGCCGTCGTTGCCCACCACACCCACAACCGGCAGATCGTGCCGGATCAGCGAGTCGTACTCCATCCCGTTGAACCCGAACGATCCGTCGCCGTAGACGATGCCGACTCTGCTGTCCGGCTCGGTCGCCTTCGCAGCGAGAGCGAATGGGGCGCCAACCCCGAGGCAGCCGAACGGCCCGGGATCCAGCAGCCCGCCGGGCCGGCTCGTGCGGAGCCACTTGGCCGTCGTCGAGACAATGTCTCCGCCGTCGGCAGCAACGATTGCGTCATCCCCGAAGAACTCGGCCACCTCTCGGGCGAAGCGCTCCGGGTGGACCGGTCCTCCGTCGATCGACGCCAGTTCGTCCGCCGCCACCTGCTTATGGCGCTCAATACCCTTGATCTCTGTGAGCCATTCGGATCGCGACCCGCTCCCGACACGATCGGCGAGTTGCGCGGCAACCGCTCCGGGATCAGCCACGACACCGACCTCAGCCGGCCGGTTCCATCCAACGCGTGACGGCTCGGCGTCGATCTGAATCACCGCGGCGTCGGTCGCCACCTTCCCTCCGAAACCGGTTCGGAAATCCCAGTCGACACCGAGGGCCAGCACGACGTCGGCCCGGCGGAGCGCGTCCGAGCGCGCGCGGTTCCCAAGCAGCGGGTGGTCCCACCTCAGCGAGCCTCGAGCCAGGCTGTTGAGGTAGACGGGCGCCTGGAGTGCATCGACCAAGCCGTTGAGCGCATCGATGGGATCGCGATACCGGCTCCACCGATAGCCGGTCCCCGCGAATACGACCGGCCGCTCGGCGCGATCGAGGTGATCGACAACCTCAGCCAGTGTCTCGTCGTCGAGACCGGCCGGCCGATTCGCGCGGTAGCCGCTCGGCCAGCCGATGGCATCCTCCTCAATCATTCCGGCCTGCACATCCCACGGGATGTCGACGAATACGGGCCCCCCGCGACCCGAGAACGCTCTGCGAGCGGCCGTCGCGATGTACTCCGGGAGCCGTGATGTCTCGTGGGCGGTCGCCGCCCACTGCGTGATCGAGTGGAACATGCGGGGGTGGTCCATCTCTTGAAGTCCGCCGCGCAGGTCCTCGGTGCTGAGATGGCGACCACCGATCAACAGGACCGGGCTGTTCGCGAACCAAGCGTTGGCGATACCGGTGATGGTGTCGGTGACTCCGGGTCCGGCCGTGGCGAGCACGACACCGAGCCGACCGGTGAGTCTGGCATACGCGTCCGCGGCATGCGCAGCAGCTTGTTCATGACGCACGTCGACGACGCGGATCCCCTCATCGACGCAGCCGTCGATCATTGGGAGGATGTGGCCGCCGGTGAGCACGAAGACCGTGTCGACACCCTCGGCCCGGAGCGCTCGTGCGATCGCCCGGCCACCGTGAATCTTCGCCATCTCGATCTCCCACGTTGCGTGCCGGCCATTCTGGTCGCTGCCGGCGGGCGGTGAGTCCGGCTCCGGGACCAGTTAGATCACCGAGGGGGCATACTTCCCCGACCCCGCCCGCGAATGATCGGGCACTCGAGAGGACCGCGATGTTCAAACGCAAGATCAAAGCCAGAAGGATCCACCGCCTCAATGAGCTGCAACCGATGGTTGCGTCGGGACAGCCGGTCCTGATCAGCTTCTTCCAAGTTGGGTGCGCCCCATGCCAGGTGATGGATGGAATCGTGAACGAGTTGGCCCGCGAGTACGGCGAGTCGGCTCACGTTGTCAAGGCCGACGTCGGCAAAGTCCCGGGCGCCGTCGAGACCTACAAGATCCGGTCGACGCCGACCACCGTGGTCATCGCCCGCGCGCCGGAAAAGACGTCGAAGAAGGCGCAGGGGACGAAGAAGCGGATGGCGGCTCGCCCGACGCAGCGCTGGCGTGCCTCCGGCCTCGTCCAGAAGGACCAGTTGCAGCGTGTGCTCGAGTCGAATGGAGCGCGGCGCGTAGCGGAGTAGTCCCCGGAGAGAGCAAAGAGCAAGGAGCAAAGACCCGATTGCTCGTCAATCTTTGCTCTTTGCTCTCCCTACGCGTGGCCGGGGGCTTTCGGGATCGACGCCACGACTTGGCGCCGTGCCTCGATGATCTCGTAGCCGATCTGCTCGATACTGTCCATGAGCCAGAGGTACGCAGCCTTGCCGGGGCGGAAGTCGGCTTCGGCCATGCCTTGAATCCGGCCCTGCTCCTGGAGTTGCTTCACCCGCCGATGGTTGTCGACCGGTTCGAGCGTGTACACACCCAGGGTCTTGCCACCGTTCTGGTTGAGGATCGAGAAGCACGGCACGTCGGACGGGCCGTCCGCGATGTAGATCATGTGACGGAGTGGGACGCGCCGATCCTCCTCGCCAATCCGGGCATTCACATCGACGACCGAATTGCGGTTGATCCCCTTGTTGATCTCGAACAGGGCCCGAGTCTTCGCCGTGTTATCGATCGTGTAGCCGAGGTGGCTCACCCCGGTTGGTGCGGAGGCGACCGGGAGCTGGTCGAGATAGCCGGAAGACGCCGGTGTCTCGATGAGGGTGTTGGCCCAGATCCCGTCGACCTGATCGGCGAACACGCTGCCTTCGATCATCGGGAGAATTCCGGTGGAGACGACATAGTGCTCGACGGCTATGCCTTCATCGGCGAACTCGGGGATGTCGGCAACACGCCGTCGGGACTCTGCGAGAAATTCTGGCATGCCGGGGGCCGCGACCAGCTCGGCACCGAGCTCGTGCAGCCGCTCGTTCGTCAGATCCTTGAAGATCCCCTCGCGCACGTAGGTGAGGAGATGGCCGAGATAGGCAACGTCGCGTTGGATCCGAACGCCCTGTCTGCGATAGTGCTCGACCAACCCGTCGACCTCTGCCCAGAACACTGCCGGGTCCACATCGTAGGCCTCGAAGATCGGGTCCTGCATGTTGCCGGGGATGAGGGTTCGATCGAAGTCCCAAACCAAGGCGATGACGGTCTGGGTGTAGAGCGGTACGGGCATATCGGTGAGGTTAGATCGTCCGCGGACGGCGGGGCGAGCCCATCAGGCGGTCTCGAAGGCCCCGAACGCAACTCCGGTCTCGGTGGCCCACCAACCCTGGAGCGAGCATGGTGCACCGCGGAGTCCGCCGTGCGCTTCGCCGAGCCGGTCGAGCGCAACCAGGACCACGGTGGAGAATCCCTTCGCCGCCAGGGCCCATGTGGCGGGGGCAACGGCGGCGGCATCGATCTCGGAGTCGAGGACGATCTCGACCGTGCGGTCGCTCGCACCAACAACGGCACGCAGCGTGCCGAGATCCGAGGGGACACTGAGGAGTTCTGCGAGCGGCAGCTCGGTTGCGAGATCGCATCGACGGGCGTAGACGTCGAGCGTCGCTTCCGTCACTCGATCAACATCGGTGATCGCCGATTCTCGTACTGCTACCGCCATGAATTCCCTCCGTGTGTTACACAAGTGTAATTCGCGCTAGGCCTTGAAGCAAAAGGAATTCGGGAGCGGG
Organism: uncultured Acidimicrobiaceae bacterium; assembly: GCA_964581295.1. GTDB lineage: Bacteria > Actinomycetota > Acidimicrobiia > Spongiisociales > UBA5794 > JAHEEL01. The sequence goes on from CAZONX010000095.1 coordinate 3,882, forward strand.
CCGATCCCCCGAGCAACCTCACGAGCGTGCCCGGGCTATCGTCTCGATTTGTCAAGGAGTGGTAGATGAACCGTGAACTCGTGAAGCACGTCCTCGAGCGTGAGGACTTCGGAGCGACCGTTACCGTGGCTGGATGGGTGAGAACCCGAAGAGACTCGAAAGGTGGATTCTCGTTCATCGAGCTCACCGACGGGTCGACCATGACCGGTCTGCAGATCATCGCCGACAACGAACTGCCTAACTACGAATCCGACGTTCTGAATCTCACCATCGGCAGCTCGGCTCGGATCACCGGGACGCTCACCGAATCGCCAGGCAAGGGGCAACGCGTCGAGATCAAGGCAACCGAGGTGGAGCCGTTCGGACTCGCCGATCCGGAAACGTACCCGCTGCAGAAGAAGCGTGTCTCGTTCGAGCACTTGCGCGAGATCGCCCACCTGCGCCCACGCACCAACACCATCGGTGCCGTCGCACGAGTTCGCAATGCCCTGTCGTATGCAACGCACCGGTTCTACCAGGACCGCGACTTCCTCTACCTGCACACGCCGTTGATCACCGCAAGCGACGCCGAAGGTGTCGGCGAGATGTTCCGTGTCACGACGCTCGACCCGGCGGCCCCGCCCCGCACCGCAGATGGCACCGTGGACTACTCCGAGGACTTCTTCGGACAATCGGCGTTCCTGACCGTGAGCGGCCAGCTCAGCGCCGAGACCTATGCCCTCGCTGTCGACCGTGTCTACACCTTCGGCCCCACGTTCCGTGCAGAGAACTCGAACACGCGACGCCACCTCGCCGAGTTCTGGATGATCGAACCCGAAATAGCGTTTGCCGACATCACGGACAACAGCGACCTTGCGGAGGACTACGTCAAGTATCTCGTCCGCTACGTGCTCGACCACAACCTGGCCGACCTCGAGTTCTTCAACAAGTGGGTCGACGAGAGCCTGCTCGACACACTGACCTCGGTCGTCGACAGCGACTTCGAGCGTATCACCTACACCGAAGCCGTTGAACTCCTCGGACGCGCCGATACCTCGTTCGATTTCCCCGCAGCTTGGGGCGACGACCTGCAGTCGGAACACGAGCGCTACTTGACCGAGCAGGTGTTCAAGAAGCCGGTAATCGTCGTTGACTTCCCCTTCGACTTCAAGGCGTTCTACATGCGGCGCAACGACGATGGAAAGACCGTTGCGGCCATGGACGTGCTGGTCCCCGGGATCGGCGAGATCGCCGGCGGGAGCCAGCGCGAGGAGCGACTCGATGTGCTCTCAGACAGCATGCGTATCAAGGGCATGGATGAGGAGCACTACTGGTGGTATCTCGACCTCCGCCGCTTCGGGAGCGCCCCACACTCCGGATTCGGTCTCGGGTTGGAGCGCGTGGTGCAGTTCACCACCGGCATGCAGAACATCCGTGACGTCATCCCGTTCCCGAGAACGCCGCGCAACGTCGAGTTCTAGGGAGCGGAAAGCACGTAATCGTCGGTCTCGTCGTCCCACAGCAGATCGATTTCTCCGCTCGCGGCGGCTGCCTTGACGAACTGGAGGAAGCCGGAGTAGCCCAGTTTCTTCTCTGAGAAGCTGCTGTCGCGCTTGCGCATCTCGTTCTTCATCCCGGACAGGGCAACCGGGACGCCGCCCTTCCCGAGGTCGGCGACGGCATCGTGCAGCATCGCGAAGCTGGCATCCTCCCCCCTGCCGGACTTCGGGAAGCGCACCGCAGGATCACCCTGCGAGTCGACGTAGTCGAGTTCGACCACGCCCTTTTCGGCAAGGTGCCGCATCAGCTCACCAAAGGCCCGGAAGCCATATTCGGTCTCGGTGAATGTGGCGTCCTTGCGCAGGAGGGCTCGCTTGAGACTCGACGCCCGCACGTCTCCGCTCCCGGCGCGAATGAGGCCGGCAAGCGTTGGAACGATGAGGGCATCGGGAGACTCGGTCGTCGTGGCGGTTGGCTGCTCCGCCTTCGGACGACGCTCCTTCTTCGGCTTCCGATCCGGTACGTCAACGCCGGAGAGGTTCTCGTAGAAGAGGAACTCGTCGCAGGCCGCTGGCAGCAGTTTCGATGTCGACCCCTTCAGTCCCACGCCGACGACGCTGCGGTTCAGCTCACGAAGCTTGTGTACCAGGGGGGTGAAGTCCGAGTCGCCGGTGCAGATGACAAACATCGTCACGTAGTCGCGCTCGAAGGCGAGCTCGACCGCATCGACGGCCATCTTGATATCGGCAGCGTTCTTGCGGACGGCGCCCTTGCGCTGCGGGATCTCGATGAGCTCGACCTGGTTGTCGGTGAGCATCCGACGGTCCTTCTCGAAGTGGGTCCAGTCGGCGTAGGCGCGGCGAACGACCACGCGGCCGCGCTCGGCGAGAGCGTCGGCGACGGGCTTGAAGTCGAATTCGATTCCGAGGTCTTCCCTCGCGCCGATCGCGAGGTTCTCGTAGTCGATGAACAGGCCGATGCGTTCTTCTTCCATGTCCGCAGCGTATCAGGCGGAGCCTTCGGCGGTTCGCCACTCGACGAGCGTCCCCTCGATCCAGGCCTGGCAGCGCTCAAGCACCTCGACCGGCGACTCCCCCACCGCACGCACAATCGGCTCGCCGAACCGGATGCGGACCTTCGATCCAAATGGGATCGGGAACATGTTGCGTTGGAACACCCGCCACGAGCCTTCGATCGCCGTGGGGATGATCGGGAGATTCGGAGCGGCCTGCATGATGGCTGCGAGACCTCCAGCCCGGAAGCTGCCGAGTTCCCCGGCGCGCGAACGCGTGCCCTCGGGGAAGATCACCACCGACACATCGCGCCGTTCGGCTTCGGATGCCATGTCTGAGATGGCATCCATCGCTTGGTCACGGTGGTCGCGGTCGATGATGGCATTTCCGCCGTAGCGGAGGTTCAGCGAGACGCTGGGAAGGCCCCGGGCGAGCTCCTTCTTTGCCACATACTTCGGGTAGTTGCGCGGAAGCATCCCTCCGAATATCGGCACGTCGTAAATCGATTGATGGTTCGACACGAAGATGAAGCCGCCGTCGCGGGCGAATCCGTCCCTCCCCTCCGTTGTGACCTCGACGCCGGCGATCCGGAAGACGGCGAGCAGGGTTCGCTGGAGCATCGCCATGACCTTCTCGAATGGCCGGATTCCGAACGGCAGGGCGATGAGACCGAGGAGATGGAACACGCCGAGGGTAAGGCCGAAAGCGGCAACCGTCGGAACGGAGAAGATCCAGTCTCGGATCTCTTTCATGACTGTCTCGATTCGTGTCTGAGGAAACCGATGATTGCATCGTTGACCTGTTGGGGCTGCTCTTGCTGGGTCCAATGGCCGCTGTGGACCACGGCCGCCGTGGTGAGATCCGGTATCCAGCGGCCCATGCCCTCGGCGAGGCGAGGTGGCAGGATTGGGTCCCGATCGGCCGTGATCATCAACGTCGGTTGCGTGATCGGCGCATTCGCCAACCGCGCGGTGGCTGCCGCGTTCGCGTCGATGTTGCGATAGGGCCCGAGGGGACCGAACAAGCCACCGTCGACGAAGGCATCCCTATAGACGGCGAACTCCGTATCGGTCATGAATCCTCGGTCGGCGGCGATCCCGAAGAAGATCATTCGCAGCCAGGCATCGGGGTCCGCCTCGAATGCGGCCTCGGTGACGCCCGGATCCTGGAACGCGAGGACGTAGCCGAAGCGGTCGGCCAGCTGATCTCGGATGACCTCGGTCGTGGGGAACCCGGCGCACCATCCTCGGTACGGCACATTCAGACTCACGACTCGTTCGACGCGATCGGGATGCGCGACGGCGGCGGTCCAGACCACGATGCTTCCCCAGTCGTGGCCCACCAGAGTTGCTTTCGCGATGTCGAGGACGTCGAGGAGCCCAATGGTGTCTCCGACGAGATCATCCAATCCGTAGGCGTCGACTCGGTCGGGCTTCGACGAGCGGCCGTAGCCGCGTTGGTCGTAGGCGATGGCCCGGAATCCGGCGTCGGCGAACGCTGGGATCTGATTGCGCCAGGAATACGCCAACTCGGGGAAGCCATGGATGAAGACGACCGGGTCGCCGGACCCTTCGTCGACAACGGACAGCTCCACCCCGTTCACCGAGTGGATCGTTTGGTCCATACCGTGAGGCTAGTGCCCCGACACATCCGCGTACCCAGGGTTCGCACCGTCATATAGGACGTTGCGAACCCTGGGTACGCGGATTGGGGTGGAATCGAATAGCGGGGATTGGTGTTCGAATGCCATGGCTCGAACATCGAAGAATCAGAGTCGGGACCAGCGCAAGAGCGAAGCCGCGGAGCGACGCAAGGCTGCGAAACGCAACCGGACCATACGAAACATCGCAATCGCGGGAGTCGCTGCTGCAGCCCTTGTCTCACTGCTGGTTGTGCTGTGGCCAACACCGCAGACCGGCGACACGACCGCGGAAGC
>CAZONX010000096.1:0-2781 GCA_964581295.1 uncultured Acidimicrobiaceae bacterium
GTGTCAGGTACTTCGCCGAGTTCAGCTGCATGTTGGCGAACGAGAAGTCACGGACCTTATCGGCAACAGTCGAGGCGGGTTTCCTATCGTTGGACGTGACGAGCTCATGGAGCGAGGTCTGGAGCTGCTGATCGAGTTGTTCCACGGCATCGCTTCGATTGGTGATCTGTTCGGCTGGTTCCACCCCTCGATCGTGCGCCCTGACCCTGTCAGCAGAGTGTCAACAACCCTCTCAGCAGAGTGTTATTTCGATGTTCTCTCCTCTCGCGTGTAGCCAACAGTGAGGCATTCTCGAGTCCGCGGACGTAGTGCCTGACCTGCAGTTGGAGGGTTTCTGACAGGGTCCTTGACAGGGTTGCTGACACTCTCGTGAGAGGGTTCGACGCGACCGACCGGCCAGGGAACGCTGTTCGATCTCGTCCCGGTTGGTCCGTTGACGTTTGGAGGGTTGTTGGCAGGCCCTTCCACTCGGTGTCGCGGGCTTCGCGGGTGTGATCGTCGCATCTGACCCTTGGCACAGAGTTGGCGGATCCTTGGCGGTTGGTCGGGAGGGCCCAGGAAGGCGGGTCGAGGAGATCTCTATCGAATACCCGGCGATGCCGCGAGAAGCGTTGCAGCACAACGAATTCCGGGGCTCGGGCGACTCTGTTGAGATTCGGTTGACAGGGTTACTGACACTCTGGTGACAGGGTTGTCGCGTCTACTCGGGCGCAATGGACCACGCCATCAGCATCCGTAACGACGGAGATCTCGCCGGCAACGAAGAACCCGGATTCTCCGTCTCGAGTACGGATCTCGATGTTCTGCCAACTCTGTGCCAAGGGTCATTCTCCACAATCCGTCACATGAACCGGATCCGAACGGGAAACGGCACGTGCAATTATCCCCGTCGACGGAACAGCCCTCGCGAACGCCGCATCCACGCTGTCACCGCGCTCGCGCACGAACCCTGTCAAATCACACACGCACGTGCAACGAGTTGCGGCCGGTCAACTGGTTAACCGATTGAGGTGATTCTGATGGCTCTGGAGCGAGGGACGTTGACGAGGATTGACCGGAGGGTGTTTGCCGAGTTGGCTCACACTGGTGGAGTCCAGGCGGTGAAGGTCCCGGTCTCTGATGCGGTGTGGTCTACGTGGCGGAGGTACTGCGAGGCGATTGGCCTTTCGATGGGTGAGGGCGTGGCGGGACTCGTTGCCCGCGAGCTCGAGACCGTCGTCAGCGCCGGGGGTGACGAGGGTGGCGTCTTCGCCGACCAGGTCGCACGCCGGGCGGAGGAGCGGACGTCTCGTCTCGATGCGCGGGAACGGGAGCTCGATACCCGCGCTGACCGATTGCGGAGCAAGGAGGTGCACCTCGCCGGATGGGAGCACCGGATCCGTACGCAGCGAATGTCCGGAGCGCCAGTTAGCGCGGTGACGAAGGTGGGCCGCAACGAACGGTGCCCGTGCGGGTCAGGAATAAAGTACAAGCACTGCCACGGCCTTGCTGGCCGCCGCTCATAGCCGGATATGAATGGGCAGTTCTGTCTAACGCTCGCAGGTCTGAAGACGGATTGTGTCAAGGGATTGTTCGCCCTCTTCAGGTGCAGGAAGCGTCCCGTCTGATCGGACCGAGTGTCCGGCATCTTCGGCGATGTATCGCTCAGCGAGCGCCCGAAGGTCAGAGTCGGTCGCACAGACTACATCCAGCCGGTTGCTCCACACTTCATCATCTGTCTGGTTCAGACCAAGTTGGTTGAGCCATACGCTCGCGGCGTTTGAGATATCCTGATAACTCCAGTTCGTGGTATCGAACATACTGGGCGAGGTTGGCCTGAGGCCTTCTGCGATAGCAATCACGGTGTCCCGCGGAAGTTGTTCCGATCTCAACTCGGTGACGATGTTCATGCCTTCGTCGATGAACACGCTGATCACCGTCTCGGTTGCCTCGTACGCGGAGTTGAGGCCTTCGATCACGAGTGCAGGCTTCCCTCGAATCAGTGTGTCGCTAACGACGAGCTGTGGATCGCTTTCGCGGAGAACCGCTGCGTACTCGGCAAGATCAACGAGCGTGCCCTTGTCGGGCTCGGGATCATTGACCTGCTCAGTTCGATCGACAATGACGATATGCACGATCCTCTCACCACCCTGCCTGTCTCCAGCCTCGGAGAACACCAGCCCTTCTTGGTGGTAGACCTGTTGCGTGAGATCGCCACCCAACGTGACCTCAGCCCGGACAAGTTCGATGTCATCGGGAACGAATTCGGGCATCATGAAGATCGTGGGATCGAATGATGAACTGACACCGTCTGTTCCAGGAATTGCTTGGTGGGTAAGGGCGAAGAGGCCACCGATCGTAATCACGACTACCACGAAGCCAGCGGCAGCAGCAATCCACGGAGACCGTCGCGCACGATTGGCCTCGGGCATGACCTTGGTGTCTGTCAGGTTCTCGAAATCAACAGATGGTGGGGCCTCAGCAACCATGGTCGCTAGGACTTCGCGCAGAATGCGCGTTTCGGTGTCACTCATCGAGCACTCTCCTTAGGTGATGCCGCGCCCTTGCAAGGTGGCGACGTACCGACCCGGCACTGATGTTGAGGTAGTCGGCAGCCATCTGATCTGTCATGTCTTCCCAGTACGTCAGAAACACCACTGCTCGCTGTCTGACAGACAAGTGACGAACGGCCCGAAGGACTTCGGGGTACGCCTCTGCGGGGTACACGACCTCCGACTGAGCAACGCGCACTTCCCGCTCACGTCTCCTCATCTGACTCCGGTGGAAGTTCCGAGCCTCGTT
>CAZONX010000096.1:2881-8218 GCA_964581295.1 uncultured Acidimicrobiaceae bacterium
CAGTCTGGCTTCTCTGCGAACGCACCCCACCTCACAGGAAGAGCAACTGGACGACCCTCTGAAACCGCAGCACATATGGCTGCTCGGTATTGTCGACATTGACCGACGACACCACAACGCCATCCCCATCCAACACGACGACCTGGGATCTCCGCCGATGGAGGTCAACACCCACGTAACGTGACATAAGGGCCTCCCTTCTCGAGGGTGTTGTTGACACCCCGAAGTATCGGGGACGCCAACGGGGAGCGGAGACCCACTCCCTCATCACATCACCTATGCACCACATGGGCGGTGCGGCCAGGCCGTCCAGAATGCCGGTTGTAGATCGTCCCAACCTCTAGCGGCGCAACGGTTCGACGTACTGATCGTTGCAGTCTGAAAACGAGTTCCGGACCGACTGATCACCATCTGCGACGTCCGGCCACTCAACGCTGAGGTCGGGGTACCCATCAGGATGCGTCTTGATGGTTATCACCGCATCCGGACTCGCCTCCTGGACGCACCTTCCCGCCGCCTCGACCGCAGCGAGATACTCGGCTTCTGTGTACTTCGCCTGGTTCCACGGCGTGTAATAGACCGGTATCTCTGAGCGGTCGGAACCGTTGATGAGCAAGCGGTCGTCAAGTGGCTGGGCGAGTTGGATCGGTCCAACGACACCTGCACAGTCGTCGCCGTAGAAGGGGTTCCGCTGTCGTAGGTCGGTGATGTTGACAGTGACCTGGTCCACGGTCTCGTCTACGACGGTTTCGAAGTCGCCGTTGCATGCTCCCACTTCGAAGTGGAGGATCGTGCCGTCGCCAGATGCCTCAGCACGGTAGATGTCAGGATTCGCCGAGCAGCCTGATGCGAGAAGCGTCGCTGTGGCCACGACCACGATTGCGCTGGCCTTCCACGATTTCATCTGGTCCCCTGATCAAGTCTGTCTGGCGATTGTAGATGCACCACCCATATCGAGGCACCTATGTGTGCCCGGGCAATGGTGAGAAGCATACCGTTCCGGCGTCCCGCGGCACCGTCAGGATGCGTCCTTGGCCAGACCTTCGACAACGACAGCGCCGAGCAGACTGAGAATCCTGGGCGGGGCGAGTACTTTCCGGTCCCGGCTGCCGCCCCCAAGAATGATCTGGGGCCGCTCCATAACTCGACTATCCACCCACAGCGGCAGATCAGAAGGGAGACCGAACGGTGTCACACCGCCGATAGCCATGCCTGTCAGCCGCTCGATGTCCTCGCCGCGGGCGAATGATGCCCCGCGGACCCCCAGCCGCTTCTTGACCACCTTGTTGACATCGAGCCTTGTCGTGGCGAGAACGACACACGCCGCGTACATGGGAGGATTGGACTTCCCGGCGACCACAATCGTGTTGGCCGAGTCCTCCAGTGCATATCCGTACGCCTCGCAGAACTGTGCCGTATCCGCCAACGCCGGATCACATGCGACGATCTCGTAGTCGACAGCCAACGATTCCAGAGTCTCCACGAACACGTCGCTCACCGCCAACCCCTCCACTCGTTGTCTCGCAGAACAATGCTAGACCCACCCACATCGGCGCACACGGATGCACAGTTCGAGGCTCTCGGAAGGTGCATAGGCTTCGATATGGGCGCTTCGCTGGTTGATTGGGGAGCTACAAGATGTCCCTTACTTCTGTGGGACGGACCAAGGAATCATGTCCTCATCGCCACCGGGAACGATGACTTGATTCACACGCCACTTGCCGCTGGGCGATTGGGTGAGGCGAAACAGCACGTCTCCCTCGATCCCTTCAACAGCGGCGACTACCTCGGTGTGTTCCCCCACGAGCGATTCGTCGCCCAACGTGACTTCGCCGCTCAGGTCGATGAGATATGCGTCGTGGTCGTCGCCGATCATCATGAACTGAGAGAACATGTTCCACCGGTCGGAGGTTTCGAGGCCGTCCAAATCGAAGACAGAAGATACCTCGGCCCCAATGTTGGGCACATCGTCCCTGCGAATGAGATTGCCGTACTGCAGCAGATTGATGTGCTGCTCGGCGACCAACTGAGCCTGCCTGTCCAGCACCAACCAGACTGTCATGAAGTCATTCCGAGCGAAGGCATCTGAGAAGGTGTTGATCGCCGCAGACGGAGATGCCAAATCAAGGGACTCGTAGAAGTTCACTGCACCGTCAGAATCAGACGATTCCGCACTACACCCAGCCCCAATGAGCCCTAGCGCTAGCACTAGGGCCATTACTCCGACGTTCGAACGAACCCTCTGTCCGGTCATCTGGACTTCCCCTTCGTCAAACACGAATTACCTTCGGTGATTGTCCCACGACGGTCGGTGAACGTCCATGCCGAACCGCCCATATCCGGCTGGGTGTTCGGCTCCTGTGGCATCGGTACCTGGGTTCGTTTCCCTCGGACCTTCCGGAGGGCTGGCGTCTCGGCGAGTCCGGTTCGGGCGCGTGTTGTCTTCGGGCGGGCCTTAGGGAGGTGCTGCCGGGGTCGCCGAATCGAGCAAGGACGCCCGAAGGTCCTCAGAGGGCTTCGGATGGATCGACGCTGAGGATGAGGCGGAACCGCTGACCGTGCGCGTCTTGTGCGCGAAACGCTGGGAAACCATGCGAAACGGTGAAAGGCGTTGAGAACGTTTCCCCTGGTCAGAGCATGTTTGGCCTGGTCACGGCGATGGGGACGCTGCGTTGGCAACGTAGTGGACGCCGGTCACGGTTCACCCGATAGGGAACGCCGAAACCGGCGCGTGCTCCACTATCCGCACATCCCCACGCGTTCGGCCTCGTCACATGCGCCAGGACGCGCATAGGACGCGTTCTGCTGAGAAACGACGCGACTCCATGAACGTTGATAGGTGGCATCGTCCCTGGTCAGAGCATGTTTCTGACCGTTTCCGCAGGTCACAGAAACCCTCTGATACGCCTTCACACGGCAGCGTCACCGGCCCGATCCCGGCAGCGCCCATTGAGCGAACCGTCGCGAGCCTGAGTCAAGTGAGTTGACTCCACCCAACCGCGGATAGGCCAGCCGCTTCACTGAACCCAGTGCGAATCACCCAACAGCTACGTGCTGGTGGCCCCGGCACTCAAGCGGCAACACGTGGCCGTCGCCCGAGCCGTCGCCAACTTCCCGAAGCTTCTGCTTGCCGGGGAACCTATGGGGGACCTCGACGCGGAGACCTGTCGTGTCGCCATGGAACGGCTGAACCCGTTCGGGTTTCCCGGAGGCTCCGACGAACCCGGATGGGTTCACGCCGGACCGTACCGCCATGTCTGGACGCTACCCGCTGTGTAGCGCAGCATGGGAGAGCACCACCAAGGGCGTTCCCATTCCGAAGAGTCCGGCTGGTGCTGTTTGCACCGAAGCTCTATCAGATTCCGTGCTTCGGCTGGCCACTGGAAGCGCAAGACCCTCCTAGTTGCCACAGGTGCATGCTGGTACGTTTGCGCAGTGGGATCTGGTGACGGATTGGCCCAATCAACGCCTCGCGGATGTTAAAGTCCTAGAAATAGGATCTTATCCCTGATAGGGTCGGATAAATGCGATGTTGCAAGAAGGAGGCGAGTTCAGTGGATACCCCGACACCGAGGAGAATTGGACGAGCGCAGCTTCAAGTTGGCGAAGACCTGAGGACCTGGCGCTTGCTGCAACGCCTCACGGTGGAACAAGTGGCGGACCGTGCCGGTGTTGGACGGACAACGGTCTTGCGTCTCGAGGCGGGAGATGGCGCGAACTTCGAGACAGTGCTGCGCGTCGCGCGCGCTCTCGGCGTTCTCGATCAGCTTGTCGCATCGCTCGACCCGTATGAGTCGGACGTGGGTCGGCTTCGCGCCGACGAGGTTCTACCCGAGCGAGTGCGTCACGCGAAGAGGCCAGGCGCGTGATGTCGGAAGTCGAGGTTGTTGTGTCGCTCGCCGGCATCGATGTACTTGCTGGACGGCTTCATTCGCATCGTCGTCGCGCTACTGAGTCCGCGACGTTCTACTACGACGAAGCGTACCTTGCGCGACCTGATGCCTACGCGTTGGATCCGGCACTGCTGCTGGTAGCAGGTGCGCTCCACACGCCGGTAGGTCTGAACCTGTTCAATGCCTTCCGGGATTCGGCGCCAGATCGCTGGGGCCGTGGCCTGATCATGCGCAGAGAGCGGCAGCGCGCGTCGTCTACCGACGAGACCCCTCGAAGCCTGTCAGAGTTCGATTTCCTCCTCGGAGTTCGCGACGACCTGCGCCAGGGCGCCGTGAGATTCCGCGATCCGCGAACGGGCAGCTATATGGAATCCGACGACATCGGCATACCGGCGGTCACGGATCTTCCGGAGCTTCTCGATGTTGCAGCACGTGTTGAGACAGATACGGCAGCAGCATCAGAGCTCAGACGACTTGTCCGGGCCGGCAGCTCGCTGGGCGGCGCGCGCCCCAAGACGCACATCATCGCGTCCGATGGTCGGATCGCTATAGCGAAGTTCCCTGCAACGAGTGCCGACCGTTGGAACGTCATGGCGTGGGAACGCGTGGCACTCCGTCTGGCCGCGGACGCAGGGATCGAGGTGCCACAATCCGAACTGATCACTATCGCCCGCCGATCTGTGCTGATTGTGGACCGTTTCGATCGGACCCCCGGCGGACAACGCATCGGCTATGCCAGTGCGCTCACCATGCTCGAGGCGCGTGAGGGCGATCAGCGCAGCTACCTCGATATCGCTGAAACCATCGAGGAGCGGTCCCCGCACGCCACCAACGACCTCCGTCAACTGTGGCGCCGCATGGTCTTCTCCGTGATGATCTCGAATACCGACGACCATCTCAGGAATCACGCGTTCCTGTACGCCGGAAGCGGTGCGTGGCGGCTATCCCCGGCATTCGATATCAACCCGGACCCGACTCCCGGACCCAAAGACCTCAGCACCGCAATCAACGAAGCCGAAACGGAAGCTCGCGTCGACCTCCTCCTGGAAGTCGCTCCCTACTTCCGCCTCGACCAAGACGCCGCGATAGACGTGATCATTCACGTCGAACGCGCCGTGAGTCGATGGCGAACCGTAGCGAGGCACACCGGACTCTCCACCAGTGAGGTGGACGCCATGGAACCCGCCTTCGGCCACGCCGCTGCCGAGGACGCAAGATCGCTCACGCTGAGATAGCGACTCCCGAGGCAGCTGCTCTGACTCTTGTCTGGTGGAGTTGGCTCACTTGGCTCAATCCGGCGTGGCAGGGCGACCCACGAGTTGGTGAGCTGGGTGCTGGGCGCGCACCGACGATTCGCTCTTTGGACATCAATGAGCGCGGCGCCTATACGGCGCCTATCAGTCCCGAAACCAGGGAACACGCAACCGAACGCGTTGGGACGCAA
>CAZONX010000097.1:0-8185 GCA_964581295.1 uncultured Acidimicrobiaceae bacterium
TGGTGAGATCGCTCAGCTGTTCGCCGGGAGAGCCGAAGCCTAAGGCGTTGACCCGGATCGCAAGGCTTCGATCGTCTCTTCGACGCCCGCCCCCGTCACCACGACGGGTTCGTAGCCGCCCGCCTCGAGATAGTGCACGGCCATCTCCGCTCGATATCCGCCACCGCAGATCACCCACACCGGGCGCCCGGTATCGAGTTCGGCCGGTATGCCGCTTCGCAGATCGGGGAGGTAGGCGTGGATCGATCCGGGGATCGACACTGCCGCCCGCTCACCGGGAGCGCGCACATCGAGAATCTGTGTTGAACCGGAGCCGATCGCTCGGACCAGTTCGGCGACAGACGCGAGCCGGTAGGCAACGAGACCCGGCGTGTCGGCAAGACCATTGACCACACCGAGCACCGTGTCGAAACCGATGCGGGCCAGCTGGACCACGGCGTTCGATGCGTCCTGATCCGGGTTGGCCACCAGGACGATCGGGGCGTCGAACGGGAGCAGCCACCCGGCCCAGACGCCCATCTGATCCTCGAGTTCCATGCCGTGCGACGCTGGGAGGTGACCGGCGGCGAACGCGGCCTGCGGGCGAACGTCGACGATGTGAGCGCCGCTCTGGATCTCGTCGACCGAGATCTCGGGGACGATGGTTGCCGGGAGCGGTTCGGGGCCGGCAAGGTTGATCGGGCCCATGAAGGCGTAGTAGTCGGGATACGGCTCGAGATCGTTCAATGCCTCGGTCACGAACGAGTCCTCGGTCTCATGTGCCAGGACCGGGCTGGTCCGTTTCTCCTTTCCGATTGTCGACGCCGCGGTCTCGGCAACCGACGATGTGCAGAACGATTCGGCGCCGTGGGTTGGGAATAGGCCGACCGGACCGGGGAGTTCGGCGAGACGACTCACCGATCCGTACTGGAGGCGAGCCAGTGTGTCTGCTCGAGCCGCACCGAGGAGATCGGACCGTCCAGCCGACCCCACCAGGAGACTCCCTCCAGAGAACACTGCGATCGGCTCGCCGTCGACGAGCACGAGGTAGCTGACGTGCTCGGGCGTGTGTCCCGGGGTGTGGATCGGTCGCACGGCAAACGGTCCGGCATCCAACTCCTCGAGGTGGAATGCAGGGCGATGCCGGTACGCGGCGCCGGAGGACGCTGGCAGCACCAGTTCAGCTCCGGTGGCCGACGCAAGGAACCGTCCGCCGGATACATAGTCGTTGTGGAGATGGGTCTCGAGTACGAACCGGGTGTCAAGGGTCGAGGCCGCAACGATGAAGCGATCGATGTCGCGCTGTGGGTCAATCAGGACTGCGATACCGTCGTGATCGAACAGATAGGTGGAGTCGCCGAGTCCGGGTGTGACGAAGGTTGTGACGTTCATGTGTGTGCTCGAGGCCAGTCATCCCGGCCGGATTTGTCAAGTCCGTCCGTATCGGCGCAATCGCAGTGAGTTCGTGACCACCGACACCGACGAGAAGGCCATGGCGGCGGCGGCGATCATGGGGTTGAGGAATCCGAGCGCGGCGAGCGGAATCGCGGCGATGTTGTAGCCGAACGCCCAGAACAGGTTCTGCTTGATCGTTCGGAACGTAGCCCGAGCCAGGCCGAGTGCGGTGACGGCGAGCGTGGGGTCGCCCGACATGAGCACGACGTCACCCGCTTCGATCGCGACGTCGGTCCCCGATCCGACCGCCATCCCGAGATCGGCACGGGTGAGTGCCGGGGCGTCGTTGATGCCATCACCGACGAACGCAACGGATCGTCCTGACGCCTCGAGTCGCTCGACCTCATCGGCCTTGCCGGCAGGCAGAACGCCGGCAATGACTCGACCGATGCCGATCTGAGACGCAATCGCGTTGGCCGTCTGTTCGTTGTCTCCGGTGAGCATGGCGACGTCGACGCCCATGGCAACGAGATCTCCGACGGCTTGCTTCGAAGAGGATCGCACGGTGTCGGCGACGCCGATCGCTCCCCGAACCCGGCCTTCCCATGCACCCAGAAAGGCGGTATGGCCATCGGATTCGATCCGACGCATCGCCTCGAGGTGATTGCGGGGGATCTCGATGCCGAGCTCCGTCATCAGCAGCGGTCGTCCGACGGCGACCGTCACGCCATCGACCGAGCCGACGACGCCGAGACCGCGATGAGCCGTGAAGTCGTCTACGGGTTGGATCTCCAGATCGCGTTCTTCGGTGCCGAGTGCCACCGCCATGCCGATCGGGTGCTCGGATGCAGCTTCGACGGAGGCGACGAGAGCGAGGAAACGATCCGGGGACGCATCGGCCTCCACCGTCGTCAGGGTCATGGCGCCTCTCGTGAGCGTCCCGGTCTTGTCGAAGACAACGGTATCGATTGCCTTCGCGCGTTCGAAGACCTCGGCCGACTTGAACAGCACGCCTTGTTCCGCCCCGCGAGCCGAGCCAACCATGATCGCCGTGGGCGTTGCGAGGCCCATGGCGCAGGGGCAGGCAATGATCAGAACCGAGACGGCGCTGCGCATCGCACTGGTGATGTCGCCGTCGAAGATCATCCACGCCGCGAATGTCGCGATGGCGATCCCGATGACGGCGGGGACGAAGACGCCGCTGACCGTGTCCGCCAGCCGTTGGACAGGCGCCTTCGACGCCTGCGCGTCCTCGACCAGCTTCACGATCTGAGCGAGGGCCGTGTTGCCGCCGAGACGAGTCACGGCGATCTCGAGCCGGCCCTGCTGGTTGATCGTTGCGCCGAAGACGTCGTCGCCGATGGTTTTGTCGACCGAGGCGGACTCCCCGGTCAGCATCGATTCGTCGATCGACGAAGCGCCGGCCACAACGGTGCCGTCGGTAGGGATCTTCTCTCCGGGTCGGACCACGATGATCGACCCGACAGCGAGCGCATCGAGATCCACCATCTCCTCTTCGTCGCCCTGCTTGAGTCGGGCCTTCTTGGCTCCGAGTTCGAGGAGGCTCGTGATGGCATGCGAGGCTTGCCCCTTTGCCCTGGCCTCGAAATACCTGCCGAGGAGGATCAGGGTGGTGATCATCGCCGCCGTCTCGAAGAACACCGGGTAGCCGGCGAAGACGGCCCACACCGAATAGGCCCAAGCGGTCAGGGTGCCGACCGACACCAGGGTGTCCATGGCGGGGCTCGCCGATGTGACCTGCTTCCACGCCGCCGAGTGGAACTGGCGGCCGAACCAGAAGACAACGATGGTGGTCAGGATGCCCTGGACGACTTCGGACCACAGCGCGTCGGGTCCCACCATGGCGAGGATCATCACGGGGACCGACAACGCAGTGGCGCCGATCAGGTTGCGGCGCTGGAATGCGACTTCTTCGCCGTAGCGTTCGGTCAGCGAGCGGCGGTCCTCACCCTCAACGAAGGGCGTGATTTCGTATCCGAGCTTCCCGATGGCGGCGTGGAGCCCTTCGACGTCGACCACGCCGGGATCAACAACGGCTCGCGCCTCCTGCCCGGCGAAGTTCACGACGGCCGACTCGACGCCGTCTTGGCGCCCGAGGACGCGCTCGATGCGCAGAGCGCATGACGCACACGTCATGCCCTCGACGTCGAACGAGATCGTGTCTTGAGGGCTCTGGGTCACTGCGAGTTAGGCCTGGTCAGGAACTTCGTAGCCGACGTCCTCGATTGCCGTCACGATCGCGGTCAGCGTTTCGTCAGATCCGTCGTAGTCGAGGTCGACCTTCTTGGTTGCGATGGTCACCTCGACCCGGTCGACGCCCCCGAGGGGCGCTACCGCCGCCTCGATGGCGGACTTGCAGTGTCCGCACGAGATTTCCGGGACATTCAGGGTCCGGGTGGACATGGTGGTCTCCTCTGTCGTCGCCTGCACCCGAGCGTATCAACGATACGGGGCTTCTGAAACGGGTTACTTCAAGAGAAGCACACCGACGCGGCGGCTCGTGACGATCGAGCCGCCGATGCCCATCGCCACGAGGTAGGCGACGTTGATGAGCATCGTCCACTCGATCACTCCGAGCGTGAGGCCGCGGATCAGCACGACCCCGTGGTAGAGCGGGGAGATCCATGTCACGATCTGGATGAACTCGGGGTAGACGTCGATCGGGTAGAACGTGGCGGAGAACAGGAAAAGCGGCAGCGTGACCAACGTCACGAGATCGAGGTCCTGCCACGAGCGCATGTAGGTCGTGGCCGCCGTTCCCGCCGCGCCGAAGGCGAAGCCGATGAGGATCGCCGCCGGGAAGGCGAGGATTCCCCAGGGCGAGTCGATGAGACCCATGACCACCATCACGATCAGGAACGCGAGCGAATAGACGGCGCCGCGGGCGAGGGAGAACGCGATCTCACCGGTCGCGACGTCGCGTGCACCGAGCGGGGTCGCAAGTATCCCGTCGTACGTCTTTTCATACTTGAGCTTGAAGAACATGTTGGTCGACTCATACACGGCGCCGTTCATGGCAGAGGCGGCAAGCATGGCCGGAGCGACGAACGCCGTGTAGTCCACCGACATGCCGGCGACCTCGACGTCACCGGTCAGCTGTCCGATTCCGACACCGATGGCGAGGAGGTAGAACAGTGGGTCGAAGAATCCCGACAGATACACCGGCCAGAACGACTTCGTTGCCATGACGTTGCGTTCGAAGACGTGGCCGCCCCGCCAGCGCCTGGGAAGGGGCGGCACGACGCGGGTCAGAAGGGGTCTTGTGGTCATGGCGTCAGCCGCTTCGCAAAGGGTCTGAGGCACAGTGCGGTACCCAGCGCGATCCATGCCGTGAGGTATGCCACGCTGATCCACCAAGCGACAGCGGGTTCCGTACCGACGACGATGGCCCTGGCGAGTTCGACTCCGTGGAACATCGGCGTCACGAACGCGACCGCTTGGAGCACCCCCGGCAGTTGCGTGACCGGGAAGAATGCACCGGAGAACAAGAACATTGGGATGACCACGAGGCGGAAGTACAAAGGGAGGCCGGTTGGATCGTCGAGCCGGGCGGTGAACGCCGTCGTCGCCGCGGCCATGGCGAGGCCGACGAGCAGCGCGGGGCCCACGGCGAGCAGCGACTGGAATAGTGGAGCGACCCGGAATGCGGCCATGACGGCCGCGAACACCACCGAGACCATGAGCACGCGTGCTCCCGACCACAGCATGTGTCCGGCGACCAGGCCGGGGATGCCAATTGGTGTCGCGAGCCTGGCGTGATAGGTCTTCAGCCACTTCATGCCGGCCATCACCTTCCACGACCCCTCGCCGGCTCCGGTCTGCATGGCGGTGGCGACGAGAAGGCCGGGTGCAAGGAATGTGAGGTAGGGGACCCCGTCGACGCCGCCTGGCATGTTTGCGTCAACGAGCGAGCCAAGGCCCACTCCCATTGCCGCGAGGTAGAGAATCGGGTTGAGGAATGTCGAGGCGACCGACGCTCTCCACGTTCGTCGGTAGACCCTCGCCTCGGATTCGAAGACGCGCAGTGCGAGCGGTGTTGCCATCAGTCGACGAGCGTGCGCCCGGTGAGGCGGAGGAAGACGTCCTCGAGGGATGAGCGCCGAGCGAGAATCGTCTCGGGAGCGAGTCCGGCCTCGGTGACACGTGAGATGGTGTCTTCGGCATCGTCGGTGTAGAGCAGGGCGCGATCGGCGAGGATCTCGCTGCGAGGGGCAAACGACGCGACGCGTTCCGCGACCTGTTCGAGGACGCCGGGTGGGAACCGAATCTCGACGACCTCACGCGGCGCATATTCTTCGATGAGCGAGCGCGGCGATCCCTCAGCAACGATCTTCGCCTTGTCCATGATGACCAGCCGGTCACAGAGTTGTTCGGCCTCATCCATGTAGTGCGTTGTGATGATGAGCGTCACACCCTGCTGCTTGAGGCGATAGAGCCGATCCCACAGGACGTGGCGGGCCTGCGGGTCGAGCCCGGTCGTGGGCTCGTCGAGAATGAGCAGGTCCGGTTCGTTGATGAGTCCGCGTGCGATGGTGAGCCTGCGCTTCATTCCCCCGGAAAGCGCATCGACCTTCGACTTTCGCTTGTCGGCCAACTGCACGAAGTCGAGTAGTTCTTCGATCCGCTCCTTGATGACGGCTCGGGACAGGTCGAAGTAGCGTCCGTACATCATCAGGTTGTCGTAGACCGTGAGTTCCTGGTCGAGATTGTCCTCCTGGGGAACGACGCCGAGCCGAGCGCGGAGCTGCGGGCCCTGGTGTTCTGGGTCCAGACCGAGGACGGAGAGCGATCCGCTCGAGACCGGGCTCATGGCGCCGATCATTCGCATCGTGGAGGTCTTGCCGGCTCCATTTGGGCCGAGGAAGCCGAACGATTCGCCCTCTTCGACGGCGAAGTCGATGGCATCGACCGCGGTGAATTCGCCGAATCGCTTTGTGAGCTGACGTGCTTCGATCAGTGCGGGCATGAGCCGGTCAGGCTAGCGCCGTGCCTGCGGGCGCCACGCTGCAGTTTCCGCAGGAAACTGCCGACGGACCAGCGAAGCCGGTCCGCGTCAACAGGCGGCGCGCACGGTGGGGTAGGGGTTGACGTAGGCACCGCCGGTGCGGCCCATGCCAAGGTGCAAGTGGGAGACCGAGGCGTTGCCGGTTGCGCCCATGTAGCCGACGAGTTGGCCCTTGTTGACGCGCTCGCCGTTTGAGAGACCCGCGGCGTATCCGCTCAGGTGGGCGTAGTAGTAGAAGTTGCCGTCGTCGCCGTAGACGTAGACCTGGCGACCGCCCGCAGAGTGCCAATTGAGGCGAACCTTGCCCGAATTCATCGCAACGAGCGGCGTGCCGTGGGCTCCCGACATGTCGACGCCCTTGTGGGTCCGGCCACCCGAACGCGGTGCGCCCCAGGTGTCGATGAACCACGTGTTGCCTGCGACGGGGCATACGACGCCCTTGGTGGTCACCGCCGGGAGACCGGCGGCTGCCGAACTGCGGGCGGCGCCCGACGAGTTGTTGGAAGCCCGTGCCGCTGCGGCTTCCGCCTCGCGACGGCGTACCTCAGCCTCGGCCCGGCGCTTGAGTTCTGCCTGGTACTCGGCGTAGACGTCCTCGTACTTGTCCTGGGCATATGCGAAGACGTCGTCCGCCTTCTGTCGAGCTTCCGCGAGCCGTTCGACGACGGCGACCTGCTGTTCTTCGAGCACCTCGACCTCGGCTCGCTTCTCCGCTATCTCGACCTTCAGCCGATCGTTCTCGCGGTTCACGGCGGTGAGGAGGTCGAGTGAGGCGAGATCACGATTGGCGGCCTCACCGATCAGCGTCTGACTGGTGAGGAGGTCCTGGATCGAACCTGCGGTGAACGCTGCGGTGACCAGGCCCGTTCCGGAATTGGTGTACGCCTCGACGACGACTTCCTGGGCATTGGCGCGCAGTTCGGCGACCTCTTCATCGAACTCGGCGATCTTGCGATCAAGGCGGCTGATCGTGTAGGTGAGTTCCTGGAGTTCGGACTCGATCGCTTCGAGTTCGCTGACCGCCGAGCCGACGGCCTGGTTCGCATCGAGGAGGTCTTGGTAGGCCTGCTCCTTCGCCGCTTCGGCGCGATCGACGTCGTCCTTGGATTGCGCGCTGGCCGGAATCGGGGCCACGGCCAGCAGCGCGAGAAGGAGAATGAGGACAACCGTCTTGGTCGATGTGGAAACGGACATTCGGTGGTTCAGGCTAGACCCGACGGCCCGGTATTCGCCAGACGAGACGGAGCTCCAGTGGGCCTTTTCGCGAGGCGGCTCGCACGTGAGCGTGGACAGTCGCAGATGTCGGACGTGGCGCGGCGCAGTACGATGCGCGTAATGTCGACTTCAGCGGCTCATGGCCACCGGTAACGTCTCGTTTGCTCCTCGTCGTTCGACGATCGGACGGACCGCCGCCGGTCTCCTGGCCCTGTCCTATCCCCTGCTGATGGTGGTGATGGCGCTGGCCGTCGGATCTCGCCAGCCCGGTGACCTCCAGGACTTCGCTGCGAGCTTCGTCGCTGCCGTGATGTTCGTCATCGCGTTGCCGACGACGTGGTTCCTGTCCTTCGATTTCATCGAGGTCTCGCGCACCACGGTGGTTCTGTTCGGCCTCGTGACGAGCCTGCCCTTGTGGTACATCCTCGGCACCGCGCTGGCCGTCCGGGTCGAGACCTGGGGCCGCTGGATCCAGTTCTACGCAACCATCGCCATCGCATGGACACTCGCAAACCTGCTGATCCTCGCAGTAGTAGGCGCGTTGGCGAACGGCTAGCGCCAAGTAGCAAG
>CAZONX010000098.1:0-8178 GCA_964581295.1 uncultured Acidimicrobiaceae bacterium
GCGATCGAGCGACTCACCGTCTCGAGGGCCGGTCTCGGCAGCGAGATGACGACGGTGTCGTCCAAGTGCTGCGTCCACCAACCTCTGCGCTGTTCTGTCGTTCAGGGACGCCGATCGCGGCGTCCTCGTCCTTAACGCAGTCCCGACTGCGCCTTCGACCTGCGTCCTTGCGCTCAACGGCCCTGATTCGATATCGCGGACCGGCGAGCGCCGGTCCGTCCGCAGTTTCCGCAGGAAACTGCAATGTGCCGCCTGCGGCACGCGACACCCCGAACGTTGGCGGACACAGCACTAGTCTTCCGCTCCCTCCTCCCGAAAGGTCTTCGTGGGCATCCGCTGTGGCATCGTTGGTCTCCCGAACGTCGGAAAGTCGACGCTGTTCAACGCGCTCACGGGTGGCGAGATTCAGGCCGAGAACTACCCGTTCTGCACCATCGAGCCCAACCTCGGCGTTGCCCTCGTTCCGGATGAGCGGCTCGCCAAGATTGCCGAGCTGGTGAAGCCGGACGAGATTGTCCCGACGGTCATGGAGTTCGTCGACATCGCCGGTTTGGTCGAGGGCGCCTCGCAGGGAGAGGGTCTGGGGAACCAGTTCCTCCACCACATCCGCGAGACCGACGCAATCGCCCAGGTCGTTCGGTGCTTCGACGACGCCAATGTGGTGCACGTAGCGGGCGACATCGATCCGGTGTCGGATCTCGAGACGATCGACACGGAGCTGGCGCTCGCCGACCTCGAAGGTGTGGGTCGGGCGATCGAGAAGGCGGAGCGCAAGGCCAGGGCCGGCGAAAAGAATGCGGCGAGCATGATGGCCGTGTACGAGCAGCTCAGAGATCACCTGTCGGAGGGCCGACCCGTGCGGTCGATGACGTTCACCGAGGCCGAGCGGCTGATCGTGCGGGATCTGTTCCTCCTCACGGCGAAGCCGGCAATGTACATCGCCAACGTCGACGAAGCAGGCCTCGGCGACAACCCTTATGTCGACGCGGTTCGCGAGTACGCAGCCCACGAGGGGGCGGACGTTGTCGTCATCTCGGGGAACCTGGAGGCAGAACTTGCCCTCCTCGATGACGACGACCACGACGAGATGCTCGCCGAATACGGGCTGGACGAACCGGGTCTCAACAAGGTGATCCGAGCCGCCTATCACCTTCTCGGACTGCGGACCTTCTTCACCGCGGGGCCCAAGGAAGCTCGGGCGTGGACCGTGAGGCAGGGGGCAACGGCGCCGCAGGCAGCCGGGGAGATCCACACCGACTTCGAGAAGGGTTTCATTCGGGGCGAGGTGATCGCCTACGACGATTTCGTCGAATACGGCGGCGAGCTCGGAGCGAAGGACGCAGGCAAATGGCGCCTGGAGGGCCGCGACTACGTGGTCAAAGAAGGCGACCTGATCTTCTTCCGGTTCAACGTGTAGAGCTGATTGCGATCAGATCCAGCCGCGACCACCGATTCGGCAAGCCTCAACGACTGTGCTGAGAATCGAGTCGAAGCCGTATCACCGGAAGGCCGGTGGCTGGCTCCGTCCCGGCGCCGATGCGGCGGAATCCGTATGCGGCGTAGAAGGCGCGCCCGATGACGTTCGCCTCGAACACGTCGAGCACGACGTGGGAACGTTGAGCCGTGACGCTATCCATGAGCGACCGACCCACGCCCCGTCGCTGATACTCCGGATCGACGAAGAGCCCACCTACCTCGTTGCCCACCACGGATACGGACCCCAGAATGCGATTGTCCCGCTCGCACACCGACGTCTCGGATGCCGGGAGCCATTCCTCCGCGATCAGCCGACGTTCGGTCTCGAAGAAGTCCTCGGTGAGGAACGAGTGGGCGACAAGCGATGCCCGATACCAGACGTCGAGCACGGCTCCGAGATCATCGTCGGTGAAGGGTCGTATCACCGAGCGAGTATCGCAGGCCGGCCTCGGAGCCGATGGCGTTCTCCAGGTTGCGCGACGTGGTCGAGGCTGCCCTTCGCTACGACGCCGCGCTCACCTCGGCGGAACTGGGAGTTGGCAGATGCCCAGACTGATGCGCCACGGATCAATGAAGTCGCAAAATCGCCGTCTGGCATGCCAACCTCGATACCGATTGTCACGATCATGACACCTCTCGGTGGCCGGGTCTACACCATTGGTTTCGGCAACGGCCCGCGCGCCACGATCGCGTAGCGTTCGTCGGTCACGTCTTTGCCCCAGAGCGCCGAGTCGCCCGACAGGGGGTAGCGGTCGACTCGCTCGAACAATGGGGCGACCGCTGAGGTCAGCTCATCTTCGGAAACGCCGCCGTCCCACGGCCCGCCCATCATGCCATCCGACTGACCAGATGGGTTGAACCAGCGACCCTCGATCAGAACCAGCCGGCCTTCCGACTCGAGCAGCCGAGTCCAGCGACGCAGCGCCGCAATTGGATCCGGAAGGGTCCAGACGACGTGTCGAGCCAGAACCACGTGGAACGCACCGGGGGCAAGGTCGGGGTTCGACGCGTCGCCAACCTCGAATCTGGTGTCGATGCCTGTGTCGCGCGCCTTCTGCCGCGCTCGTTCCACCATCGCCGGAGACAGGTCGATTCCTGTGACCTCGTGGCCGGCCGTCGCGAGGAGAACCGAGAGCGAGCCGGTGCCGCAGCCGAGGTCGGCGACCCGGACAGGCGAATCACCGAGCCACTCGGCGAGACGCGCGATCCAGGCGGCACGCACCCCCGGATCCGAGAGACCATGATCGGGCTGGTCATCGAACGTCGAGGCCTGACCCGTCCAGTATGCCTCGATCTCCTGTCGCTGCTGCATCCGTCCATTCTCACAGCTCGTGCCGATGCAATCCCCCACCGGCACGCCGTCAGCGTCCTGCACCCTCCCGCCGCTGCGGTTCCCTCGCTCAGGGGGAATCAACATCAGCTGCCAGCGTGCAGCCCGTTCCGTCTGGAGAGGAACTTCACAACGATCTCGGTGGAGATCGCCAGGGCAATGCCGAGCAGGGCGATCATCGCCGGAACGAACCAAACACGCGTGATTCGCTCGGGCGGGAGCACATCGCTGGGCGATCCCGCGCTTTCGAACGACGAGTGGCCCTGGGGCACGCACCCATCGGTTGCAGCGAATCTCACGAGAACCGTGGCAATGCCACCTCCGATCCGGAGCCCGTAGCACGATCCGGCGTCGGTCGGTTCAGGGTGGAACAACACAGATACCGGTTGGTCCCCTCAAGGGAACTCGACAACACCGAGATCGTAGGCGTCAGCGGCTTCTTCGATTGAGGCGTCACCGCTCCACGCGGATTCGTAGGCAGCACTCAAGCGCTGCCTCAGCGCTGTCGCCTCCGGATACTCAGTATTTGCGAAGTCCGCAAATGGCATGAGCAGCAGTGCAACCCCCACCACCACGGCAAGGAGCACGACCTGGCGGAGAATGGGGCGCTTCTCCGCTGGACGCTTCGGGGTTCGCCGGCGAGCCGCGAGGCGGCGGGCGGAATGCTCGGCCGAGAACTGCCCGACATCGGTTCTGCGCGCGGCGTCGCTCGTGTTGCCTACCTCATCCATCGCCGGCCTCGATCGTGTGTGTGTGAAGCGTCCGCGCCGTTGTGACCGCGATCCATTCCGAGAGATCCAGACGGTATCGCACGGCGGTCGTTGTGTTCAGCAGAATCGATCCGCATCCATGCCCTCGCTGCGCGACCGCGCCAACCCTACACCCACGACCTTCTGCGCCATCGGTCACACCGGGTCACTCATCGCGTAGGTGTGATCGGAGTCGCAACTGTCTCGACGCCGGATCCACCATGTGCTCGAGGCCGCATTGGCGCGCCCTCCGGGCCGAGATCGGGTGTCGCAAACCGTCCGCCGGGCGCGATCGCACGTTGACACGGTCGCGTTCTGTGGTGACGATCCGATGAGCAGCACTCGAGGAGACGGCTCTTGGATGAAACTATCAGCGTTCGAGACCACGCCAGAACGTGCGATCACGGATCGCTCTGGCCCCATCGGACCGGGTGAAGAGTGCGAAGTGGTAGCAGGAGCCCGAAAGCCTCGGAGGCAAGGAGATGATCCTGCGACAGCTCGGCCGCAGCGTCAGGGTCGCGGTCGATAGAGGGTCTGATTGGCGTACCGCGCTCGAGGCCGAGCCGGAGTGACTACCGCTCGGCGTTCTTGCGCCGACGCCGGAACACGCAGAAGGCGGGTGCGGCCCTTCGCGGCGAAGCGTCGCACCGCTCCGCAGCGGCGTCGCCGCGATGGTCATCGGTGACGAGCAACCCTCCGACTCGCAGGTAGTCCACGGTGGATCGGGTCACCCACTCGGTGTAGCGGGCGAACACGAGATCGAAGCTCTCCTCGCGCAGCGGCGAATGCTCGGGGAAGCCCTGATGGATGAAGCGCCAGTACGGAGACGTGCGGTGGCAGCTGGAGTCGGCGATGGGCTTCGCGACACCGTCGGCATCACCGAAGAATCACTCAGCGAATTCGCTCCGATCCACATACACAACATGGGGGAAGCAGAACGAAGGCGTTTCGTACCCGCACGAGCCCGGGTAGAGCACCGCGGTGATCGACGGATCGAATCCGAGGAGCGCCACGAACAGGGAGCGGCGCTCGAGATTCGGGTCCACGACATAGTCGCGGGAGGTGATCTCCGTACGGCTCCTGCCCATGCGACCAGTATCGCAGTCGACGTGCACACCGATGCAACGCGGCACGCGCTCAAGAAATGGGTCTCCGATGCCGACGCGAGAGGTATGCCGAGCGATGGAGGCGCAATGGGAATCCGCAGCATCCACGAGCTACCGGTCCGCATCCTGACGGACCCGGAGCTCCTCGGGGAGTTCGACCGGACATTCCAGTCGGCGGGCACTCCCCAATCCCACAACGGCTACCCCGCAAGATGGGACGACGCCGCGATGCGGCGGAACTCCGCAATCACGGGTGAGCTGTTGCGACGGGGGTACCAATCCGATGCCCCGGTGTGGATGAAGCCAATAGAGAACTGACGCCCTCGACCCTGCAGGCCATTCTGTGGGCTCGGGACGGCAAATAGGACGTCGCGAACCCTGGGTACGCGTTCTTGGGGTGGGGCGCCGGTAGCCTGTGGGGATGGCACGCAAGTTCTGGAAGACGGCGAAGCGCCCGATCGCCATCGGCGGCGTATTCGCTGCGCAAATGGTCCAGGCCATCCAACGTCCGGACCTCGAAACCCTCGCCGGTCAGGACCCGTCCGGCTCGTTCGGCGACCCGGCGCTGCCGCCGCTGCGGATGATCGCCCTTGGAGACAGCACGATTACTGCACCCGGCGTCGAGCCTCTCGATGCTGCCTGGGTGCGTCGCGTCGCGATCCACCTCTCCGAGCGCTTCCATGTCGAGCTCATCTCAGTCGCCGCGGGCGGATCACGCGTCTCCGACGTGCGCGACAGCCAAGTCCACCGTGCCATCGTGCTCGGAGGCGACCTCGCCGTCGTATGCGTTGGCGGAAACGATGCGCTGCGCGTGACACCGGTGAACCGGTTCGAAGCCTCCTATGACCAGGTGGTGCACACCCTGGTCAACGCATTCCCCGCCGTCGCCGTGTGTGGCGTCGGCGACTTGGGAACGATCCCGCGGCTTCCTGCCCTCGCTCAGGGCGTCGCACGGGTGCGCGCCCGCTCGATCGATCACGCCATTGGCCGCGTCGCCCACCGCTACGGCGTCGCGAAGTCGAGAGCCTGGGGGCCGGAGTTCGAACCTTTCGAGAACGATCCTGACGTGTGGGCTGCCGACCTGTTCCACGCATCGGCCGCGGGGCATCAGATGTATGCCGACGCTGCCATTCCCCTCGTTGACGAAGCCCTCAGACGGGCGCGTCGCGCTCCGTTAGGAAGTGACGAATCATCGACGTGACGGTGCCGATCGCCCCTGGGTTGTAGCCCTCGGGCACGATGATGTCGGCGTACCGCTTCGATGGCTCGACAAACTGCAAGTGCATCGGTCGAACCGTCTTCTCATACTGCGTCAACACGGAATCCACGGTACGGCCGCGCTCCAGGATGTCGCGCTGGAGCCGGCGGAGAAGCCTCAGGTCGGCGTCGGTGTCGATGTAGACCCGTAGGTCCATCAACGAACGAAGCTCCGGTTCCGCGAGCACAAGGATGCCGTCGACGATAATCACGGCCTCCGGCTCGACCCGAACCGTCTCCGGGGCACGCGTGTGTGATGAGAAGTCGTAGACGGGCCGTTCGACGGCCTCGCCCGCCCGCAATGACGCCAGGTGCTCGACCATCAGTTCGTTCTCGAGCGAGTCGGGATGGTCGTAGTTGATCTCCAGCCGCTCCTCGTAGGTGAGGTGATCCTGGTCCCGGTAGTAGGCGTCGTGAGGGAACTGCACGACCACTTCCACCCCGACGATGTCGACCACGCTCTGGACGATGGTGGACTTGCCGGATCCGGATCCACCGGCAATCCCGATGATCAGGGGATGCTCTTCCTCCTCGCCGTGAGGCCACGCAGCGGCGCGACCGAAGTGCGTAGCGAGGTCGAAAGCCATGGTGACGAGCATAGTGGTTGTCGTCGAAGCGCCGCCTCGGGAAGCGCAGCGACCATTTCAACGGACCCAGCGACGCAGCCCGGACGCAATGTCGAGTTGTCGGGTGCTACGTGTTGCCGCTCATATTGATGCTCCTATGTCAGGGGGCTTGCGGGTTGGATGGACAGGACTGGGAGAGGCCACACCGTGTGGTGGGTGGGGCCGACAGTTCCTTCTAGGAACAGCAGCCGAGGACGCGTCAGCCGGTTCACTGGGTCAGACCCCACCCATGTCCCTATGCCGCTCGCGGCAGATGTTTGAACGTCTGGCGGGCGACGTAGCGTTTCAGGCAGCGCATGATCTCTCCGGTGTTCAAGCCTTGGGCTTGGCGTCGCCTGACATAGTTGCGGGTTTCGTCATCGCCGCTCATACAGGTCAGCACGATCCGATAGAGCGCCGCGTTCGCCTGACGGTCACCGCCCCGGTTGAGACGGACCCGCCCGCGACAGCGTCGCCCACCAACGCCGCTCGATGGTCTATGCGGTTGAGGGACATGGACGACAGTCCGGTCTGAGGTACGTCGAAAGCGGGTGGAAGATGAACAAGACCATCATTCCCGTCCTAGTGATCCTGCTGCTATCTGCGTGTGGCGATTCCACCGAGGAGGCTGCCGATACGACGTTCGCCCCCACCACGACAGCCAGTGAGGCCACAACAACGCCCGTTGCTCCAACCACGACGACAACGGTCGCGTTGCAGGGACACGGTCAATTCGAGGTGACTGCCACGATCGTCTCGCACGAAACCACACGGGATATCTCGGTGTGGGCACCCGACGAAGAGGGTTCGTGGCCAATCGTGTACGCCCTCCACGGTACGGGCGGCAGCGGGCAAGACTTGGCCCTCACAGCTACTGAGTTGGCAAGCCACGGCAACGTCGTGTTCGCACCCGATTGGGATTCGGAGCAGACCGCCGAATGCAGCTATCGATACAGCCTGAGCATCGCCGAGAAGTACGGCGGTGATTCCACCCAGCCGATCACATACATCGGCCACTCGCTGGGAGCTTCCGGCATCCTCACAGGCGGACTCGACGACGCCGCATACGGGTCAGGTGGAACATACGACGAATGCTTCGAAGGAGGTGCTCGTCCATCGCTACTCGTCCCCATCTCTGGGTGTCACTACGAGTACCAGGGCAACCATTTCGGATTCGAACCCGTTGCCCACTCTGATCAGGGGGTCGAGATCGTGCTGGTCGTCGGGACTGAGGACACCGTCTGTGATCCGTGGCAGTCACAGGACGCCACCGACGCTCTCCTTGCCGCCGGGTACGACGCCCGCTTGGTTGAGGTTGAGGGCGGGAACCACTTCACCGTTGTCTTTCACGACATCGTTGACGATGTGTGGCTGACACTTCCCGACGATCCGGTCGGTACGGAAGTTGTGCAGACGATCCTGGATGCGATAGAGGCCGCCCGGTAGAGCGACCCGCCCATATGGGCGCCTGCTCAGGGGGTTGTCCAGGGTCGCAGAACCCTGGCGAGCAGCCGAGCTTGGGCCGCTCCGCGACGTCGTAATCAGATGGGTGGCTGGAGGTGCTACTCGTCAGGACTTCCGAGCGCTTCCCTCTCATCCGGTGCCGGCGATTCAGGAAACTGCTTCGCAAGGATGTGGGTCTGACCTTCAACCAG
>CAZONX010000099.1:0-3197 GCA_964581295.1 uncultured Acidimicrobiaceae bacterium
GAGGCCATCGAGAGTATCTACACCCTGGACAATGTCTATTGGCTCGAGATCGAGCATGGGCTGACCATGGAGCCGATTTTCGACAAACCGCCTTCCCCGCAACCCGGGGGGAGCTTCCCCGAGTCGTTGCACTACGAGCAGGAGCACTACCCGGTCACGGCGGTCGTGAATGATCCCGAAGGGGATTTCTGGATGTGGGATCCGCTCATCCCGGGGGACCCCACCTATGGAAGCAGGGTCTATGATTTCTCCACCCCCGCGGTAGCGGCCAGAAAATACAAGGCCGAGATTGCAATTCACCTGCAGGGGGCGATGGATGCGGAAATCGATCCGGATCACCTCGTGAGATTCCGCCTCAACGGTACAGAGATCGGTGAGACCCGTTGGGATGGCCTCGATGCATGGACGGTGGTCTATCGCTTTTCGCCGGCGATGCTCAGTTCAACCACGAATACCCTGGAAATCGAGCCGGTTCTTGTGCCCGGTTCGTCATTCGACGTGGTGTATCTGGACTCCTTCGACGTGGACTATCTGCGGATTTACCGTGCGGATGAGGATTGTCTGCTGCTGCCCGCCGGCGATGGCCGCATCATCACGATCGAAGGATTCAGCGGCCCGCAGATCCAGGTCTTCGATCTCTCCGACCGCATGCGGCCGTCCATCGTCACCGCAACGACCATCGAGGAGACCAAGACCGGATTCAGCGTGACCTTCAAGGCGGGTCTGAACGAGGGCGAGTACCTGGCGGTTATGCCGACGAAGGCTCAACCCCCGCAAGCCATCACTCGGGATGATGCATCGAGTCTCGCCTCACCCGAAAACGAGGCCGCACACCTGATCATCGCCGGTCCGGGGCTTGCCGGCGCGGCCCAGGCCCTCGCGGACTATCGATCGAATACCGGTCTGGTGTCCCGGGTCGTGCGCCTCGAGGACATCTATGACGAATTCAATTTCGGCATCGCAAGCCCCTGGGCGATTCGAGACTTCATCCAGAGAGCGGCAACGACGTGGAAGCATCCGCCGAGATACGTGCTGCTGGCCGGAGACGGTTCGTATGACTATCTCGATCGTCTCGGCTATGGTGCGAATCTGATTCCGGCGCCCCAGGTGAGCACCGAAAGCGGGCTCTTTGTCTCGGATCACCTCCTGACCGATTTTGCCGGGAACGATGGTGTGCCGGATGTGGCGACGGGCCGGTTGCCGGCGCAATACGCCTCCGAACTCACCGTCTTCATCGACAAGATCATCGCCGTTGAGAACAGTGATGTCTGGTGGAAGCACAGCACCCTCTGGGTTGCCGACGAACCGGACGAAGGAGGCGAGTTCAGCCTTGATCTCACGACCCTCATCGACGGACTGGCGCCGCGGTTCTCGGTCTATCGTATCGATCTCGAGATCGTCGGCCTCGACATGGGCCGCGAATTGCTGGCGAATCGGATCAACAGCGGAGCGGTGCTCATTGGGTATCTCGGTCACGCCGGGCTCAACAGCTTGGCGGCAGATCCCTCCGTCGGCGTGGGTGTGCTGATGACATCGGATGTGGCCAACCTCGAAAACGAAGACCGACTTCCGGTGCTGGTGGCGATGTCATGCATTCTGGGACGCTACGACATGGTGAACATCGACGGTTTGGCGGAGGCGTTGCTGCTCCGCCAGGGGGGTGGTGCCGTCGCGGTGTGGTCGCCGTCGGGTCTGGTCATGAACGACGATAGCGTTCGCCTCGGTGGTTTCTTCAACGAGACCATTTCAAGAAGTCCCGGTCTGCGTCTCGGCGATGCTGTTCGAGAGGCTCTTGAGAAATACATGCGCCCCGCGGCGGCGGATCCCGCCGTGGCGAGGCTCTACGTCCTCCTGGGTGATCCCGCCCTCGATCCGGGCTGGTAGGCGCCGATGAACCAGGTTGAGTGGATGGAGGAATATCGGCGGCGGCTGGCTCGGCGACGGGTCCCGATCTCGGTGACCTTCGAGCTCACCCGTCGCTGCAATCTTCGTTGCATCCACTGTTATCTGGGGCCACAGGAATCTCAACTCGAGGCCGCCTCCGGAGAGATGGACACCGCTCAGGTCAAGGGAGTTATCGACGAGATCGTTGCCGCCGGTTGTCTCTATCTTCTCCTGACCGGGGGCGATCCCATGATGCGCAAGGACTTCGGCGAGATCTACCGCTACGCCCGCGAGCAGGGGCTGATCGTGACGGTTTTCTGTGATGGCATGCTCGTTGACGACGCCATCATCGATCTCTTCCGCGAGTTCCCACCGCACATGGTGGAGATCAGCATCTATGGCGCTTCGGAGTCGACCTACGAGACGGTCACGAGGGTCAAAGGGTCCTTTAAGCGGTGCCTCGACGGCATTCACCGGCTCCTCGACGCCGGGATTCAGGTCGGCCTCAAGACGATTCTCATGACCGTCAACGTGCACGAGATCGAAGCGATGCGCGAGATGGCCGATGGCATGGATGTGATGTTTCGGATGGATGCCGCCATTTTTCCGTGTTTGCCTGCCAACGACCACAGCCCCCTTGATCTTCGGGTGGACCCGTCGTTGGCTGCCGCGAAGGAGCTTTCGGACAGCGAGACCGAACGCGGTTGGCGAAAGTACATGGCCGAGCGCGCGAGCCTCCCGCCGAGCGAGAGTCTGTTTGTCTGCGGTGCCGGAGTGACCGGCTTCTGCATCGACCCATTTGGCTGGGCATCGCCGTGTCTGATGATGTCGCACGAACGATACGACCTCCTCGAACGAGGCGTTGATGAGGTTTGGAACGAGGAGCTGAGTCGATTGCAGGACAGGGTGCCACGACCGGAGTACGCATGTTCAAGCTGCGAGATGCGGACTGCCTGCACCGTTTGTCCGGCGTTCAACTACCTGGAGACGGGTGAAGAGGATGTCCGGTCGGACTATGTCTGCGCCACGACCGTCGCCCGGTGGCAACACCTCACCGGGAAGAAGATCGGCGGTCTACCTGTTGTGGATTCGGCTGCCGTAGAGAGCGATTGAGGAGGGTCCCACGGGATGAAAGACCGTGAGAAGAACGACAAGCGTCGAGAACGCCGATCCTACAAGAAACCCGAACTGCGGTTCGTCGATCTTGTTGCCGAAGAAGTATTGGCCGTCGGCTGCAAGATGAACGGGTTTTCATCGATGGCCGCGCCCTGCAATGCCAACAACTGCGTCAGCACCGGATCGTGAATGACTGA
>CAZONX010000099.1:3297-8091 GCA_964581295.1 uncultured Acidimicrobiaceae bacterium
CTCCGGCAGGCCGGTCTGATCACCGACGGCGGACCATCCGCCGAGCCCAAGGCGCATGGCGCAACCTCTGAATCTCACGATCGCTGACGTCGCCTTCTCGATGACGGTCCCGGCGGGAGTCGAGATCGTCGAGAACGATCCGGCGTACCGATTTTTTCTGAGAGCACCCGACACCTCCTTGGATGTGATCCCCGTTCCGATTCGTCTGACCTTCGACGAGCCACCGGATGTTGAAGGACTCCCCCTCGTTTTTGATACCGGCGATGCTTGGAAGGCATACCGCGACGGCGATGATGTGGTGCTCAGAATCCAGGCGCCCGCCGGATTCGGCGAACATCTCTGGGTCGCGCGTCTCAGCGCCGACGGATTGCCGCACGATCTGTTTTGCGGCTCGGCGTGGGTGAACCGCCACGGCGATCAAACCGTCTTGACCAATCCTCTCCGCTACCCTCTCGATCAGATTCTGATGATGTATCTCGGGGCGAGGCGCAGCTGCATGATCGTCCACGCCGCTGGGCTTCACCGTGGTGGGGTCGGTGCTCTCTTTGCCGGGGTCTCGGGAGCGGGGAAGAGCACCTTGACCGGTCTGTTGGCGGATGTCCCGGATCTTGGACACCTCAGCGATGATCGGGTCATGGTGCGGCGGACGAGCGATGGGATCCGGGTCTACGGAACCCCCTGGCCCGGCGAGGCCGGGGTGGCGGCCAACGAATCCGCTCGGCTCGGATCGGTGGTGCTGTTGCGTCAGGCGAATCATCACCAGGTGCGCAAGCTCGAACCGAAGGAGGCGCTCAAACGCCTGCTGCCCATGATCTCAATTCTCTGGTACGACGCCGATCTGGCCACCGCCTCTCTGGCATGGTGCGATGAGGTGCTCTGTGAAGTTCCGGCTTATGAACTCTCGTTCAAGCGCGATGAAGGCGTTGCAGAGACCATCGAAGAACTCCTGCCTTAGCCGGTCGAATAGTCGGCGATCAAGGATCTCGGATGGTCAGCGCGGTCCCGCCACCCACGGCACGATGGTTGCGGTCCCCGGGAGTTCGTCCGGCAGCCGTTCGAGGATGACTTTTGCGGTGGTCTCCGGCGGCAGGTGGGCCAGGACGAGCGCATCGCATTTCAGCTCGGGCAGGAGTTCGATCCAGTCCATCAGGTGGCCGTGACCACCGAGTCGTGCGGCCACCCGGGTGCCGGGATCGATGAATGAGCAGTCCACCACCGCGACCTCCGCATCGAGGAGGGAGGGGTTGTCGCGAAACGGCTCGACAGTGCCGTCGCCGGCAAAGACCATGACGGGTCGAGATGCTCCACCGGTGGTGAGAGCCCACCCGAGCGCCGCGGTGTTGTGACGAACCGCGAATGCCCGGGCTGAACCACCTTCGGCGAGCTCGATGGTCGTCCCGGGAGAGGCGCTCACAATCGCCTCGCCGAGATCGACGCGCCGTCGCACCCCGTCCAGATCGGGCCAGATCTCGAGCGCGGCGAGAAGTTCGGCACGGCGTTCGCCGGGGACCACCACGCGGGTCGGACGGCCGCGGTGTCGACGGGTGTGCGCCGAGAACCAGGCGATGAGCCCGGCGACGTGGTCCGAGTGGCAATGGGTGAGCAGGACGGTCTCCTGGGCGGCGAGCAGAGCCGAACACCGCCCCATGTCGATGGCGGTGGAGAATCGGTCGATGGCGAAGGCTGTCGCCAGCGCCGCGATGGAGACACCCGCCACCGTCGTCCCCGGGATGTCGAGTTGCAGCTCCCAGATATCGGCGGAGACGGTCGGAAAATTCACTCGGCCGCTGTCGGGGCGGTGGCTCATTGCCGGATCTCGATGGGAATCTGGGCGAGGATCTCGCTGCCGTTGCGGGCGACATATCTCACCTGGTAGGGGCCGGGCTTGGATGGCGCCGCCAAGGTGAGTGGTGAACCCTCGGTGATGGAGGCCCACTCGAGATAGCGGTTGGGGGCGGCGCCGGGTTTGCTGATGGAGATGATGTCGCCGGGCGAGGCTGGTCCCGTCCACACGACCTCGAATCTGGTCCCGGCAGTCGCCGTGGCTGGAGCCGTCAGTTCGATGGGGATGGCGGTGACTTCGATGGCGGTCCGGGCGTAAGCCTCTCCCTTTTCGCCGTCGACATACCGCAGCTCGTATTCACCGGGAGCGCTCGGAGCGCGCAGAACCGATGGGTTGCCGTCCTCGACCCGCGCCCACTCGACATACTCGAAATCGGGAGATCCGGCGAGGGCCAGGCTGAGAAAGTCCTCGGCGTTCTCCGGTCCGAACCACTCCACTCGGAAGTCCTCTCCCGCGGTGACCTGCGGCGGGGCGGTCAACGTGGCCGGGGGCGGTGTGGGCTCGGGATCGGGCTCGACGGATTGAGGATCCTCCGATCCGAGTATCGCCCAACGGAGGGCCGCCAATAGCTCGTCAGCGTTGGTCGCATTCTTCCCGGCGATCGAGCCGAAACTCTCGACGGTGGCCGGGTCGAGACCCAGACCGACCAGGCGAAGATCGACCGGGTGGTCGGCAGAATCGAGGGCGGCAACCACCACTTCCGGCCCCGACTCGCATTGATCGTTGCCGGAGGTGACAATGACGACCCTGAAGTCGCGTTCGTCGCCGGAGACATTCTCGATGGCCGCGGCCACCGCGAAATAAAGCGGCCGCGGACCGATCGGCTCGACCGCCGCGAGAGCTTCGGCCCACAGATCTCCGTCCGGTCCGTCGAGGGGCATGACGACTCCCGTGGCCGAGCAGCGCTGGTGCTCGTCGGCTCCACCCCCCGCCAGACGGAGCCCGATCGTCAGGTCTTCCCCCGATTCCTCGGCCTCTCCCAACACCGCGATGATGGCGTCGAGGGTCCCCTCGTGGATGGTGCGTTCGCCGACCCTACGGAGCATCCCGTCCGAGGCGTCGAGCACGATCTCGACCGTTGTCTGGGACCAGACCGTCGTTGCGGCGAGGAGAATTGCGCAGAGCGTGGCTTTCTTCACCTGCCGATGATATCGAAGCCTCGGGTTATAATGTTCGGGATCCCCCTTTGTGTGAGGAGAAGCAATGAAACTCGTCCGGCGTGTTCTGACTACCGATCTTTACGGGGAGCCGGCGGGAATGTCAGCTGCCGGACTTCGATTGTTGTTCGAGTAGGGTTTCTCAGTACGGAAATCCTTCGAAGACCGATTCTCAGTCTTGTTCAAGAAATGGTAGGATCGCGGCGCCGCGGAGGCGATCGATCCACTGGACGCCGGGTTCCGGGGATCGCACGCGACACGGGCCCGAACCCGGTGCTCATCGAAGGGACAAACAACGATGATCGTAGGTGTTGTCAAGGAGACCTTCCCTGGTGAGGCGCGCGTCGCCCTCGTCCCGGCGGGTGTTCAGCAGTTGAGCCGAGCCGAGCTCGAGGTGCTCGTCGAGCCCGGTGCTGGGACGGCGGCCGGTTACGACGACGCGGCCTATACCGAGAAGGGCGCGACCCTGGCGGCCGACCGCGCCGATGTCTGGAAGCGGGCGGATGTGATTCTTCAGGTCCGCTCCCTCGGCGCCAACCCCGATGAGGGAAAAATCGATCTCGAACAGACAAGGTCGGGGCAGGTGGTGATCGGAGTTTGTGAACCGCTCACCGAACACAGTGCAAACCAGGCGGTTGCCGCAACCGGCGCAACGCTCTTCTCAATGGAGATGATGCCGCGGATCACCCGCGCCCAGAGTATGGACATTCTCTCGTCCATGGCCACCATCGCCGGCTACAAGGCGGTCCTGCTCGGGGCTGATGCCCTGCCCAAGATCTTCCCCATGATGATGACGGCGGCGGGCACCCTCGCCGCAGCGAGGGTCTTTGTCGTCGGGGCCGGTGTCGCCGGGCTCCAGGCCATCGCCAGCGCCCGCCGGCTCGGTGCCGTGGTCCACGCCTACGATGTCCGCCCGGTGGTCCGAGAACAGGTCGAGAGCCTCGGCGGCAAGTTTGTCGAGCTCGAGCTCGAGACCGACACCGCCGAGGATGCGGGCGGCTACGCCAAGGAACTCGGTGAGGACTTCTACAACAAACAACGCGAGATGATGCTCAGCGTGGTGGCCGAAAGCGATGTGGTCATCACCACCGCCGCCATCCCCGGCAAAAAGGCGCCGATTCTTGTCACCCGTGAAATGGTGGAGGGGATGCACCGCGGTTCGGTGATCGTCGACCTCGCCGCCGAGCGCGGGGGCAACTGTGAGCTCACCGTGCCAGGCGAACGGGTCGACCACAATGGAATCACCATTCTCGGTCCCCTCAATATCCCGGCCGATGTGCCGTACCACGCGAGCCAGATGTACTCCAAGAACATCACCACCTTCCTCCTCCATCTCGTCAAGGACGGGGAGTTGGTCGTGGATCTCGACGACGAGATCACCAAGGGCACCCTGATCACACGGGATGGCGCTGTTGTTCACGAGCGCGTTCTCGAAGCCCAGGGCGCCGATACCAAAGGGAGTGAGACCACATGAGCGACCTCGTCATGTTGCTGACCGTCTTCGTGCTGGCGATCTTCGTCGGTTTCGAGGTCATCACCAAGGTTCCGCCGACCTTGCATACTCCCTTGATGTCGGGGTCCAACGCGATCTCGGGGATCACCATCATCGGCGCACTGATCCTCGCGGGGGCCATCGACAGCCCCGAGATCTCCAAGGTTCTCGCGACCATCGCCGTCGCCCTTGCCGCGATCAATGTGGTCGGTGGATTCCTCGTCACCAACCGCATGCTGAAGATGTTCAGCGCCCGCAAGAAGTAGGGGAGCGGTCATGCTTTCCCAGCACATCGTCAATAT
>CAZONX010000100.1:0-7875 GCA_964581295.1 uncultured Acidimicrobiaceae bacterium
CTTCCCGGCGTCGTGGAGGTCGACCACCTTGGAACCGATCCGCCGCGAGGGCAGGTCGATCGAAAGCTCCGGGTCGACCGTGCGGCGCTTCGCTGCGATGAGGTCGTGCACCACGCCGACCCGAGCCTTCGACTTCGAGGTGCGGGCCTTGGGGGATCGCCGCAGCCACTCCAATTCGGTCCGCAGCCGTTGTCTCCGCCGGTGCTCGACGGTGGCTTCGTGCTCTTGGCGGATGCTTCGGGCCTCGAGGTACTGCTCGTAGGTCCCCTGGTGGGTGTACAACGATTCGTGGTGCACCTCGACCACCCGGTTGGCTACTCGGTCGAGCAAGTAGCGGTCGTGGGTGACGAGGACGAGCACCGAGGTGCGTGACAGCAGGTGATCCTCGAGCCAGTCGATTGTGTCCACGTCGAGATGGTTAGTCGGCTCGTCGAGGATCAAGAGATCGCATTCCTCGGCAAGTGCGACCGCCAGCGCGAGCCGCTTGCGTTGACCCCCGGACAGATCGCCGACGCGTGCGGACCCGTCGGAGAGTCCAAGACGGTCGGCCATGGCAATCGTTTCTCGGTTCTCGCCGATGACGCTGCCCACGGTGCTGGAGTCCGGGAACGATGGGTCTTGGGGGAGGAACGTGACCCGCAAGCCGGTGGATCGAACGGTGTTCCCGGAGTCGGGGTCCTCGATGCCGGCGATGATCCGCAGGAGCGTCGACTTCCCCGATCCGTTCCTGCCGATCACGCCGATGCGCTGACGCCGCGAGATCCCCAGGGAAACGTCGCGCAGCACGGGTGTCTCCGGATACGACTTCGTGATCGATTCGAGGCTGATCAGGTGCATTGCCGCCAGTATGCCCTTCGGCTCGGGGCTGGAGGCGCCGTCGGCCCAAACCCATCGGAACGATGGATCGCGGTATCTAGAAGTCGAAGTTGTCCGGATCGGGACCGACTCGTTCGGCACGATCCATGGCGTCGATAGCCGCCACCTGATCCGGGGCGAGTTCGAATCCGTAGAGATCCGCGTTCTGCGCCATGCGCGACGGTGTGACGCTCTTCGGGATCGCGACGATGCCGCGCTGGAGCATCCACCGCAACACCACCTGGGCGACTGCCACGCCGTGGACTTCGGCGATGGCGGCGAGCTCGGTGTCGTTGACGATCTCCCCGTGTTTGAGGGGGCTCCACGCTTCGATGACGATGTCGTGATCGTCGCAGTACGCCATGAGCTCGGGGCTCT
The DNA here is from genome assembly GCA_964581295.1 of uncultured Acidimicrobiaceae bacterium. Taxonomy (GTDB): domain Bacteria; phylum Actinomycetota; class Acidimicrobiia; order Spongiisociales; family UBA5794; genus JAHEEL01. The sequence continues at coordinate 1,234 of CAZONX010000100.1, forward strand.
GCAGGTGCGGGTGGAATTCGACTTGGTTGATCGATGGCAGCACCGTGGCGGTCGCGGCGAGTTGATCGAGGTGCTTCGGGAGGAAGTTCGAAACGCCGATCGCCCTGGCCTTCCCCGAGGCCTGGATCTCCTCCATGGCTCGCCACGTCGGCTCCATCGTCTCCGGCTTCGGCCAGTGGACGAGGTAGAGGTCCACGTAGCCGAGGCCGAGCGCGGTGACGCTGTCATCGAATGCATCGAGGGTCGACTGGTATCCCTGGTCGCTGTTCCACAGCTTGGTGGTGATGAACAGATCGGAGCGATCGACTTCGGATGCCGCGACGGCCCGGCCGACCCCCGCCTCGTTCCGGTAGATCGCCGCAGTGTCGATATGGCGGTAGCCCGCTTCGAGTGCCGCAGCGACGGCATCTTCGACTGCCGATCCGTCCCTGACCTTGAAGACTCCGTAGCCGAGCAGTGGAATGTCGACGGTGCCGTGGAGGGCGGTGGTGGATTCGATGGTGATGCTCATGAGGTCAGCCTTCCACATTCGATGCCCAAAGTGGGATCGCATGAGCGACCGACGGGACCCCTGAAACGATTCTGGCAAGCGACGACCGGCGACTGTCGAGTCAGTTGCCCGCGGCAGCGGCTTCCGGTTCGGACGGTTCTTCGGGTTCCGATGCATGCGGGTTGCCCTGCTCGACGGCGGCGAAGAGATCGTCGGGGCGGATGGGCTTCGCGAGGAACGTGGTCATTCCGGCTTCGCGACCGCGGTCCTGGCTCGTGTCGTCGGTGAAGGCCGACACGCCGACGATGATGGGTCGCTTGGCCTGTTCATGGCGCTCGCAGATGATCCGAGTCGCCTCGAGGCCATCCATGCCCGGCATCATGACATCCATCAATATCACGTCGAACTTGGCGCGCTCGACCATCTCGAGTGCCTCGCCGCCGTCCGATGCCGTGGTGGTGGAGTGCCCACGCTCCTCGAGCATGCGGGTCATGAGGAAGCGGTTGGTCTGGCTGTCGTCCACAACGAGGATGCGAAGGCTGGGTCGGCCGTCTCGCAGCCAGTGGCGCGTAACGAGCGTTGTCCTGTCTCCGGAATCGGTGAGGGCCAGGGTGGACACCACCACGTCGATGAGATCGTTGTCTTCTATCGGCTTCGCGAGGTAGCCGCTGATGCCGTGGTGACGACACCGCGCTGCGTCCCCACGCCGTCCGGAGTCTGCGACGACGACGATCGGAATCAATTCGGGGGCTCGCTGGATGAAGCGATCTGCTTCGGCGAACGTGTCTTTCTGGGAGTCGATGACGACAAGGGAGGGCATCAAGGGGTTGTCGATACTCGCTTCCCTGGTGTCAACCCATTCATCGACGGTGGTCGCGACGACATGGGGCAGGTCTGCTTCGCTGAGGGCCTTCAGCATCGAACGACGGTCCGTGATCGAATCGGCGATGACGAGGATCGGACGTTCGATAGCCGTGTATGCGGCCACCGGCTGTGTGATCCCGTCACTCTCAGAGCCCATCTCGAGACGGATGGTGAACTGAATTCCCTCACTGCGCCGCTCGTCGTCGAGCGCGATACGGCCGCCCATGCGAGATAGCGTCTCGAGGACCACGGGCATCCCGAGGGCGATGCGCTCCTCGGTCGGCGACGACTTGTCGTCGGTCTGCTCGACCGGAATGTGACCGGTCGGCGTCATAGCGAAGTGCAGGGTGACGGTCGTCGTGTTGCGTTCTGCAACGCCCACGTCGAGGAGGATACGATCCGACCCGGTTCGCTCCATCACCGACTCAGCGAATCGGGCAATGATCCGACGGAGGCGACCGGGGTCCCCGATGATGACATCCGGAGCGTCATCTGATACGTGGCCGAGAATCTCGATCGCGCGACCGTTCGTCGTTGTCTCGAGCAACCGCTTCACGTTGGAGACCAAGCCGCGCATGCTGAACTGGGCGGAGGCGAATTCGAGATGGCCGGCCTCGAGCATCGAGAGGTCGACGAGGTCGTTGGCGAGCGTGAGCAATCCGTTGGCCTGGTCCTCGATCGAGGCCAACGCTTCGACCGTGTGTGCCGGAAGGGCGTACATCAGGGAATCTCGTGCGTAGTCGAGAATCTCGGCTGCGGGGCTCCTCAGTCGTTCGGCGATGTGAGAGAGGATCTGAGCCTTCGTCGGCACGGCGCCGTCTATGGCCACGCCGGCATTGTTGAGTTGTGTCAGAGCGGACCGCTGCGCCACCGCTTGGATGAGGCACTGTTCGAGCAGATCTGAGTCGATGCGGTCCTCGACGATGTAGCAGGCTGCGCCGGCAGCCACGGCCGTCACGCCGGTGCCATGATCCGCCGAGCCGACGACGAAGACGACCGCAACCTTCAAGCCTTCTTCGGTGATGCGGGCGAGAAGGTCGAACCCGGTGCGGGGGCCGACGTAGTGGTCGACCACATACACGTCGTATTCGCTGGCAAGGATCGCGCCGAATGCATCCGCCAGTGTCTCAACGTGGTCGACGCGATATCGACCCGGCTCGATCCCGTCGGACATTCGGTGTTGGATCTTCGCCATCGCGGTGCCGTCTCCGACAAGGAGCACATGGAGCGGGGGCGATTCTCCAGAGTCGGGCCCCACGGACGGATCCGGGTTCGTCCAATCCCCGGTCTCCGGATCGAAGGGCGTTGACTCCATGGACACTGGCCTCTACGGGATTCGCCTCGGTTTGCTCCAGGAACGTATATCGGCGGGGAATCGGGGAAGTTCAACGGTTCCTGGGGTTTGCGCGCGAATAGGTCGCTCGCCCCATTCGCGCCGGTGATGCGCCAGCCACGGCGCACCACACGGCTCGATCGAAACAATGAGACGGCTTCGGGCTCGAATCAATCCATAAGGGTGGTGTGGGCTCTCGTCATCCACGCCCGAGCAATGTGGACGGCGTCGTGACGCTCGATGGTGGCCCCATTCCCCGTGACGACTTCGAGCCACGCAGACGCCGCATCGAGCAGCCCCTCGACGGTCCCCACGTCTTCTCCGGCCGATGCAGCCCAGCCCGTGATCGTGGTGAGATGCTCGAAACGGCGCGTGTCACCGACCAGGTCATGGGCAATGTGCTCGTCGAGATCGGGGGTGACGCCGCGCCGGATTCCTCGCCATTCGATCCGCTGGAGCTGGCGTCGAGAGATGGCAGTGCCGACGACCTCTGCGGGTTCGTCGACGGCCGCGATCGCCTCGAGCGCATCCGACAGGTTGGAGAGCGCCTCCGCTTTCTGGTCATCCGTGAGGCGTCGGGCGTTGGAGATCCGTTCTACGGCGACAGCAGCGCGTTCACCGATCCGCTCTCGTATCTCGTCAACGTCCTGGTCGACCCATGCCGGCGGATTTACGCGCAGTGCGCGAACCCGTTCCCTGCCGGCGTCTCCCTCGGCAGCCATGGCCGGCACGGCGACGAGTGCAACTGCAGCCGCCACCACCGCCACCAAGATCGTGGCTCTTCGGTCCATCGTGTCCTCCTTGATTCGGGACCTTGTTCGAGGATCACTCTGAGCCGCGACTGTGTGGAGCCTGAGAGAAGGATGTGAGCAGTCTGTGAATTGTCGCCTGTGATCGACGATGGAACGGTGTCCGAGACCACGGTTGGTGGCGACAAGCGCACCTATCGACCACTTTACGCGCGCTTAGCGCAGCGTTATCGCTCGATTCGGCATGATACGGCCACTGAGAGTGTCCACATTCGAAGTGTCCACGAAGGAGGACCCTATGACAAATCGCTCCCCGAACGGTAGCAAGTCACGTTCGAGCACGTTCACGATCTCCCTGATCCTGGGCTTGCTCCTCATCCCGCTGAGTGCGGTAGCCGCGGCTGCTGTGATCTCAAATGGCGAGGAGACGCCGGTCGAGGCTGAGGCCATGGCCGCCGTCGCCGAGGTTCCGTCGACGACGACGCCGACTACCGAGGCTGAGACCGTTGAGACCCTATTTGTGACTGAGGCACCGACGTTCACACCAGCGCAACTCGAAGCCGCATGTGGTGACGAGGGATGGGAACTCGTCGAGAAGGAAGCCGAAGGCGAGATCACCGACCTCGAGCAGGCAGCGCTCGATTCCTTGCGTCAGATCTGTGCGGAGGAAGGCTTCGAGCTTCCCGGGCCGCCGGCACCGCCCGCGGTGGTCCGCACCGTGACCGTTGTTGACCCGGCTGCCACGACGGCCACCACGACGACCACCACGATGGGCGACAACGATTCCGACGACGCAGTCGGTACACATCGTGACGACGACGACTACGACGAGGATCACGAAGACGAAGACGACGAGGACCACGAAGACGACGAAGACGACGAGGACCACGAAGAGGACGAGAACGACGAAGAGGACGACTAGTGCGCACCGCCCTCACCTCAACGGCCGCGGGCATCGCCGTAGCCCTCATCGGAGTCATCGCCCTGGTGGCCATGTTCGGTGCGGCGTCGACGGCGGAACCCGCGGTCAAACCGGAGACGGCGGCACCCTCGTCAACGACGACGGCGGCGCCGGCGACGACCACGACCCGGGGGGAGCCGTTGGTCGTCGCCACTCCGGCCCCGACACCGGCGCTCGAGGGGCTTAGCGAGTCCGTTGCCAGCGTGCTCTACGCCAGCGGGTACGCGTCGAACATCAACCCGGAGGAGCTCACCGGCGAACTGCCTCCCGCCGTTCTCGCCCTCCTCATTGACCGTGAGGTGACCCTCACGATCGCCACCGAGGCGGAGACCGACGAGGACCAGGAAGTGACACCGTGATGCTCAAGAGGCTATTCCCCATGCGCTGGGCGAAGATCGCTGCATGGACAGGGGCAGCCCTTGCCTGGGGAACGACGGCCATCGCCGTCGCGAGCAACGCAAGCGCTTCAACACCGGTGGAACAGCCGGCTCTGCCACAACCGATCGATCCGCCCACCACGACATCGGCCACCACGACGACGGTTGCTCCAATGCCCGAGTTGCCCGAGCGAGGGCTCGTTGTTGTGCGATACACGCCCGTTCCCCCTCCACCACCGCAGGTCGTCACCCGAACCGTGGTCGTCGCCGGCTCATCGGGCGGTGGCGGCTCATCGGGCGGTGGCGGAGGTTCGTCGGCCTCGGCTGCTGCTGCGCCCGCTCCGGCTGTCGCTGCGCCGGTGCAGAGCTCCGGCTCATGATTCGCGAAGTCTTTTACGCCATGGGAACTGTGGTTGACGTCACAGCGGCGGCACACCGCGACCTCGAGGAAGCACGCCAGGCGTTCGAGACCGTCGAGGATGCCTGCAGCCGCTTCCGACCGGGCAGCGAGCTGAGTCGGATCAATGAAGATTCGAATCGGATCGTGCCGGTGTCTCCGTTGATGGCTCAGGTTCTGGGCGCGGCCGAACACGCCCGGACCATCACCAGCGGTCTTGTCGACGTCGGCATCGGGGAGGCCGTTCGGGCTTGGGGCTATGACCGCTCGTTCGAGCAGATCGGCGATCGGCCAGACGCCGAACCGCCGGCCCGACTCCCCGAGACCGAGTGGTCGAGCCGAGATGCGACACTGGTACGCACACCGGGAACCAGGCTCGACCTCGGCGGGATCGCCAAGGGCTGGGCATGCGACCGAACCGTCGAGGACGGTCACGCGGCAGTCGTCTCGGCTGGCGGTGACGTCCGCTCTGCGACCGTCGGCACCCGGGTTGAGATCGTCGATCCGTGGGGCGACGTAGCAGCGGAAATCCAGCTTGGTATCGGCGCTCTCGCCACAAGCTCGGTCTCACGACGGCGATGGCGCTTCGGAAGCGCCGAGGCGCATCACCTGATCGATCCGCGCACGATGCGCCCGAGTGAGGGGCCAATCCTCCAAGCGACGGCGATCACGGCGACGACGGTCGAGGCCGAGGCCGCTGCGAAGGCCATTGTGCTGCTCGGCGGCGACGGCTTGGCGTGGGCCGATCATCAGCCGTGGATTCGCAGCGCGATTGCGGTGTGGAGCGATGGGTGTGTCTATGCAACGACGGGATTGGATATGGCGGCATGAACATCGAGTGGATTGTTATCCGAGGCTCCGGTCTCGTTGCCTATGGGCTGCTCGCCGCCTCGACGATCTGGGGACTCCTGGTATCGACCAAGCTGCTCGGACGGGCGGTCAAGGCCAAACCCCTCACGTGGTTCCATGAATCACTCGGGCTTGGCGCCCTCATCGCCACCGGCGTGCACATGGTGGCGCTCACGATGGACGAATACATCGAGTTCGGATGGGCCGATGTGCTCGTGCCGGGCGTAGCGACGTGGAACTCCACGGCGGTGGCACTGGGTATCACCGGGTTCTACGGCCTCGCCGTCGTGACGCTGAGCTTCTACGTCAAGGGAATCATCGGTCAGAAGGCCTGGCGCACAATCCACTTCCTGGCGTTCGGGACTTTCCTGTCGACGATGATCCACGGCGTGATGGCCGGCACCGACACCGCCAATCCGTACGTCGCCGGAATGTACGTCGGCTCCGGTGTGCTGGTTCTGGGCCTGCTCGCCGTTCGCGTGCTCCAGCAGCGTGCACTGCAGGCGCGCCCGGCTCGGGCTGCTCCGGCCGCGCCAGCCCACCGAGTCGCGGCCGGCGACTGAGAATCCCCGTTCTTGCGTAGCTATGGGAAGCCCGCTTCCACTATCTACGCAAGAACGGT
>CAZONX010000101.1:0-7861 GCA_964581295.1 uncultured Acidimicrobiaceae bacterium
CATCTATGTTCGCTCCACGGTGCCGCGTGTTCGGGTGACTCGCCGGCTCACTCCGCTTCAGGTTCACGACGGAGATCGAGCCGTGGTGGAGGTGGTGCTCACGACCAGCCGACGCATCACCCAAGCCACCGTTCTCGACGAGGTCTCGGGCCTCGGCACCGCTCGGTTCGTGGCCGACCGCATCGAGCCACGGGACCCCATGGCCGCCCGCTACGAGGTTTCGTGCCGCCCGCGTGGCATCTACACCGTCGGTCCGGCGGTCGTGCGGGTCCGCGACCCTCTGGCACTCACCGAGGCCGGAGGAGCGGCTGGTCGCGTCGATCGTCTCGTCGTCTACCCCGCCGTCGAAGACCTCGAGGGGCTTCCCCTCGGCCGGGGGCACGATCCGACCGTCAACACATCGCGCTCGAGCTTCTCTCAAACTGGTGGTGACGATTTCTTCACACTTCGCGAGTACCAGCAGGGAGATGATCTGCGGAAGGTGCATTGGCCATCCACCGCGAAGCGGGATGAGTTGATGATTCGCCAGCTCGAGATGCCATGGCAATCGAGGGCCCTAGTGCTCCTCGACCCCCGCGAGGTCGCGTACCCCGGCGCCGAGGCCTTCGAGCAGGCCATCCGCGGCGTCGCCTCGGCCTTCCGGCATCTCTTCCGCAACGGCTACACGCCGACGCTGTGGACGGGAAGCGGCACCGGTAGGGCAGTTGGTGGCAGCGAGGGCTACGGCATCGCTATGGAGGAGCTTGCCGTCGTCCAGCCTGCGGGTGCGCTCGACCTCACCACAGCGCTCACGCGGCTTCGACGCAACGGCGTGTCCGGCGGCGTGCTGGTGCTGGTCACCGGCGTCCCGGATGACCCGTCGCTCGGCGTTTTCCGGACGCTGGGCAGCGATTTCTACCGGACGATCGTGATGTCGACGGCCGAGGGGGTAGACGAGTCTCTGGCGCAATTCGCGCGGGCGGGAGCCACGACGGTCCGCGCCTCTTCGCCAGATCGCTGGGCGCCTGCATGGAAGCAAGGGATGGAACGGTCATGGTCTACCGCTACAGCTGGCTAGCCGGACTCGCCGCGATCGCATTTGCGTTCTGGCGCCTTGGACGTCTTCTCTTGCCGACCAACAGCGGCGTGACCTGGCAGATCGTCGTGCTCTCCGGCCTCCTCATCGGCTTGGTCGTGACATGGACTGCGATCAGCTACCGCATCCGCACGATCTGGATCATTGTCATCAACGCCGCGGCGCTTCTCCTTGCCGGAACGCGCTTCGCTGCACCGGAAGCATCGATCGTGGTGCTTCCCACCCCGGCGAGCTTCAGCGCACTCGGAGCGGATCTCTTGCGCGCCTTCGACATCATCCGAAATGGGGTGGAACCCGTTCGCCCGGTCACCGGCATCGTCATCATTCTCACGGCACTGTTCTGGGTGCTCGGCGCGCTCCTCGCGTGGGGCCTCACCAAGGACCACCCATTTGTGGCGCTGCTCCCCCCGCTCGTCGTAGCGCTCCAATTCACGACCCTCGACCGGCACAACAACGGCCTAACAATGGTGGGTATGTTCGTCGTGTTGGTCGCCGCCACGATGCTCGCCGTGGAACTCGACGAGCGTGACCGCGGCGCAGGGCGCATGGTCAGCAGTCGGCCGGGTCGAACGTCGAAGCGCCCCGCACCAAACGCGGTGCTCGTCATTGCCATCGCGGTTGGTACTGCGATGTTCGGAGCCGCGATGTTCGGAACGGCGGTCCCGCGCGATGGTCTGGTGACATGGCGGACACCCGGCGGCTTGGGGAGCGATTTCTACGGCAGCGTCAGCTACAACCCATACGTCCAGGTCCACAAGAACCTCGTTTCGCAAGAGGGAATCCCACTGTTCCGTGCCACCCTCGACGGCGATGTGCCACCGAACGAGGTCTACTTCCGTCTGTTGACCCTCGAGACCTACGGCCGGGGACAATGGTCGGCATCTCGACCACAGGTCTACCCGATCGACCAGCCACCGACCGAGACACCTGGTCACGAGTTCGCCGGCACCACCCGGACCATTACCGCGGACGTCGAGATCCTCGCTCTGTCCCAAGAATGGCTTCCGGCGCCGTACGCGGTCGTCAGAGCTTCAGGAAGCGAGGATGAGGCGTTCCGAATCCGCAGAGCCGACACGGCGCTCAACTTCCGCGGCGATCGCACCTACCGGAACATGGAGTATCAGGTGACATCGCGAATCCCGGACACCTCCGTCGATGCCGTGTCCGGTGTTCCGGGCGGTGGCCTCTCTCCACTGTTCACGGCTGCGGCTGAGGACGGAAGGTCAGTTCCGGCCACCGCGGATGTCGCGGTCCGCGAACTCCCGAACGAAGACCGGTACCTCGAACTCCCCGACGACATCGACCCGCGCATACGCGGCCAAGCCGTGACGCTCACCGAGCGGCTGGTCACGCCATTCGAGAAGGGGCTCGCGCTCGAGCATTGGTACCGAGCAACGGGCGGCTTCGTCTACGACCTCGACGTCGACGAAGGCCATGGCAACGACCTCCTCGCCGCCTGGCTATTCGATGACACTGCCGAAAATGAGGGATATCGCAGGGGCTACTGCGAACAGTTCGCGACCTCGATGGCCGTGATGACTCGGAGCATTGGGATACCGACGAGGGTGGTGCTCGGCTTCACGCCCGGTACCCGCACCGGAGTCAACGAAGTGGTGGTGCTCGACAACAACGCCCACTCCTGGGTCGAGTTGTGGATCCCGGCCGTCGGGTGGATGGCATTCGACCCGACCCCCAGAGGAGACGGTGCCAATAGCGTCACCAGCTACGAGAGTGTGAGCGCTGAACTCGGCTTCGACATCGCAGCATATCTCGACCAGGTCCCCGAGCCCGTTCGCCCCGAAACCGACGCCAACGGCGACCCGATCTTCTCGAGCTTCGACATCGACGAGTTCCTGAATGCCGAACTCGCCGATGCTCGCGCAGCGACGACGTCTGATGAGTCGGTCCCCGCTTGGATCCCGACCACAGCCCTCGCCATCGGCCTCCTCCTGCTCATCGCAGCGATCATTCCAATCGTCAAGTGGGTCAGGCACAGGAGTCGGATGCGGCGGCTGGCCGATGGCGATATCTCGGCCGCGTGGGAAGAGATCGTCATTCGCCTCACGGACTTCGGCGATGAGCCGAGCCCGGCAGCGACACCGGTTGAGGTCGCGGCATCGGTAGATGTGGCGATGCGGCCGCTCGCGTCGGTGTACTCCCGGTCGATCTACGGGATGCCGGAAAGCACCACGGACGGCCACGCGGCGACGGCGAGACGATCGATGGAGACGACCAGCGAACGACTGACGATGAGCTACTCGGCAGCGGAGCGGTTCCGCTCCCACTTCCGGCTGAGGTCGCTGCTCTACCGCTTCCGGCTGTGACGCCTCGCAGGGTCAGCCGCTGGCGTCGTCGACCTCGGTGAGGACATCATCCTCGACGCGGCGTAGCATCTCGAGGAAGCGTTCACGGTCGAGTTCGAACCGGGTGATGTCGTCTTCGACGGATTGGGTGATGTCATTGATCGCGACAAAGAAGGCCAGCTGCCCCTGACGAAGCGCATCAAGCACTTCATCCTCGTCGACGGCAACGGCGAAGATGGTCTCACCGTCGGTGACGAGCCGGATCTCCGAAAGGTGGGTGTCCATGTCGGCGGTGCGTCGCAGATAGTCCCATGCGCGTCGCACCCGTTGGATCGACATGCCGTTGTCGAGCAAGCTCCTGACAACGCGCAGCGCAATCAGATCCCGGAATGAGTAGAGACGCCTTCTGCCCGGACGCCCACCGGTCTGCTGGAGCGATGGCTCAACGAGGGCTACTTTGTCCCAGTATCTGAGCTGATGTGGCGTGCAGCCCGTGAGCCGTGTCGCTTGCTGAGCGGTGAAACCTTCCACGCGTTCTCCCCATTGTCCCCGGCCGCCCGGCCGGTCCATGAATTCTTGTGATCCCTCGCGGGACGGCAACTCTAGCGTTCCCGTCGCCACCGTTCTCTGACATCGTCCATCCACCCGGAGACGGAGAACGCGGCCGGCCGTTCGACGCGCGCCGCTCGCATCGTCATGGCGATGACCGCGGCTGAAGCGACCATCAACACGAAGCCAAGACCGGCCAAGATCGAGAACCGCGTGAAAGTGCCGAGCATGATGGCAAGCCCGGCGAAGAACCCAACCGCTGCAAGGCGCTGCTTCCGCTTGACTCGCGCCGATAGATCGGTCTTCGCGACCGTCTGCGCAAGCTTCGGGTCTTCGGCATACAGATTCCTCTCGATTTCTTCGAGGATCTTCTGCTCTCGATCATCCAGCGGCATCCGGCAACCCTCCGCCTCGAATCGCTCCGCGAGCAGAGTATACCGACCCGCCGACTTCACGCACCCCCCCGATTCACCGGCCGGACGGGGGTTCACCGCTCCCACTCGGTTGGATCGGCGCAATTCGCGCCGGTATCACGGCGGTGGCACCGAATCGTTCGCGCACTTCGTCGACGGCCTCGGCGGCCGCATGGCGGCGTTCGGCCCCGAAGACCAATTGGCGAGCATCATCGATGTCGACGAGGTCGCTCACAGCGATGCCGAGCAGGCGGATGCGACGCGAACCGATACCAGCGCGCTCGAGCAGCGACCGAACAACGCTCCAGATGTCCGTGGTGTGAGTGGCCGCAGCGTCGCTCCTGGACGAACGGCTGATCGTCTCAAAGTCCGCGAATCTCACCTTGAGCGTGATGGTATGCCCTGCGACCTGGGATTTCGCCAGACGGGCTGCAACCTGGTCGCACAGACGGAGAGTCTCGCGTTCGATAAGGTCACGATCGGAGAGATCTTCGGCAAACGTTTTCTCGGCTGAGATCGAACGGGCGGACGCGCCGCCCTCGACACGGCGCGGATCGCGCGCATTGGACAGGTCAGAGAGGTGGCGAGCCGACGCCGGGCCGAGACGCGACTCGAGCAGGCTCATTGGTGCGCTGGCCACGTCGCCGATCGTGCGGATGCCAAGGTCTTCGAGATGCTGTTGGGTCGCCGACCCGACGCCCCAGAGTTCGCCCACATCGAGTGGGTGAAGAAAGTCGAGTTCGGTACCCGACGGAACGGTGAGCACGCCGTCCGGCTTCGCGCGCTTCGACGCGAGTTTGGCAATGAACTTGGTCGCTGCGATTCCGACCGACGACGGTATCCCGACCTTGCTCCGAATTGCCGAGCGGATCTGTGCGGCGATCGCCGCCGGCGACGGGTGATGGAGACGCAACCCGGAGACATCCAGGAACGCCTCGTCGATCGAGAGTCCCTCGACCACCGGCGTGAACGACCGCATGATCTCAAACACGGCGCTCGATACCTCGCCGTAGCGACCGTGTTCGGGGCTCACCACCGTCAAAGACGGGCATCGCCGCCGGGCCTCGCCTACGGGCATCGCCGAACGCACGCCGAACGCACGCGCCTCATAGCTCGCCGAGGCCACGACACCTCGCCCCCCGGTTCCCCCGACTGCGACCGGTATGCCAACCAAGTCCGGGTTGTCGAGGCGCTCGACCTCGACGAAGAACGAGTCCATGTCGACATGGAGAATCGGTTCTGCAAACGACGCCATGGGCTCACGCTACCCGGCAACACGGGTTCGCGTTCGATCGCGACGAACCACCTTGTGGAACGACTTGCTCGCACGTACGGCGCTCATCGAACGAGACTCCCATACGAAAGCGCGTCGGTATCCTCAGAACCCCGCCGCAACACTGCCAAGGGAGCCGTCCGCCATGACCGACCAAGCGAACGCCGTCTTCCTCGTGCGTCACGGTGAAGTGGAGAATCCGCGGCACCTCGTCTACGCCGACCTGCCAGGCTTCTCGCTGTCGCACGCCGGCCGGGAACAGGCCGAGTACACCGCTCGTCGCCTTCCGGCGAATGCCGTCGTGGTGTCGTCTCCACTCGAACGGGCCGTTGAGACCGCAGCCATCATCGCGTCGGTGGGCGGTGGAAGCGTCGCCACCGACGCCGGACTCACCGAGTGGCGACTCGCCTCGCGCTGGGCGGGTCAACCGTGGGACACGCTCGACGCCGTGTTCCCCGGCGAACTCAACTCCTACCTTGCCCATCCTCACGACCTGCCGTTCTCTCCCGAGTCGCTCGACGATCTGGCACAACGAATCGCCGCTGCCGTCCGCCGCCACGCGACGACCGCAGACGGCCCGCTGGTGATCGTCTCGCATCAGGACCCCATCCAGTCCGCCCGACTCCTTCTCAGCGGTCGACCGCTGAACACGCTCAACAACGACAAGCCGCAGCATGCCGGCGTCGTCGAATTGCGGTTCGACCGGTCGCTGCCGTGGATTGAGTGCGCGATGTGGGCGCCACCGCAGCCTGCCGTACCTCCCCCGGCGACGTCGCCACCGCCCGGTTGAGCAGCAACTCCATCGCTACAATGCCCATCCCGCCTCCACCAAGGACCGCCGTGGCAACCAGCACCATCTTCAGCGGCCACGTCCCGACCGCCGTTCCGTGCGACCCGCGTTCGACGCGGTAGCGCCGACGCCACGCCATGCATCGGTCGGTCTCCGCTCCCCTCGTCATCACCGGACTCTTCGCTCTCTCCGAGCTGTTGTGGTCGATACGCATCACCGCCCGCCCCGACCCGTTCTCGCCCGGAGCCGCGATGCTCATCGTTGCCGGGATCGTTGCGTACACCGTCATCGCGACCGTCGGCATCCTGCTGGTTCGAGCGCCTTGGGCCCGGTGGCTTGCCCTTTCCACGGCCGTTGCGACCCTTGTCCTCGGTTCGCTCGGTGGGTCGTTCGACGCCGTGGCGATCGCGGCGACGGTCCTTTCGTTTCTGGCGGTGGGCGGTCTCGCCGGACCGTGGCTTCGCATCTGGCTCCGCCAACGGCCGGGAGCAGGAACCGGACCGGTCGCCGTCGCCCTCCCGCTCGCGGCGCTCTGTGCTCTTCCGGTTGCGGGGATCGCGGCTGCCGATGCTGTGTCCGTGGTACTGCTCGCACTGGCGTTCACCGGTCCGCTCCTCGCGTGGGCCTACGCCCGAGCGCTCCGGTGGGGGCTCTGGGGGCTGCGCCTGGTTGCACCACTGCTCGCTCTCGGCGCCGCCGTCAGCACCGGTGGATGGGGAGCGCTGTGGCTCACCGCATACGCTGTCACCGTTGCGAGCCTCGCGTGGCAACCGGCGGCTCGAGACGCTCAATCTCCTGTCCGGGCTCCGCTTCCACCGCCGCGGGTCGCACCTCGACCAGGAAGTGGTGAGTCATGATTGGCTGGGTCACCATCATCGGAGCGATGATTGCCGGCGCGCTGCCCGGCCTCTTGCTCGCCGGTCCGGTCGGTGGGTTGATCGGCGCCATTGCCGGTGCCGTCATGGGTATCGGCGCCGATCGAGCGTCGATGCGGCCGATCGTCGCGATCTTCGTAATCGCCGGCGCGATCACCGGAGCTTTCGTGGGTGCGGCCATTGCCCGCGTCCTCTGTCTCCCGGCCACGTGCCTCTGGCTCGAGATCGTGGCAGGGCTTCTCACGGGGGCCGGCGCCCTCATCGGCGTCGGCATGATCGCTGCGCTGACTGCCCGGTCATTCGACGAGTATCGCGAAACCACCGCAGCCAACCGCCCACCCCCCACGACCGGCTGTAGCCGTGACGAGGATTGTGTCGAGTAGGAGCTGGTACGAAAGCGCGCGATCGAGGCTGGTTCGCGTCGGGATCTCTCCGACCCCCTCCGCCTCGCTGCGCTCGGCACCTCCCCCTGAGGGGGAGGACAGGAATCCAGCACACCCAAACTCTCGCTCGCGACTGACGACCTAGGGCTGGCCGAAGATCAGCACCACGTTGTGGCCGCCGAAGCCGAAGGAATTGCTCA
>CAZONX010000102.1:0-1266 GCA_964581295.1 uncultured Acidimicrobiaceae bacterium
CCGTCGTCATCTCGCTGCCGAGACCGGCCCTCGAGACGGTGAGTCGCTCGATCGCCTAACGTCCGCATGTGGAGAACGACGCCCTCACCGCGCTCATCGAGTCGAGCGACCTCGACGGTCTCGTCCGCTACGTCGACGGCCTGGTGACCAGCAGCGACTGGCAGGGGATCGAGACGATGCGCGATCGCTGCCGTGAGGCAGTGGAACGCGGCAAGCAGGTGTGGGGCCCCGCCGAGTATGCCGAGTATCGCCTTGCTCTCGACGCTCCCGCAGAACACGCCGTCGCCGTGCTCGGTGACGGCAAAGGCCGCTACGGGCCCGGACCCTTGTGGGAGGTGGCGGCATCGCGCCATGACTGGGCTGACCTCGATCCGCTGGTGACCGTGCCGACGCTTCGTGCATTGATGGCTCATGAACGGGCGATCCGAGGAGACGACGTGTCCGAGACCGCGATCGACGAGCACATCCTCGAGGTTCCCAAAGACCTCCAGACGTGGGAGCCGGCGTATCCCGCTGCCGTCTACCGATCGGACGGGGCCGACTTTCCCGAAGGTGAGCGGACGCCGCTGGAGTGGGTCGATCTCCCAGCGACGGCCGATTCCACCGACGACGAGGGCGTGGGAGAAGCACTTCTCGCCCTCGTGCGGCCGTGGTGGGACGAATCAAGCGGTCATGCCGATGTCGTGCAGGTCGACGGCGATGCCCGCGCTGCAATCAGGGCACTCGGCCCGCACCGCGTCCGGCTCGTGGAAGTGAGTCTTGCTGAGGCCCTTTCGGCGATGGTGTGGACGGGGGCGAGCGGGGGAGCGTTCGGGAGTCGGCGCGGAACGCCCGTTGGGCGGTCGCTTGCTTGGTGGGTTCTCGCTTCGAGCCTGGGCTACGACGAACTCCCAACCGAACCGGCGCTGCTCGCCGAAGCAGCCGAGCTGCGATGGTTCCTCTGGGACCCGGGAGACGCGACCGGAGGCTGGGCGCTCCACCTCGCCGTGGAAGATCCCGAAGACGGCGTTGCCTGGGCGGTGAGCGCCGTGGACATCGCCTAGCGCTGCGACCGCCGGCCCTCGCGCTGTCCTCGACGGCGCGTACCGGCTGGCGTCGGTCGGTCGACAGTTTCCGCAGGGAACTGCAACGTGCCGCTTGCGGTACTTCCTGCTGGCGTCGGTCGGTCGACAGTTTCCGCAGGGAACTGCAACGTGCCGCTTGCGGTACTTCCTGCTGGCGTCGGTCGGTCGACAGTTTCCGCAGGGAACTGCAACGTGCCGCTTG
>CAZONX010000102.1:1366-7782 GCA_964581295.1 uncultured Acidimicrobiaceae bacterium
GCTGGCGTCGGTCGGTCGACAGTTTCCGCAGGGAACTGCAACGTGCCGCTTGCGGCACGCCTCGACAGCGCGTACCTGCTGGCGTCGGTCGGTCGACAGTTTCCGCAGGGAACTGCAACGTGCCGCTTGCGGCACGCCTCGACACCCCGAACGTTGGTGGACACAGCACCAGCACCGCCGGTGCAGACAGCTTCGCTACCGCGTACCGTTGGACCATGACTGGTGGGCGCTTGGCGGAAGGCAACTCGGGGCGATCTCCGATCGCCGCTGCAGTGATGTCCGCCGTCGTCCCCGGCGCCGGCCAGTGGTACGCGGGCCATCGTGTGCGCTCGATCATCTTCGTCGCTCCCTTCGTGGTCATGCTGCTGGTCGCCGTCGCCGGCATCGCCGCCGGGTCGTTCGGGCCGAGGACGCTCCTCGCCTGGGCGGTCCAACCATCCCTTCTCCGTATGTCACTCGTCGCGAACCTCCTCGTTCTTATCTGGCGGCTGGTTGCCGTCGTGGACGCCTACTTCGTCGCAGGTGGCCACCGTCCATCACCGCAGGTCGCGGCGACCGTGCTCGCCGTTCTTGCGGCGGTCGTCGCGGTCCCGCAAGTCGCTGCTGCGTCGTACACCGTGCGCGGCATCACGCTCCTCGAGACCGTGTTTGTCGCCGAGGAAGAGGAGGCGCCGCCGAAGGACACGGTCGTGGCGGTGTCAACGAAGCGTCAGCTGTTCGTGCCGGACGACCAGCCTCCCTGGGCGGACCCGGTGCGCCTGGTGGCTCGCCGTTCTGCCCGCAATCTCGTGTTCCGTCCAGGTATCGGTGACCCGGCCGCGGTGGCTGCGTGGGCGGACATCGTTGCGGCTCCAGAGCCGGAGGCGCCGTTCCTCCCATTCGACGAACGCGTTGGTGCGGATCGGCTCACGATCCTGCTCGTCGGCGCCGACGAGGGTCCCGGGCGCGACGGACTCCGTACCGACACCATGATCGTGGCGACGGTCGACGTGCGCACCGGCGAGGCGGCGCTGTTCGGCCTCCCGCGGAATTTCAAACGGGTTCCGCTCCCGCGAGCCTTCCAGAAGTCGTTCATCAAGCTCGAGAAGAAGGCGATCGAGAGGGAAGCGGTCGACGTCGATGGGGATGGCTACCCCGACACGTGGACGGACGAAGACGGCGATGGCGTTCCCGACCGGCCGAGCTTCTCGTCGTGTCGTTGCTTTCCCGAGATGCTCAACCGAGTTCGCCAGGAGACCATCGACTGGAGCGGCACCTACCCGAACACGCCGGATCCCGGTCTCGCGGCGCTCCGCGACGTGATCTCACATCTCATCGATCTTCCGATCGACTACTACCTCATGGTGAACATGGAAGGCTTCGTCGACGTCGTCGACGCGATGGGCGGCGTCGACGTGATGGTCGCGAAGCCCTACCACGTTGCCGTATCGGCCCCTTCCGAAGACTCGGCGAAGGCCCGCGTTAACGTGGAGCCGGGAATGAACCACCTCACCGGCCTCGAGGCGCTTGCCTACTCCCGGTGGCGAATCGGTTCTTCGGATTACGACCGGATGAAACGACAACGCTGTCTCATTCGGGCCGCCGCCGACCAGGCCGATCCGCTCACTCTCCTGCGGTCGTTCCACACCCTCGCCGACGTGATCGAGCGATCGGTGGTGACCGACGTGCCGCTGGTATTCCTCCCCGACATGGTGGACGTGATCGGTCGCGTCGATCTCACCAAGATCACAACGGTTGGCCTGGTGCCCCCGCGGTACAACAACGGTCGCTCTCCCGGCGGCTATCCGATCCCTAATGCCAGCCGCATCCGGTCGAAGGTCGCCGACGTGATCGCGGGAGGCGGCGCCGAATCGGTTGGTGCCACCGCGGACGAATGCGGGATGTAGCTGGCGATCGTTTTTCCGACGCGACAACTCGACTCGTGCGGGCGGGTCGGTGGGCTTCGTCGGCTAACGCAGGTTGGCTCGCGCGGCCTGCGGGTCGTCGACGGTCACGGCGAAGTGCAACCCCTCGGCGTTCGAGTGGAGGAGGTACATCGAGTCGATGTTCACTCCGGCATCGGCGAGGCGCTGTGCGACCTCGGCGAGGGCGCCCGGCTCGTCGGGGAGGAACGTGTCGAGCACGAGGCGCTCTTCGAAGTGCAGCCCCGCATCCTGGAGCACGCGTCGCGTCGCGTCGGCGTCGTCCGGCATGAGTCGAATGAGACTCTCGTTGTCTGTGCCGATGGCCGCAAGCGACTGGATGTGGACGCCAGCATCGGAGAGACGGCGCGCGAGAGTCGCGAGTTGGCCGGGCTGGTTGGCGAGTGTGACAGAGAACTCCTTCATGCGCCCATCCTACGCCATGAGGCCTCCGCGTGGATCGCGATTACGACATCGGGGGAACGCGACGGTCGCACAATCCGCACGATGACGGGGAAGAGCAGGGTCGCCACCATGGCAACCACGACGGCGACGACAATTGCCGATCGGATGAGGCGTCGACGTCGATCGCGTTCGATGTCCTCTGGCGTGCGTTCATCGTCCATCGGGTAATTCTGGTTCACATCACATCTCTACCAGAATCGAACATATGTTCGATTAGTGTTCCGGTGTGACACGATACGCCGAGCTCCACGCGCATACGAACTACAGCTTCCTCGACGGAGCTTCGCATCCCTATGACCTCGTCCATCGCGCGGCCGACCTGGGCTATGCGGCGCTGGCCGTCACCGACCACGATGGCTTCCGGGGCGCTGCGAAGGTTCACGTCGCCGCCCGCGATATCGGACTGCCGGTTGTGTATGGGACGGAGGTGGGATTGGCAAGGGAGCTCCCAGCTGCCAGTTCCCAGCTGCCAGCTCAGGCACCGGTCGTGTCTCGAGCCCGCGATTCCAAGTGCCTTGATGATCCGACGCCGGTTCGGGTACGGCGGGGGAGGATTCGGAGGATGCATGGAAGCAAGCCCGTGGATCTCCCAGCAACCGACCACCTCGTGCTCCTGGCACCGGACCCGGCGGGATACACAGCGCTGAGCCGGTTCGTGACGCTTGGACAGTTTCGCGGCGAGAAGGATCGGCCCGACTACCACTACGACGACCTCGAGACCGCTTCGCGTGATGGGAAGCTGGTGGCGCTCACGGGGTGTCGTGAGGGGGCGGTCCCGAGAGCCGCCCAAGCCGGCGATCTCGCTGGAGCCATGGAGGCTGCAGCGAGGCTGCGCGAGATCTTCCCGGGGCGCCTCTACATCGAGCTCACACACCACGGCATGCCAGACGACGACGAACGCAACGACCTCCTTGTCGAAGTCTCGCGCCGCCTCCAGATCCCCTTCGTCGCGACCAACAACGTGCACTACGCCATTCGAGAGGATGCCGACCTCGCCGAAGTGCTCGCGGCCGTTGCCGGGCGGCGCGATCTCGACACGGCCGATGGATTCCGGCCAGCGACCGATCTGCGTCACCTCCGCTCTCCCGACGAGATGGCCGCCCGGTTCTCGCGGTATCCCGGGGCCGTCGAGCGGGCCGCGGACGTCGCCTCCTCGCTCGCGTTCGACCTCGACCTCCTGGCGCCCGAACTGCCGGACTTCCCGAAGCCCGGCGCCTTCACCACCGAGAATGAGTACTTGCGCCATCTCGTCGACGAAGGGGCGCGGGATGTCTACCCGGGGCGCTCCGACGGTATCGACGCCGCGGCACGACGGCGTCTCGACCACGAGCTCGCGGTGATTGGCGAGCTCGGCTTCTCCGGGTTCTTCCTCGTCGCGTGGGACATCGTCACGTTTGCACGCTCGCAGGACATCTACTGCCAGATTCGCGGGTCCGGGGCGGACTCCGCGGTGTGCCGCTGTCTCGGGCTGACCCGCGTCGACCCGATCCGCCTTCATCTGCCGTTCGAACGATTCCTCTCCGAAGAGCGCGGTCGGCCGCCCGACATCGACATCGACTTCGAGGCGGAGCGGCGCGAAGAGGTCATCCAGTACTGCTACCGGCGATACGGCAGGGAACGGGCAGCGATGGTGGCCAACGTCATCACCTACCGGGCGAAATCGGTGCTCCAGGACGTTGGGAAGGCATTCGGCCTGACCCAGGCGCAGGTCAATGGCCTCACCCGCTACCTCGATACCCGCGACCCTGCATCGATCGGCGAGGCAGTAGATCTGCCCACCGGGCTAGCCAGCGACCTCATCGTCGATGTCTGCCGCCGCCTCGATGGCTTCCCGCGTCACCTCGGCATCCACTCCGGCGGAATGGTCGTCGCCCGCCGTCCCCTCTGGCAGACCGTTCCGATGGAGTGGGGTCGGATGGAGGATCGCTCGGTGCTCCAATGGGACAAGGACGACTGCGCGACGATGGGCATCGTCAAGTTCGACCTCCTTGCCCTCGGAGCGTTGAACGCCATGCATCTGACCGTCGACCTGATCGAGGAGATCCACGACCTCGATCTCGACCTTGCCACGATCCCTCAGGAGCCCATCGTGTACGACGTGTTGACTCGTGCCGATACGGTCGGGATCTTCCAGGTTGAGTCGAGAGCCCAGATGGCGACGCTCCCGAAGCTGAAACCGAGGAGCTTTTACGACCTGGCCATCGAAGTTGCACTGATTCGACCAGGACCTATCCAGGGGCAGTCGGTCCACCCGTTCCTGCGGCGGCGCAACGGCGAGGAGCCGATCAGCTACCCACACCCGTCGGCCGAACCGATCCTGAAGAAGACCATGGGCGTTCCGATCTTCCAAGAGCAGCTGATGGAGCTCGCACGAATCTGCGCGGGTTTCACCCCGGGCCAGTCCGACCGGCTGCGTCAGGCGATGACCCACAAGCGGGCATCGGAGGCCATGGACCGATTGCGCGAGGAGTTGTTCGCTGGGATGGCGGCCAACGGAATCGTCGGGGCACCGGCGGACGAGATCTGGGAAAAGCTCCAAGGCTTCGCCTCGTTTGGCTTTCCCGAAAGCCATTCGGTCTCGTTCGCCTACATCGTCTATGCCGCAGCGTGGCTCAAGTATCACTGGCCCGCCGAGTTCTTCGCCGGTCTACTCAACGCGCAACCGATGGGCTTCTACACACCCAACTCGCTGGTGCAGGACGCTCAGCACCACGGTGTTGTCGTTCTCGCCCCCGACGTCAACCGCTCCGAATACGACTGCACGATCGAACCGATTGACAGCGACCCGGCCGACATCGTGGAATACCTCACCGGAGGGTGGCGACGGGGGAGGGGTCCGATCGACGATCCGATCCGTCCGGCGGTTGCCCTACGGATTGGCCTCAGGTATGTGCGGAACCTCGGTGAGGCGGACATCGCTCGCATCGAGGCGGCGCGGATGACCGGCGGCGCTTTCTCGTCTCCCGAGGACCTCGCTCAACGCACCGGCCTGCCCCTCGATGCCTATGAAGGGCTTGCCGCCTCCGGTTCGCTCGTGCCGATCGGATTGAATCGAAGAGAGGGTCTCTGGACGGCCGGCTCGCTCATCGAGATTGGCCCCGACCGTCTCTCGCTCGCGCCCGGCGATGGGGTTCCGTCGCTGCAGGAGATGACGATCTCCGAAAGGGTCCAAGCCGATCTGTGGTCGACCGGCATTTCGACCACGCATCCGGTCACATTGGCGAGGGATGCTCTGACAGCACACGGGTGCACGTCGATCGACCAGATCCTCGCCGGCCGCCGGCACGGCACGCGGGCTCGGGTCGGCGGGATCATCACCCACCGCCAGCGTCCCTCGACCGCCAGAGGTGTTCGATTCCTCAATGTCGAAGACGAGACCGGTCTGCTCAATGTCGTGGTTCTTCCCCAGGTGTGGGAGAACCACTACGAGGTTGCACGCAAGGCGGTGGGCGTTGTCATCGACGGGGTGGTCGAATATGTCGACGGTGTCACGAACTTCGTCGCCCACCGATTTGAACGGTGGTCCATCGACGGAGCCCGATCGCGAGATTTTCGATAATCGCACTTCATTTTCACAGGCCGAATTGCCGATGAACTCTTTGTAGTCATACATGGAGGATTGATGGACAACTCGTTCACCGGAGCGGTAATGCTCCCAGGAGAGGCAGGAACCGGCCTCGAAGCCACCCTATGCCTGGACCCGGAGAAGGTCACGCTGACCGCCGGCGACAGCCAGCTGGGATCGTGGGACCGCGCCGACTATGTCATCACGCCCGAGGCCAACGGACAGTTCGGATTGACCCTCGGCGGTGAGACGCTGCTCTTCCGCCCCGACTCTCCCTCCGAGTTCTCGAGCACCTCAGCGGTACCGATGGCCGAGCCCATGCGTGCTCGCAAGAAGCCGGTAGCCCCCGTAGCAACGGCTGATTCAGACACGGAGGCAACGGAAGACTCCTATGTCAACGCAGCGATCAGCGATATCCGCCCGCTCAAGGATCCGAACGACGACGGCGGCCTGTCCAAGGGCTTTGTCGCTGTGATGAGCGTGCT
>CAZONX010000103.1:0-7630 GCA_964581295.1 uncultured Acidimicrobiaceae bacterium
CTCTCGCTCGGGCGGGATCAGGCGTGGCGAAGGACGGCCATCGACCGCCTCCCGGATGGGCGGATCCTGGATCTCGGAGCAGGCACCGGGGCCGCCAACGACGTCTTCGCCGATCGGGAGGTGGTGGCGCTCGATCCGTCACCGGAGATGCTCGCCCTCAACGGTGCAACGCAGAGGTTGGTGGCGGTCGGCGAGAATCTCCCGCTTTCCGACGGATCGTTCGATGCCGTGTTCTCCGCCTACGTCTTCCGAAACCTGGACTCTGTGGATGCGACACTCGAGGAGGTCCACCGCGTGCTTCGACCGGGTGGCATGGCGGGAATCATCGATCTGGGTCGGCCGGCCGGATCGTTGGCCGCATCGGTGCACCGCGCCGGGACGTCGGTGGTGCTTCCCCTTGCCGGCATGACAATTGGCGCTCGACAAGAGTACGCCTACCTCCACCGGTCCCTCGACAAGAACCCGCCGCCCGAAGAGCTGCTCGGGTCGTCACCGCTCCGTCTGGTCGACACATGGCGCCTCGGACCGATGGGTTTCGTGTGGGGCGCCCTACTGGCGAAGGCCTAGCGCCTCCGGGCGCAGTTGCCCGGTCGGGTAGCCGTGCACCCGCCGTCGAACAGCGATATTCGGCGCGTTCCGGGACGCCGACTCTGGTTGGGCGATCCCGCAACACCCGGGACGATCCGCTTAGGGCTGCTTCCTTCCGGATCTGACCCGATTCGCGGTGTCCCGCCATTGCCGGACCCAACCTTCAACATCGACTATTCCCGGCGCTTGACCCGAACACCGGCCGCCCTCGGGCGGGGATTCAGCCTCGCATGAAGAGGGTTTCGAGTAGAGGGCACCCCTAGCGCCCCGCCTAGCACGGTCCGGCAATGGTAGCCCCGGAGTCGCGATGACCGTCAGGCGATCCGGTCGGCCACGAAGCGGATCGATCGCTCCCGTGCCTCGGTGCCGATCTCGGTTGCGGCGGAGGCGAATCCGTGGGCTGCGCCGGTCGTGACAGCGAGGCCGGTCGCGTTGCCTGCGGCGGCCCACCGTGTGGCGAGGAGGAGTGTGTCGTCGAGCAGCGGGTCGAGCGTTCCGACGATGAACAGTGCCGGCGCCAGCCGCTCGAGGTCGGCGTACATCGGAGACACGTCGGGGTCGGTGAGGTCTGCCCCCTGGGCGTAGGCGTTTGCGAACCAGCGGCAGAGCTCCGTGTTCATGACCAGCATTCGGTCGCCCCAGTTTCTGGCGCTTGGGCTCAGCGAGAGATCGAAGAACCCGTACATCAGGCTTGCTCCCGCGAATCCCGAGTAGCCGTGGCGGTCTCGCATCCGCAACATCGCCGTGACGGCGAGGTGAGCGCCCGCCGATGAACCTCCGAGCACGATTCGATCGGTCCCGAACTCGGCGACGCTGTTCTCGACGATCCACCGGGCCGCGGCCTCCGAGTCATCGGCGGCCGCCGGGTATGGGTGTTCGGGGGCGAGGCGATAGTCGACCGACACCACCGCCACTCCTGCGGTGTCTGCGAGGTGCTCGAGTCTCCCATCCTGGTAGTCGGCGCCGCCCATGGCCCACCCACCTCCGTGGAAGTGGAGGTAGACCCCGCGGGGGTGTTCCGGCACGAACACTCTGAAATCCAGCGGGCCGGCGGGGCCCGCGATCGTGTGGTTGATGCCGTTGGGGGAGCGGACGATCGGGCCGAACAGGCCACGCCCCTTGAGCCGGGCTTCGCGCAGCGGGTCGATGCCGACCTCGATCGGGTTCGGCAGCTTCTCGGACAGGCGTTCGAGTTGGACATTGAGCGCGACCGTCTCGGCATCGGCATTGGCAAGGTCGAAGAGGGTGGGGTCGAGGTCCATGGGGGGACGGTAGCTTGGAGTCGTCAGTCGTCAGTCGCGGAGTGATGCTTCACCCCCCAGAGAGAGCAGCCGAGATCGGCAGACTGACGATCATCGGTCCCGGAAGCCTCGGCCGTCCAGGATCTGCTGGGCGTACTTGTCGACCCGTGCCTCGCGGGTCTTGGCCTGCCTGGCATTTGTGAAATGTAGGTTGTACTCCCGCTGGCGACCGGGGGTCAGTGCCTCGAACGCAGCCTTGAGCGCCGGGTCGTGGTCGAGGCGATTCCGAAGTTCCTCACAAAGGACGAGCTCGGGTGCCGGCCCCACCTCCAGGCCGGCTTCTTCAACGTGGATTGCCTCATCGATGTATGCCTTGAGGGTGTCGGTCAATCGGGCCACGTCCTCAACCGAGGTGAAGCGGATGCGGCGAGCCGATCGCGAGTTCGGCCCCTGCCCCTCGAGAACGCCTTCAGGATCGTTCAACAGGGCGCCCTTGAAGAACATGAGGGCGAGAAACTCCTTCATCTCCTGAAGGATGACGATGTTCCTGCCCCCATGGCTGTAGCAGGGCTTGCCCCACTTGATCTCCTCGGTCAGCCCACCGCTGAGCAGAATCAGCCGCAGGCCGGCCATCTCCTCGGGCCACTTCTCTGACCGCTTCATGTATGAATCAACCTCGGGGTTCACGACGCCTCCGATGGGGTAGGTAGCGGTGCGTCGCCGCCAGCGGACGCACCCAGCGAGAGAATACCGTTGGATAGCGGTCGGAGCAGTGAGGGGTTCGTGCGTTGGTCAGGACGACAGAGGACGCGCCCGACCGAAGTAGGTACCACCTGTGGCGGAGGGAGTGGGATTCGAACCCACGGGACCGGTCACCCGGCCCAACGGTTTTCAAGACCGTCGCCTTCGTCCGCTCGACCATCCCTCCAGAGCCGGCTCGGCCGGCAGCGTCGAACACGTTGTGCTCAACAGGCCATGTGCCAGAGCGCATCGGTCCTGGCCTGGCGGAGGGGGTGGGATTTGAACCCACGGGACCGAAATTCGGCCCAACGGTTTTCGAGACCGTCACATTCGTCCGCTCTGTCACCCCTCCAACACCGGCTTGGCCGGCGACGCCGGGCGCCCACCAATGGACGCTCGACGCATCCCCGCACCGGGGCGCGTGGACCACGGGAGTGTACCGGGGTCCGACAGCTCTCGACCTATCGCCGCTCGGAGAAGAACGACCCGAGCAGGTCGGCGCAGGCTTCGGCTTCGACCCCGCCGATCACCTCGCATCGGTGGTTGAGGCGTTGGTCCTGAGCGATGTTGTAGAGACTCCAGATCGCGCCGGCCTTTGGATCGGCCGCGCCGAACACGATGGTGTCGACGCGCGACCACACGGCGGCCATTGCACACATGGCGCACGGCTCGAGCGTCACGACCAGGGTGTGCCCGTCGAGGTGCCAGTTGCCGAGGTCGCGTGATCGGGCTGAGAGCACGAGCATCTCGGCGTGAGCGGTTGCATCGCCGAGCTCCTCTCGCCGATTGTGGTCTGCAGCCACCACCGAACCGGAACCATCGAGGAGCAACGCGCCGATCGGAACGTCGTTGTGTTCCACGGCCTTCGCCGCTTCTTCGAGCGCCAGCGCCATGGATTCTGACGGATTCACTACTTGGGCCCCTCCCTCTACACTTCCCCATCCTACGGAGGGATCGCATAGTCTGGCCTAGTGCGCACGCCTGGAAAGCGTGTAAGCGGGTAACCGCTTCGTGGGTTCGAATCCCACTCCCTCCGCCACAGGTGGTCCCCACGTCGGTCGAGCTCTGCTTGTCTGCTGGCCAGCCCGCCCCTTGGTCGCGAGTGGCGATTACTTCCCGTCTCACCGTGATGATCCCCAGCCCAAACAGGGCTCGCGGTAGGCTTCTCGGCATTCTGTCTGGAGGCATCGATGGTCCTCGAACTGAGCCCAGCGGTGGCCGGTGAGTAGACGATCTACATTCGCGCGGCTTGGAACCGCGATGGTCGCCGTGGCCGTGCTCGTTGCAGCGTGCTCGGCCGAGTCCGAAGCGCCTGCCCCGACGACAACGCTCGGCACCACCACGACCACAACCACCACGACGATCCCTCCGACGACCACGACCGAACCGGACACGGGAAACCCGCATGGCGGGACCGCCGTGGTTGCGGACACTCAGGAACCGGCGACCCTCAATCCCTACGCTCCGCGTGGCGACGACTTCATCGTTTCGATCATCGGCCAGACCTACCTGGTGGGGGCGTATGACATCGATGGGGAGACCCTCGAACTGATCCCGGAGGTCGTCACCGAACTCCCGACGGTCAGCAACGGCGGTGTGGTGGTGAACCCCGACGGCACGATGACGGTCACCTACACGATCCTCGAAGAGGCCGTGTGGGAGGACGGCGTGCCGATCTCCGGCGATGACTTCGCGTTCACCGTCGACACGCTGCAATCGCCCGAGGCCGACGCCGGCTATCAGATCGACGAGGTGTATGAGTGGATCACGTCGTATGAGGCCGGGCCCAAGACATTTGAGCTGACGCTCAGCCAGCCGACGACCCTCTACGAGCGGTTGTTCCAGGTGATCCTTCCGAAGCATGCCGTTGAAGGGACCGACCTACTTACTGATTGGAACGACCGCATGTGGCCCTCGGGTGGTCCGTTCCGATTCGCCCGGTGGGACCGGGAAGACCGGCTCGTCGTGGAACGCAACGACAACTACTGGAAGACCGACGCGGAGACCGGCCAGCAGCTCCCGTATCTCGATTCGATCGAGTTTCGATTCATCCCGGAGGACGACGACATCGTGCGGGCCTTCAAGCGAGGCGACGTGCAGGTCATCGAAGTGCCGCCGGATACCGAGACCATTGACGAGCTGGTCGCTCTCGAGTCACGCGGTGTCCGGGTCGACGTGATCCCGGGGCCGCTGTGGGAGCACCTCAACTTCCAGTTCGGGCCGGGCAGCCTGACGATGAACCCGGTCACGTTGAACTCAAATCTCGACTTCCGGCGTGCGGTCGCTCACCTGATCGACAGGGACGCCGTCGCCGCCGCCGTCGGCAAGTACGCGCAAACAGTGTCGTCGTACGTCGACCTGTTCTCTCCAACCCTGTCACAACATGCATGGGACCAATACCCCTACAACCCCAGGAAAGCGGAACAGTTGTTGGAGAAGGTCAAGGTTGACGAAGGGATCGACACGATCACCGCCGTGTTCTCGACGACGAGCAACGGCGACGAACGGACCCTGATCTCCGAGGCGTTGCGGCCCATGTTCGAGGCGGTCGGCATCGAGTACCAGACGCGACTGCAGGATTCGCGGCTCTTCTTCGGCGAGACGCTCGAGACCGGGACATGGGACATCGGGCTGTGGTCGTGGGTCGGTTCTCCGGGTTTCACCAGCTTGGTCACGATCCACGACGCGTGGGACCCCGACGCGCCTTTGCCCTCCGGCTCCAACTACTACCGGTGGGGGACCGAGGACTCGTCGGTGCAAGACGAATACACCGTGCGGTATGCCGAGGTTCGCGATGCGATGAACGCCACGGTCGACGACCGCGAACTCACAACGCTCATCAACGAGGCCGAGGGCATCCTGGCCGACCAGATGGTGATGCTGCCGCTGATCTCCATTCCGATCGTCGGCGCCGTCTGGGCCGACCAAATCACCGGCTACATCCCGAACCCCAGCCAGGCCGGCCACACGTGGAATGTTGAGTACTGGTACCGCACCGACCTCTGAACCCTCCCCACCGTTCTTGCGTAACTATGGGAAGCCCGCTTCCACTATCTACGCAAGAACGAGGGGCGGCGGCAATGGTGGCGGTCCTGATAACCTTGCCGACACCTGGAGAGGTGGCCGAGCGGCCGAAGGCGTTCGCCTGCTAAGCGAATAGGGGGTTACAAGCTCCCTCGAGGGTTCAAATCCCTCCCTCTCCGCCAATAGGAAGGGCCCCGGCTGGTGTCGGGGCCCTTCTGTGTGCGATCACACCGACGCGACCCACTCCGAGACCAGGCGGTCGAGGGTGTCGAGGGGGACGGCTCCCGAGGTCAGCACGGCATCGTGGAATCCCTTGATGTCAAAGCGATCGCCAAGTCGAGCCTCAGCATCCGCGCGCATCCGCTGGATCTCGAGACGTCCGATCATGTAGGAGAGGGCCTGGCCCGGCATCGACGCGATGTATCGATCGATCTCTTCGGTGATCGAGTGCATCGACATCGGCGAGTTCTCCGCCAGATAGTCGATTGCCTGCTGGCGAGACCACCCGAGAGCGTGAATGCCGGTGTCGACCACCAGGCGTCCGGCGCGCATCGAATCGGCGCACAACATGCCCATGCGGTCGAGTTGCGTGCTGTAGAGCCCCATCTCGTCCGCGAGTCGCTCCGTGTAGAGGCCCCAGCCCTCGCCATAGGCCACGATGTACGCGTTGCGGCGGAAGGCCGGCACTTCATCGCCCAGTTCCTGAGCGACGGCAAGTTGCAGGTGATGACCAGGGATGCCCTCATGGAACGCCGTCGCCTGGACCTCAAACGTGCCCCACGACGTCGGGTCGGCGGTGTTCATGAAGAACATCCCTGGCCGGGACCCGTCTTCGGCCGGAGGGAAGTAGAACGCTACGGCCCCGGTGTCCGTCTCGGACACCACACAGTCGGACTTGGGAAGCCTTCCGAACCAGTCACCCATCGCCGAGCGCGCTCTGTCGAACGCGGTCTCCGCTGCAGCGCGCACGTCCTCCCCCGTGGTGTGGTGGAGTGCGGGATCATTTCTGAGCCGTGAGAAGATCTCTTGGAGGTCGGTGGTGCCGAGCACCTCGGCGCCGAGAGCGCGGTATTCGTCGGCGAGGCGGGCGATCTGCTGCAGGCCGATCTGGTGGATCTCGCCCGGCTGCATTACCAGCGTCGTGTACCGGTGGATCGCGCGGTCGTACACCAGGTCGCCGTCCGGGAGCCATCGCAGGCCTTCCTGGCCCTCGGGTCGCGCCACGGGCAACACCTCGTCGCGCAGTGCATCGCGTTGACGTGCGACTGCGGGGCGAAGCGCGTTGGCTACGACGTTGGTGAGTGCTGCCCTGAAAGCCGCGGACTGCTCCTCGGTGAAGTCCTCCGGCACCTGGGTGTTGAACAGTGGGTCTTCATCGATTGGGAGCGCCAGCCAGTCGTCAAGTTGTGCGACGACACCGTCGACGGCGAAACGGGGCGGTACGCGACCTGAGGCGATGCCTTCTCGATACCGCTCGGTGAGTTGGTCGAGTGCAGTGGCGTAGCCGGTCCACTTCGAGATCATCGCGTCGGCCACGTCGGCGTCGGGAACCGACAGCATCGGGGGGAGGAGTGTGGCGTGGACGTGCATGCCGAAGACCGGGTCGACGGCGAACTCGGTGGCGTGCATCTCTGCGAGCGCGGCTTTCGTCTCCGCTTCGAAGATCAGCACCTCGCGGGTGAGTGCGTCGTCGGCCGACAGATCGCTGGGATCGACGGCGTGTGCACGGGTGGCGAAGCCGCGCAGTGCTGCGACGTCCGCGTCCTCTGCGGCTCGGCTCAGATCCTCGAAGCGGTCGGCGAAGCGGTAGTCACCGCGCAGGTGCGCCTCGGTGGGTTCAGCTTCTGACAGGTATTCGAAATACTCGTCGGCGAGGGCGCGAATCAGGGAGGCTTCCACGCTGGTCCTTTCGTGGTGGGGCTTTCCGTAGAGCGGATCGACGACTACCTTATCCCTCACTCGCGCCCGTAGCTCAATTGGATAGAGCGCCTGACTACGGATCAGGAGGTTGGGGATTCGAGTTCCTCCGGGCGTGC
>CAZONX010000104.1:0-7426 GCA_964581295.1 uncultured Acidimicrobiaceae bacterium
GCGGATGTGCAGGGGGGCTGTGTTGCGGATGTGCAGGGGGGCTGTGGGAGCGAGGGGTACTCCATTGAAGCCTCTGATCGTGGCCGATCGACCTGAGTGCGCCGTCGGCAGTCGAACACCGGCGCTCGGTATTCTGCCGGGATGGAAGTTCCTGCCGGGATGGTCGCGTGACGGACAAGGCGGTGGCCTACGCCGACTCCCACGAGCCCACCTCGGGGGCCGCCGCTCGGTTCGGGCTGGTCGCCTTTGCCTTGGCGCTTGTCCTCGGAGCTCTGACCTGGCTGGTGGTCGTCCGCCCCGATACGGTCATGGACCTCGATTCGAGGCTGGACTCCTCGGTCCACTCGATGGCCGTCGCAAATCAATGGCTGGTTGATGTGTCGTTGGTGTTGCGAATCATCGGCGGTGTTGTGTTCTCCGGCATCGTCGTGGCGGTGGTCGCAATTGCCCTCGTTGGGGCGGGAGGAAGTCGCCGGCCATTCGGCTCGCGAACGTATTCCGCGACCTTCCTTGCTCTCAGCGCGGTCGGAGGTGTCGCGGTGAACACGGCGATGAAGCTGCTCGTTGAACGGCCCCGGCCGCCGTGGAACGGGCTGTGGACCTATGAATCGACCTGGTCCTACCCATCCGGACACGCCCAAGGGGGTATCACGGTGTGGGTCGCTCTCGGCCTGGTGGCGTTCATCGTGATCCCTGGTCGCCTGCGGTGGGTCGTTTCGGTTCCTCTGGTGATTCTGGGGTTGGCCATCGGAGTGAGCCGGACCGTGCTTGGTGTGCATTGGCCCTCCGATGTGCTCGGGGGCTGGGCCATGGGTGGCGCCTGGATGGCCGCGAGTGCGGCGATCGTGATCCTTGCCGCTGCGGCAGGGTCTCGGCGCCGATCAGGGTCGGACGAACCAGGAGTCTGACGCGGCGGTCGCGACCGGGCACTCGGGTAGGCTCGCCCGATGGCCTTGTACGGAAGCATCGAAGGCGGCGGCACGAAGTTTGTGTGCGCGGTCGGAAGCACCCCGACCGACCTGCGCGCCGAAGTGCAGTTTCCGACGACTACGCCGGATGAGACACTCGGCCGTGCGATCGAGTTCTTCAAGGGACGCGGTCCGCTTGATGCTATCGGCGTCGCGATGTTCGGGCCGCTCGATCTCGATCGCGAGTCTTCGACCTTCGGCCACGTAACCGGCACGCCGAAAGCTGGATGGAGCGGCGCCGACATTGTTGGGCCGCTCTTCGACGCCTACCGGATCCCCATCGGAATCGACACGGATGTCAACGGTGCAGCCCTCGGTGAAGGCAGGTGGGGTGCGGGCGAGGGCCTCGGCACGTTCGTGTACATCACGGTCGGGACGGGCATCGGCGGTGGTGTGGTGGTCAACGGCACTCCGCTCCACGGCCTGGTGCACCCCGAGATCGGCCATATCCGGGTTCCTCGTATCCCCGGTGACACGTTTCCGGGTTCGTGCCCGTTCCACGGCGACTGCCTGGAGGGACTCGCCTCCGGACCGGCGATCGCTGCGAGGTGGGGCAAACCTGCCCAGGAACTCGGGGCTGAGACTGCACGGGCGGTTGAGATGGCCGCACACTCCCTGGGATTTGCCATGGCGAACCTGGTGCTCGCCCTCTCGCCTGAGCGAATCATCATCGGTGGGGGAGTGACACAGCTACCCGGGCTCCGTGAGGCGACGCGTCGCCAGATGCTCGACGCCCTCGGCGGCTACGTCGAGTCTTCGGCGCTCGACCGAGGCGCCTGTGCCTTTGTCGTAGGGCCGAAACTCGGTGGCGCCTCCGGCATCGCCGGCGGGTTGGTCCTCGCCGAGCGTGCCGCCTACCTCCTGCAATGATGATTCTGCGGTCGCCGTAGACTGCACATACCCGATCCGGACTCTGATATGCGACCATCCACGAAATCCCTGGTCCTTGCTGCCGCTGGTGCGGTCCTGTTCACGGCCTGTGCGGACACCAATGTTGTCGCGACAGTCGACGACGCAACGATCGATGAGGCAACCATCTCCGCGCTCCGTCACAGCTATGCGGACGGTTCGTCCTACAGCGGAGAGGCGTACCGGGCCGATCTGACGACCACGATCTACCTCGAGGCGCAGAAGAACGCTGCCGAGGAGCAGTTCGGACTCACCGGCCTCGACGACCCAGCGGTGATTGCCGCCAAGATCGAGAATCCGACACCCGCCGAGGAGCAGATCTTCGCTGCGGTCGTTGCTGATCCGGATCGGACGGACGCGACCCTGGAAGCCGTAGCTGAGCAACTGGTGATCAGAGACGCCTTGGCCGGCGAACTCCTCGCTGATGAGGCATACCTCACCGGGCTGTTCACTGACCAACCGGAGATGGTCTTCAGTGTCTGCGTTCGGCACATTCTGGTTGCGACGGCCGAGGAAGCCGAAGCGGTCAAGGCGAGGCTCGAGGCCGGCGAGGAGTTCGCCACCGTTGCCGGCGAGGTTTCGCTCGACACGCAAACACCGGGCGGTCAACTGCCCTGTCCGGCAGCGGCAGCCGACTACGTGATGGACTTCTCGCGAGCATCGGCCGTCGTTGCGGTGGGCGAGATCTCCGACCCGGTATCAACCGAGTTCGGCTGGCACATCATCATTGTCGATGAGCGCACGGGTCCGGAGACGGTCGAAGTGCTGATTGCCGACCCGGTACCGTTCTTGCATCGCAACCTGGTCGATGGCGCATGGGTGCCGTGGGTCAACGAGGCGGTGAGCGCTTCCACAATCGAGGTGGCCTCGCAGATCGGGGCCTGGAGCCCCACCTCGGGCGGCGTCCTTCCTCCGCCGACGGGATGACGCCCGGTATCACCGTACTTGGGCTCGGACCGGCCGGGCTCGACCGGCTCCGACAACGCGAAATCGATCTGCTTGCGGATCCGACGGCCGAAGTGGTCGCACGGACGGAACAGCACCCCGCTGCGGTCGAACTCGCGACGCAACGATCCGTGGTCTTCTGCGACGACCTCTATCAGGAAGGCACCGACTTCGAAGACGTGTACCTTGCGATTGTCGAGCGGGTGCTCGCCGCCGGGCGTCGTGGTCGCGTGGTGTACGCAGTGCCCGGCAGTGCGATCGTCGGCGAGAGAGCCGTCCCGCTGATTACGACGGCCGCCGAGAACGAGGGCATTCCGTGCGCCATCATTCCGGGGGAGTCGTTCATCGACGCCGCCTGTGCCCTTGTCGGGGTTGATCCAATCGCTGACGGCCTACAGGTTCTCAATGCTCGCGCCCTTCCCAATCCGTTCCCGCTGCACCTCCCCTCACTCATCACACAAATCGATTCGCCGATGATCGCCGGTGACGTTGCGCTGGCGCTGGGCCGAACCCTCCCCGACACCTTCGTTGTGACGCTCATCGATCGTGCGGGAAGCGCCGATGAACGCCTATCCGAAATGACGATTGCCGAACTCACGCGAGCCAGCACCGGCGCTCGCTCGACGCTCTTTGTGCCGGCGGCCGATGTCGGATGGCTCGGCCTGATCGCCACAAATCGGATCCTTCGGGCGAAGTGTCCGTGGGATGCGAAGCAGACCCATCACACCCTGGTGAGCCACCTCATCGAAGAGACCTACGAAACGGTTGACGCCATCAGCGCTCTCTCCGTCGAGGCACCAGGCGGTGAGCCCGATCTTGGCGCCTACGCCGTCCTCGAAGAAGAGCTTGGAGACCTGCTGCTCCAGATCGTCTTTCATGCCGCGCTCGCTGCCGAGGCCGGTGCGTTCGATGTCGATGAGGTAGCCGAAGGGATTCGACGCAAAATCGTGCATCGGCATCCCCATGTGTTCGGCGACGTTGAGGCGAGCGAGGTCGGCGAGGTGCTCGCCAACTGGGAGGAGCTGAAGAACGCCGAGAAACGGCGCGAGTCGTTGATGGACGACATCCCGATTGCGCTCCCGGGGATCGCTCGAGCCGACAAGATCCAGCGGCGGGTGGCCGCGGTGGGCTTCGATTGGCCGAACGCGGACCCGGTATTCGAAAAGGTCGACGAGGAACTCGGAGAACTCAAGGAGGTGGCCGACGACCGAGATCGGGCCACCGCCGAATTCGGAGATCTCTTGTTCGCGGCCGTCAATCTCGGCCGACACCTCGACATCGATCCCGAGATCGCCCTGTCACGCGCCAACGACACCTTCGCCGAAAGGTTCCGTGTGGTCGAGCAGCTCGCGCGAGACAAAGGCCGGCGCTTGCGCGATCTGGACATCACCGAATTGGATCGACTGTGGGAGACCGCGAAGGCCGTAGTATCCACGACCCAAACTGGATCGTCGTTTACGCTCACCCCCGAAAGGAACGACTCATGAAGTACATCGAGACCATCACCGGACGCGAAGTCCTCGACTCGCGCGGAAACCCGACCGTGGAGGCCGAGGTGACGCTCACCGGAGGCGCTACCGGATGGGCCATCGTCCCTTCAGGGGCGTCGACGGGCGCAGCCGAAGCTGTTGAGCTTCGTGACGGCGGTGAACGCTATGGCGGCAAGGGTGTGCTGAACGCTGTTGCCAACGTCAACGACCGCATCGCCCCGGCGCTCTTCGGCGTCGACGCCACCAGCCAGGAGTACATCGATCGCGTCATGATCGATCTCGACGGCACACCGAACAAGGCGAATCTCGGTGCGAACGCCATCCTCGCCGTGTCCCTTGCCGCTTCTCGCGCAGCGGCCGAGGTCGTCGGCCTTCCGCTCTACCGCTATCTCGGCGGAACCGGTGGGCGGGTGCTCCCCACTCCGTGCTTCAACGTTCTCAACGGTGGCGCACATGCTGCCAACTCCGTCGATGTGCAGGAATTCATGCTGGTACCGGGCGGCCTCCCTTCATACCGTGAGGCGCTCCGTGCTGGAGTCGAGACCTACCACGCGCTCAAGACGGTGCTCTCGAAGCGTGGTTTGCCGACGAACGTTGGCGACGAAGGCGGCTTCGCCCCCGACCTCCCCAACGACCAGGCCGTGCTCGACATCATCATCGAGGCCATCGAGCTTGCCGGCTACCGCCCGGGCGAGGAGATCGCTATCGCTCTCGACGTCGCAGCCAGTGAGCTGTACGAGTCCGGCCGCTACAAGCTGTCGGGTTCCGAGCTCACGGCCGAGGAATTGATCGACCACCTTGCACTCCTCGTGGACCAGTTCCCGATCGTGTCGATCGAGGACGGCCTCGATGAGGCCGACTGGGCAGGGTGGAAGCTGCTCACCGAGCGCCTCGGGAGCCGCACCCAGCTCGTCGGTGACGATCTGCTGGTGACCAACCAGGAGTTCCTGGTCAAGGCGATCGACATGGATGTCGCCAACGCGATTCTGATCAAGGTCAACCAGATCGGTTCGCTGTCCGAGACGCTGCACACTATGAACATCGCGGCGGTGAATCAGTACGGACGCATGGTCAGCCACCGTTCCGGTGAAACCGAGGATGCCTACATCGCGCACCTCGCCGTCGCCACGAACGCCGGTCAGATCAAGACCGGTGCTCCGGCGCGCGGCGAGCGAACGGCGAAGTACAACGAGTTGCTCCGCATCGAATCCGATCTCGGTGACGACGCCCGCTACGCCGGCTGGGCCCCATTCAAGGTGAGTTGATGACCAAGACGCTCGAGCGTTCCGAGAACAAGGCACCACCGAAGAAGCAGCGTTGGGGCTGGGTTCTCGCCGTGGTGCTCCTCGGGGCGCTCGCGCTGACGGTTTCGGGGATTCTCCCGTTCCGACAACTGATCACGCAGCAGAACCAGGTCGAGCGTTCAGAAGCGCAGCTCGCTGCACTCCGTGCCGAGAATGGCACTCTGAGCGAGGACATCGAGATGCTCGACACGGATGCCGAGATCGAGCGCCTCGCTCGTGAGCAGTTTGGCCTGGTGCGGCCCGGCGAGGTTGCCTACGTCGTGGTGACTCCCGACGATCCCCCGACCGCTGTTGAGATCGTCGATCCCGTCGTACGCTCCGATGTACGGCCGTGGTGGCGGCGCGTGCTCGATTTCGTTACCGGGAGCGACGTCGACGCGGATGGATGAGCGCGGCCTCGTCGAGGCACAGATCGGGCGGCCGCCCCGCTCGGTGATCGATGCGACCGCTCGCTGCCACCTGGACCTGCCGGTGGTGATCACCGTGCCTCCGCTGCTCGATGACGGCACACCGTTTCCAACCCTCTACTGGCTCACCTGTCCGCTCGCCTCGAAGCGCATTGGCAGGATCGAGGCCGGGGGAGGGGTTCGGGCCGCGGAGGTGATGCTGGCCGAGGACGCGGGCCTTCGTGGATCACACGAATCGGCGATGGAACGGTATCGAGACGACCGCGACGCTCGTGTCCCAGAAGATCACACCGGACCTCGCCCAAGCGGCGGTGTTGGCGGCACCGGTGCCGGGGTGAAGTGCTTACATGCCCACTACGCCGATTCTGCCGCAGGGAACGACAATCCGATTGGGGCATGGGTGGGCAGCCAGATCGAGCCGCTGGACTGCGCACAAAGGTGTGTAGCCGAGATCGACGGTACGTGGACCCGCAACCCCGAGTGGAGCGAACCGCGATGATCGTCGGAGCGGTTGACATCGGTACGAACTCGATGCGCCTGCTCATTGTCGATGGTCCCGTCGAAGTCCATCGCGAGGCGGTGGTCACCGGGCTCGGTTCTGGTGTGGACGGAACCGGCCGGTTCACAAGCAATCGAGTCGACGCAACAGTTGCCGTGCTGGAACGGTACGGAGCTGTGATGGACAGCGCGGGAGTACAGCGTCGTCGCGCGGTGGCGACCTCGGCGACCCGCGACGCAGACGATGGGCCTGAATTCGTCGTACGAGCGGAGCTTGCTCTCGGCGTCCGCCCAGAGATCATTCCCGGTGACGAGGAGGCGAAGCTAGCATTCCTCGGCGCCACGGCCGAGGTTCCACCCACCGAATCCACGGCCGTCGTCGATATCGGCGGAGGTTCCACAGAGTTCGTATTCGGCCGAGACACGGTGTCCTACGCCGCGAGCGTCGACCTCGGATCGGTGCGTCTGAGCGAACGGGCGATCACTTCTCGTCCCTCCTCCCACGAGGAACTCGTAGCGGCCGCTGAGATGGCTGATCGGGCGTTCTCTGCGGTGAGGCTGCCCGAGATACCGGACTGTGTGATCGGCGTCGCGGGAGCGTTCACGAGCTTGTCGGCTATCGCGATGAACCTCCCCGAGTACGACCGCGAACGGGTTCACGGATCGATGCTCGACATCGATCAGATTGCTGTGCTTGTCGAGCGCCTAGTGAGGCTTACATTGGCCGAGACGGCGGCGATCCCATCGCTCGACCCGAAGCGGGCCCCGGTGATCCTCGCCGGTGCCGTGATCGCACATGCCGCTCTGAAGGCAATCGACGCCAGCGTCGTGACCGTGAGCGAACAAGACCTCCTCGACGGCCTCGCGATCGAGCTGATCCGCGGTTGACGCAAGCGCTTTCTGTC
>CAZONX010000105.1:0-7214 GCA_964581295.1 uncultured Acidimicrobiaceae bacterium
TCGTCTGCCACGGCGGAAAGGTTAGCCGCGGCCGGATCGGGGTGGGAACCCTTGTCTGGTTGCGGATACCGCCGATTCAACAGGCCCTCCTCATGGCGGGAACCGTGGTGTGTTGTTTCCTGAGCGCTGATCCGGTAGCGCTGTCGACGACGGCGAGGGACGAGGGCATCGGGCGTCGCCGCTCGGCGGGCAGTCAACCGTGGCGTCGGCCCGCCTTGCGATCTGAGGTATTTCGCCGGTTATGCGGCGCTCACGTCTCCCGCCACTGACCCCAGCGATTGGTGTCGCTAGGGCTGTTCGAGCGCCGCAACAAGGGCTTGGAGCGCTCTTGCGCGGTGCGAGGTCTGGTTCTTCTCGTCGTCGGACATCTCGGCGTAGGTGCGGCCCCCCACGGCGAATACCGGGTCGTATCCGAAGCCACCTGTGCCTCGCCGCTCGGTGGTGATCGTCCCTTCGACCGTGCCTTCGACGACGAGCGGCCCGGAACCGGGAACGACGAAGGCAACCGCCGTTCGGAATCGAGCGGCGCGGTCGTCGGCATCTTCGAGCTCAGCGAGCAGCCGATCGACGTTCTCGTCGTACGTTGCCTCCGGTCCTGCAAATCGGGCGCTGAACACACCGGGACGTCCACCGAGCGCATCGACCTCAAGGCCGGTGTCGTCGGCCACAGCAGGGAGCCCCGTCGATTCGGCCACAGCAACGGCCTTCAGCGCGGCGTTGCCTTCGAGCGTTGGCTCGGTCTCTTCAACATCCGGCCAGACCAGGCCGCGCACGATCTCCCACGGAGGAACCATCTTCTCGAGGACGGCCTCGACCTCCGCGATCTTGTGCGGGTTCTTGGACGCCACGACGACCCGTCGAGTGGGCTCCATCACACCCTCGCGGCGCGCTGATCGGCGACGAGCTCCGAAATACCCTTCGTCGCCAGATCGAGCATTCGATCGAGGTGGCTTCGGTCAAACGGGGCACCTTCAGCCGTGCCCTGAACCTCGACGATCTTCCCTGATCCCGTCATCACCACGTTGGCGTCCACGTCGGCCGCGAAATCCTCGGTGTACTCGAGGTCGAGGAGCACATCGGCACCGACCATGCCCACCGAGATCGCGGCAATGTGGTCGGTCAGCGGAGTCCTCTCGAGCTTGCCGGCGGCAATCCGCGTGTCGAGCGCGTCGGCGAGAGCGATCCATGCCCCGGTGATCGAGGCGGTCCTCGTGCCCCCGTCGGCCTGGAGCACATCGCAGTCCACACGCACGGTCAGCGGCCCCATCGCTTTCGTGTCGACGACCGCACGAAGCGATCGACCGATGAGGCGCTGGATCTCCTTGGTCCGCCCGCCTTCGATGGCGCTGCGCCGTACCCGCTGGGCGCTCGATCCGGGGAGCATCGAGTATTCGGCGGTCACCCAACCCTCCCCTGAGTCCCGCATCCAACGAGGCACATCTTCTTCGAAGGCGGCCGTGCACAGCACGCGTGTCCGCCCCATCTCAATGAGCACCGATCCCGGTGTCATCTCGGTGAACCCGCGGGTGATGCGCACGGGCCGCAGTTCGTCGGACGCTCGGTCTGTTCTCATATGCTCTCCCCGATGGTGAATGTGGTTTTCGGCTCGGCAAGGCCGATCTCGCCGTGAAACTCTTCCGCGGCCTCAGAGACGGCCCGGTCCGGGTCGACGCCGTAGGCCAGGTGGGTAATCACCAGCTTCGCGACGCCAGCTTCCGTCGCGATTCGACCCGCTTCCGCCGCCGTGAGATGGTATGGGTAGGTCTGCGCCTCCCGCACACCCGCGATCGTGGCCTCGCAGAGCAGAAGATCAACCCCGGCTGCGACCTCTGCCAGGTCTGAGCCCGGGCCCGTGTCTCCCGAGTACGCGATCGAGCCATCCGGAGTGTCGATCCGGGTGACGACGGCAGGGACCGGATGGACGGCGTTGCCGAAGCTGATCGTGGCGTCGCCGATAGCTACCGACGACCCAGGCTCCGCGTCCGAGAGATCAAGGACGCTGTGGAATACGTGCTCGTCGCCGGCGCGCGCAAACGATGCGAGGTGCTCCGCAGCACCGACCGGAGCCAATACCGGGACGGGGACGATGCCGGACGGACCGAACGCGAGGTAGCCGTAGAGCCCGTAGAGATCGCTCGAGTGGTCGACGTGGATGTGGCTGATTACCGCCGCAGTGAGCGTTCCGGGGTCGATATGCCGGGCCAACTCCATGAACGTGCCCGTCCCGGCGTCGATCCAATACGACGATGCACCGCTCCGCACGAGATACCCGGATGCAGGGTTGCTGCGCGACGGTGCGCCGCCTGCCGATCCAAGAATGGTCAGCGTGGTCATGCGAACACCGTCAATGCGCCGATCCAGCAGACCGCGACCGTCGTTCCCGCAACGAGCGGTGCCCATTGTCGCTCCGCGAACGACCGCCACGACCAGATCGTCGAGCCAACCCACGCCGCCGCGAGAACGGCGACCACCCACCAGGGTGCGACGAGCAGCGATGCGAAGATGAAGATGAGCGACGTCGCTTGCAGCCCGGCTCCGACGATGGCGAAGAGCTGGCGATAGGCCTCGGGGCTGTGTTCGTCCGAAGACATCGGGCGAGACTACCGCCGCTCGATCTCGATGGCGGTCGCCGCACCGTCCTCGTACCGATAGGCGCGCACCGCGATCTCCCCTGTCTCGACACCGACGATGAAGTTGACCCACTCCGGATCCCCACCACCGACCAGATCGGCACTGGACGGTATCGGTTCGCCGGCCGGATGCGAGTGGAATGAACCGGCGATGACCCAGCCGCGAGACTCGGCATCCTCGATGGCGCCGAATTGCTCTGCAGGATCCAGCGTGAACCGATCGGGCCCAGGATCAGTGTTCGCGAGGGGGTAGGCGTGCACCACGATGCCGTCGTGGGATGCAACGAGGCCGCACGCTTCGTTCGGCGCCCAGCGTCGCGCGTGCTCGATCATGTCGGCGATCACAGTGCTCTTGACCAGCATCTCCTCAAGACCGAGAACCTCGCGAGCGCGGCTCAGCTCGACGGATCCGACCACCACCCGCACGCCGTAGTGCGAGTAGAAGCCGGGGTTGAGCCCGCCTTCATCGTCGGCGATGACGATGGCATCGATTCCGTCGGCAACGAGACGGGCGCGGACGATCTCCGCGTCCGATCGCGTCGAGTAAACCGCGACGGTCGCGAGGTCAGTCAACGCGCACCTCCGGGTCGATCAGGCGAGCCACTACGTGACCTCGGCGGCGACGCCGCGGATCGCCTTGGCGATCGACCGGTCTCCTTCAACGATGAGGTGGCGGAGCCGGCGCCTCCCCCACAGCCACAGGTCCATGGCCTCGGCCGAACCGGAAACAGCGGTGCGGAACAGTTCGGAAGGTTCGACGAGTTCGAGCGCCGGCGAGTCGGCGAACACCCTTCCACTGCCCGGCGACGTGCCGGAGAAGCTGCCGAGACGGACGGTCCACGCTCGGGATGGGATCTCGAGGCGGGCCGCACGATCGTCGAGCGTGAGCGTTCCCCACTCGGGCCCTCCCGACATCATGACGGTCAGGATCTCATCGACGCCATCGGCCGCAAGCGCTTCGTCGATCTCCGACGCAATGGCGTGCGCCTGCTCGGCGTCGACCCGATGGATGAGCGACTCGTGGGCCATCCTCCGATACCAGAACCCGACGGTCTGGTCGGGGGTGTAGAACGTCCACGCCGGCTCATCCGGGTCGTGGTCAGACAACACCGTCACGAGGTCGGACGCTGCGGCATCGAACCACTCCATGAGGTCTCCGGACGGTTCAACGGGAGGCGTCGTCGGACGTTCGGTGAGGCCTTCGTCGACGATCGCCGCCCTCCCCTCGTAAACCTTGCCGACGTGGGTGACGAGGTCGCGCACGGTCCAACCCTCGCAGCACGGGACCTTGCGGTCGAGGCCGGTTTGCGCGATCTCGGACAGTCGCGCCGCATCGGCTCGGAGATGATCGAGGTAGGTCGCCCATTCCATGGCAACGACCCTACAGCGTCTTGAGAATCTCGACCGTGGGGTAGCCACGCTCGAAGCCCAGCCAATCGTTGACGGCAAGCATCGGGGCGTTGGATTGCGCATTCTCAGTGCGAATGAGCTCGTATCCAGCGTCCGCGGCCCAGAGCACCGATGCGGCCTTGAGGGCCTTGGCAATCCCCCGGCCCCGGTGGCTCAGTTTCACGCCGGTCAGATCTTGCTCGATCTCGCTGGGTCGGCCATCGACGGACTGCGGCTCGGTGAGGCCCACCAGCTGGTCGCCGGAGATCGCTACGAGGTAGCCATCGGGAAGCATTCTGCGACCGAGGCTCACCGCCTTGAAGTCTTCGAACCCAATGTGAGCCGTCGTGAACTGCGTCGGCACATCGCCATCGATTTCCGCGTAGAGGCCATAGAGATCCTGCGCCCATTCCGAGCGCTCGCCTCGGAGGCCGGCAATGGACACAATCCGGACGTCGGCCGCGGCAGCCTGATCCACCGCACGGCGCAATGCATCGAGATCGCACCGTTCGATACGCAGGGTGGCTCCCCAATCCCGGTCGATCTCGCGGTAGCCCGCTCGCTCGAGGAATCGCGTGGTCCTCGCCGTGGGATCGGTGGCCCAACCAAGCACACGATCGGCGCCGTTGGCGAGCGCCATGGCCTCTGCACGTTTGAGCAGCTCTCTGCCGTAGCCGCGGCTTTCGTGCTCTGGATCAACCATCGTGCGGGCGATCATCATCGTCGGCTCGAGCCACGGGGACTGGCCGATGTAGGAGAAACCCACAACGACGTCGTCGGCCCAACCGAGCCAGCGGGCGTACATCCTGCCTGCGGCTTGCTGGTTGGCATTCCAGTCGCTCAGATCGGCAACCGAAGTGGTGTCGTCAGGCCGGGCCACTCGCGCAACGGCGACGACCGCCTCGAGGTCGGCGACGCTGTCTGTCGACGAGGTGAACGAGATGGTCATGGCCCTCCGGGCATGGTGAAACCCGGAGACACTTCGGCGAGGTTCTCGCCGCCGTGGGAGGACCAGCCCACGGGTCTCCGGGTATCGGTGGTCCGAGTCGGAGTCGCCACCTTCCTCGTGAGAGGAACAGCCACTCCTTTCGTACGGTGCGGCCGTTAGCGCTCGGCCACCTCCAGGGTCCTATACAAACATTCAGTCAAGATGGACCACCTCCCTTCTCTGGTCCACTGATTCTGCCACAAGAACTGAGTTTTGGAAACAAACTCGCGCAAAGAGCCCGGCGCCACCGGGGCGCCGGGCTCCTGCTTCCAGCTTTCAGCTACCAGCCAAGACACCAGTGTCGTGTCTCGAGTCTCTGGTCTTCCGATGTGCTACTTGCTACGACGCCTCGACCCTCGCGTTGAACGCCTCGATCATTTCGTCGATCGGGTCGGCCATCGCCTGGATGCTGGTCCAGTACTCGGGGTCATACCACTGCGCCTGGATCTCTTCGTAGGTCTTGCCCTGCTGCTCAACCCAGGTGTAGTACTTCAGGTTGTGGATCCGCTTGCGCTCGTAGTAGTCGAGTTCCTGCACATGGGCGGTTGACTGCCCCATCAGGTGACGGTGGTAGGCGCCGGCCGCATCGAGGAGCGTGAACTCGCCCCGCTCCTCGTTCAGCTCCGCGAGCCGCGATTCGTACATCTCCATCGAGTCGGTGCCGAGCGTCATCACGACGTCGTTGCCCGTGAGCTCGTACCACTTGGCGAACTTGATCGCCATGAGCATGTTCGCCACGCCCGAAATGCCGAGAAGCGGAAGCTTCTCGATGAACTCCGCCGGCACGCCCTGGCTGGCAAGGTACTCGAGCCCTGCCGGCTCGTTGAAGAGACGGATCAGGCTGATCGTCGACTCGTCGTCGATCGCCATCGCCATGTCCGTGTTGCGCACGTTGTGGATCCACGGGATGTGCTTGTCGCCGATCCCCTCGATGCGGTGCTCGCCGAAGCCGTTGTAGACCATCGTGGGACATTCGGTTGCCTCACCGGCGGCGATCTTCGAGTGCGGGTATATCTGCTTGAGATAGTCGCCGGACGCAATCGTCCCCGCGGATCCGGTGGTGAGTGTCACGCCGGCGAACCGGTCGTCGGGGCCCATCACCTCGTTGAGCACTTCGACCATGGCCGGTCCGGTGATGTTGTAGTGCCATAGGTAGTTCCCGAACTCGTCGAACTGGTTGAAGATGACGAGATCCTCGCCCGATGCCCGCAGTTCGTTGCACTTGTCGAAGATCTCCTTGACGTTCGACTCGGTCCCCGGTGTCTTGATGATCTCGCCTGCGACGCTCTCGAGCCAATGGAACCGCTCGGCGCTCATGCCCTCGGGCAGAATCGCGACGGATTCACACGCGAGGAGATTTGAGTCGTAGGCTCCACCGCGGCAGTAGTTGCCGGTCGAGGGCCACACGGCCTTCTGCGTAGCCGGGTCGAACTGGCCACTGACCAGACGCGGGACGAGACAGCCGAACGCCGCTCCGACCTTGTGAGCGCCGGTGGGGAACCACTTGCCCTCCAACATGACAATGCGCGCATCGACGCCGCTGATCTCAGAAGGGACCTCGAAGTAGTTCACGCCTCCGTAGCCGCCGCCGGACACCTCGGGATCGTTGTGCCAGGTGATGCGGTACAAGTTGAGCGGGTTGAGATCCCAGAGGCCAACGCTCCCAAGC
Organism: uncultured Acidimicrobiaceae bacterium; assembly: GCA_964581295.1. Taxonomy (GTDB): domain Bacteria; phylum Actinomycetota; class Acidimicrobiia; order Spongiisociales; family UBA5794; genus JAHEEL01. The sequence goes on from CAZONX010000105.1 coordinate 6,677, forward strand.
TGCTGCTTGACGTCGTCGGGGATGAGGCTCGGATCCCGCATCTGTTTGAAGGTGGGAATCTTGAAGTTGCGTTCCTTGGCCTGCGCGACGGCAGACGCGAGAACGTCTTCGTTGACGGTGAGGTCGATCATGACCGGTGGTCCTTTCAGTTGTCGAGAGCTGCTTTGAGAGCTTCGAGGTTGGGGTCGACGCGCATCGGCTCAGTTCCGACGGCGGCTACGGCTTTCAGCGCCGAGGAGACGTCCTTGAGTCCGCTCCCCGTCGCGAGGAGTACGACGTGATCGTCGGATCCCACGAGTCCGCGTTCGACTGCCGCCACAAGGCCAGCGTATGGCGCTGCCCCGGCCGGTTCGGCGAAGACACCCGAGCCGCGAGCCAGCGTCGGAATGGCAGCAAGGATCTCGTCGTCCGAGACGCGGAGATATGCCCCCCCGGTGTCGGTGACGGCCGCCATGGCCTTGATCCGGTCACGCGGCAGGTCGGCGCTGATCGAGTCAGCAACGGTGTCCGCGGCAATTGGCGCCTTGGTGAGCACGTC
>CAZONX010000106.1:0-7197 GCA_964581295.1 uncultured Acidimicrobiaceae bacterium
CCCCTCAGGTGTTCGTCTCCTCCCCCTCAGGGGGAGGTGGCAGCGGCGGAGCCGCTGACGGAGGGGGTCCAGGCAGCGTCGTGCGCGTCAACCATCGATCAGGGGGGCCGTCTTCGCTCACACAGCCAAGTTTCGATACGGAGGGGACGGGCGGTAGCCTCTGAGGGAGCAAGAGGGGTCGTCGTGCGTGGCCCCCGGCAACCTGGGAGTCACCAGCAGATGGATGGGGCGAGCAGTCGAGGCATCCCGCCGAAAGAAGCCATTACGGGCGGCTTTTCGGACGGGGCCGACCTCTTCACCTACATCCTCACGGGTCTCCTCATCGGCCTCTTCCTCGACTGGCTTACCGGCTGGAGCCCCGTCCTCACCATCCTTTGGTCGCTCCTCGGAATCGGCGTGGGATCGTGGCGCATGTGGCTCCGTTCGGCCTCGATCGAAGAGGACGCCGAGGGGATCAGCCATGGCGTCTGACGTCGACCCACTCGTTCGCTACGGGCCCGTCCCAGATGAGCGGCCGATCGAGGCCATCATTGGGAAGAACATCGCGAAACGCAGCCTCCTCGTTGCGCCGGTTCTCGCCCTCATTTTTGGCATCTTGGAAGGGTGGCTGGGCGTCGTAGCATCGCTCGTCGGTGTCGCCATCGTGGTCGGAAATTTCCTCCTCGGCGGCTGGATCATGTCCCGAGCGGCGCGTGTATCCATGAACATGTATCATGCCGCCGCCTTGTTCGGATTTCTCATCCGGTTGGGACTCATCACAGTGACGATGCTGTTCATCGCCAACGTGACCAACCTCGACCGGATGGCGATGGGTATTTCAGTAGTGGTGAGCTATATGGTGCTGCTGTCCTGGGAGGCGGTAGCAGTCATGAACGGCGCGGAAAGGGACCTTGAGTGGAGCAACTGATCCTGGCCAGCGGGGAGTGCGATCCCTCCGCTGACATCATCTGTCGGCCGGAGAACGTGGTTGATCTGTTCGAGTTCAGTGGTCCACTGTTTTCCATCGGGCCATGGGACATCACCCGCACCGTCGTCCTCACCTTCCTCGTCATGGCCGTGGTGCTCGCTCTGCTGTTCTTCGGGCTCCGGGGCAAGGACCTCGTTCCTTCGAAGTTCGGTGTGGCGATCGAGAGTCTCGTGGTGTTCGTCCGCGACGAGATTGCGATTGGCATCATCGGACCCGAAGGCATCAAGTACTACCCCTGGCTGTTGTCGATCTTCCTCTTCATTCTGATCGGCAACACATTCGAGGTCGTGCCGCTCATCAACTTCCCGATCACCTCGCGGATGTTTGTGCCTCTGGGTCTCTCTTTGCTGACCTGGGTGATCTTCGTATTCGTTGGCTTCAAGAAGAACGGGTTCCGCTACGTCACCGATCTGGCATGGCCGAAGTCGGTGCCGCTCGCTCTGCGACCGCTCGTCGGCTTGATCGAAGTGGTATCGACCTTCGTCCTGCGCCCGATCACGCTGGCCGTCCGACTCTTCGCCAACCTCGTAGCCGGCCACCTCATGCTGACCCTCCTGCTCGGTTCAGGATGGGTCTTCATGTCGAGCGTCACCTCCATTGGAGCGCGTGCCCTCATCGGCATTCCGTGGTTCGTGTTCGGTCTCGGCATCTACATGTTCGAGGTCGTCGTCATCATTCTGCAGGCCTACATCTTCACGCTGTTGTCCGCGGTTTACGTCCAGTCATCTGTTCACCCTGAGCACTGAGAAGAAGGAAAGGCACACAATGGAAGAACTCAAAGGTGCGATTGCCCTGATCGGCTACGGCCTGGCCGCAATCGGCCCGGGTATCGGTATCGGCCTCGTGGTCGCTGCGGCCATCAGCGCCATGGCACGTCAGCCCGAAGCCGCCGGCATGGTGAGAACCACGATGTTCCTGGGGATCGCGTTCACCGAGGCGCTTGCTCTGATCGGCTTCGTGCTGTTCTTCATCGCTTAGGAGGAACTGAGCATGTTGTCGTTCATGACCCAGGCGTTTCTCCTCTTGCAAGACGAGACGCCCGCTGCCGAGGAAGAGACCGGTGGTATCGCGCTGCTGATACCCGACACAAACGAGGCGATCGCGGGCGTCATTGCGTTCGCCATCGTGTTCTTCTTTGTGTGGAAGTGGGCGATTCCTGCGCTGAACAAGTCGCTGGAAGCCCGTCAGCAGGCAATCCGCGCCGAACTTGAATCCGCCGAGTCCGCCAAGGTCGAGGCCCAGAGCCTCCGCGACGATTACCAGAGCCAGCTTGCGGGAGCGAAGACGGAAGCGACCCAGATCGTGGACGACGCTCGCACTCAAGGCGAACAGGTGAAGGCCGACGTCGTAGCGAGGGCCGAGACCGAGGCTGACCAGATCAAGTCGCGGGCCGACGGCGAGATCGCCGGCGAGCGCGAACGCGTCGCAGGCGAGTTGCGCCGTCAGGTTGCCGACCTGTCGATCGATGTCGCCGAGAAAGTCGTCGGTTCGAGCCTCGACACCGATGCCCAGCGCGAACTTGTCGATCGCTACATCGACGACCTCGGAGGAGTGCGCTAGCCGATGGAGCTCACCGCACACTCCGACCGCCTCGACGGATACGCCTCGGCGTTGATGGACATCGCTCGTGCCGAGGGAGACGTCGACGTGTTCGTCGACGAGTTCTACGCCGCGGCGAAGACGATCAGCGCCAACGCGGAGCTGCGCTCCACGCTCACCGACCAACAGATCCCGGTCGCCCGCAAACAGGGCGTCGTCACCGACGTGCTCGGTGTGCAGGTGAACGAGGTGGTCGTGGCCGCTCTCAACTTCGTGGTGGCCGTCGGAGAGGCGAGGCACCTCGAAGACCTCGCGTCCCGCCTCGCGAAGGTCGCCGCCGAGGAGGAAGGCAGCGTCGTTGCCGAGGTGCAGAGCGCCATTGCGCTCGACGCCGACCAGATCGCACGCCTCGAAGCGGCGCTGTCGAAGGCGACGGGCAAGCGGGTGCAGGCCAAGGTCGTGACCGACCCATCCTTGATGGGTGGTCTGGTCGCCAAAATCGGAGACACGATATTCGACGGTTCGGTGAAGAGCCGTTTCCGAGATGTACGAGAGCAGTGGGGTTAGGAAGATGGCTGAACTGACACTGGATCCGGCGGAAATCACCGCCGCACTCCACAAGAACCTGGATGGTTGGTCACCTTCCGTCGAAGCGGAAACCATCGGCTACGTCACCTCGATCGGTGACGGCGTCGCCCACGTCTCCGGCCTCCCCGGCGCCATGGCGTCCGAGCTCCTCGAGTTCCCTGGTGGGCTCATCGGCGTCGCGTTGAATCTCGACGAGAAGTCGATCGGCGCTGTGCTCCTCGGTGACGCGTCCCACGTTGAAGAGGGCGACGAAGTTCGCTCCACCGGCCGGGTCCTCTCGGTCCCCGTCGGCGATGCCTTGCTCGGCCGTGTGGTCGATCCGCTCGGCAACCCGATCGACGGCAAGGGCCCCATCGATGCCACCGAAACTCGCCTCCTCGAGACGCAGGCTCCGTCGGTCGTCGAGCGCCAGCCGGTGAGTCAGCCGCTCCAGACCGGCATCAAGGCCATCGACGCGATGACGCCGATCGGCCGCGGCCAGCGACAGCTCATTATCGGGGACCGCCAGACCGGCAAGACGGCCGTTGTCGTCGATACCATCCTGAACCAGCGCGGTCTCGGCGTGAAGTGCATCTACGTCGCCATCGGACAGAAGAACTCCACCGTCGCCGAGGTCGCCGACACGTTCGAGAAGAGCGGTGCGATGGACTACACAGTCATCGTCAACGCCTCCGCCTCGGACGCTGCCGCCCTCCAGATGTATGCGCCGTATGCCGGCTCAGCCATCGGTCAGCACTGGATGTACAACGGTGAGCATGCGCTGGTGGTCTTCGATGACCTGTCCAAGCAGGCTGTTGCCTATCGCGAGCTTTCGCTTCTGCTGCGTCGCCCGCCGGGTCGTGAGGCCTATCCCGGTGACGTCTTCTATCTGCACAGCCGTCTCCTCGAGCGTGCCGCCAAGCTGTCCGACGAGCTCGGTGCCGGATCGCTCACGGCGCTCCCGATCATCGAGACGAAATCGAATGACGTCTCCGCCTACATCCCGACCAACGTGATCTCGATCACCGACGGCCAGATCTTCCTCGAGACCGACCTGTTCTTCTCCGGGATTCGCCCGGCGATCAACGCCGGCATCTCGGTGTCTCGCGTCGGTGGCGCCGCGCAGGTCAAGGCGATGCGCAAGATCGCAGGCCCGCTGCGGCTCAACCTGGCCCAGTTCCGCGAACTCGAAGCGTTCGCCGAGTTCGGCTCCGAGCTCGACGCCACGTCGCTTGCACAGCTCGACCGAGGCCGCCGGGTCGTCGAGGTCTTGAAGCAGAAGCAGTTCGATCCGCTTCCTGTCTCCGAGCAGGTCGTCGCCATCTTCGCCGTGACCGAAGGCTTCATGGACGATGTCGACGCTGCTGAGGTCCATACCTTCGAGGCCGAGCTCCGTGAGTTCGTTCGCACCCGCTACCCGCATCTCCTCGACCAGATCGCCGAGACGGGCGAGATGGACGACGATGCGATGCGCAGCGCCATCGAGGGATTCGCCTCGACCTGGGGCGGCTCGGGCCACACGATCACCGAGGAGTTCGAGGCACGCCGCTCGGAGGACGCCGACGCAAAGGCAATGCGCGAGGGCGAGCACAGTCGACCGGTCGGGGAGGCGTAGCCACCAATGGCTTCGGCTGAGCTCCGACTGATCCGCCGTAGGATCCGCAGCGTCGAATCGACGATGAAGATCACGCGCGCCATGGAGCTCATCTCGACCGCGCGTATCGGCAAGGCACAAGGCCGCCTCGTTGCTGCCCGCCCCTATGCCGCCAAGCTCGACGAGGTCATCCGCAACGTCGGCGCAGCCGGCGGAACGAACCATCCGCTCCTCGAGCAACGCGAGATCGAGACGGCCGGTGTCGTCATCGTCTCTTCGGATCGAGGTCTTGCCGGCGGCTACAACCACGCCGTCATTCGTACCGCCGAACACGCGATCCGCGAGCACGCCCGCCAGGGGCGCCGCGTGGTGCTCTACGTCGTTGGCAAGAAGGCGCAGTCCTACTTCTCCTACCGCAAGCACGCGATCGAGCATGCGTGGCTGAACGTCACCGACCTCCCGATCTATGCCGATGCGCGCATGATCGCCAACGTGATCCTCAACGACTACGCCGAGGGCACGGTCGATTCGGTCGACGTATTCACCACCGAGTACATCTCGGCGCTCACACAGAATCCAATCCATCGCGCCTTGCTGCCGATTGCGGCTCCGGACATGGCGGAGGACGAGGACGCAGTTCCGATCGGTTACTCGTTCGAACCGTCGCCCGAGGACATCCTGAACCGGTTGCTGCCCCGCTACCTGGAGGGCTCGATCTTCGGAATCCTCCTCGATGCCTCGGCGTCGGAGCATGCGGCGAGGCGGCGGGCGATGAAGGCCGCGACCGAGAACGCAGATGAATTGACCAGGATCCTGACCCGCGGGGCTAACCAGGCCAGGCAGGCAGAGATCACGACCGAGATCTCAGAGATCGTTGGCGGCGCTACGGCGCTCGCCGAGGATTGAGAAACCAAGGATGGAGCACCAATGAGCGAGAGCACACTTCCCTCCGGCCGGATTGTGAAGGTGGCTGGGCCGGTCGTGGACGTCGAGTTCCCGCCCGACGGCCTGCCGGAGATCAACTTCGCCCTCGAGGTTGATCTGACAATCGGCAAGGACACGCGGACAATCAAGTGCGAGGTCGCCCAGCAGCTGGGGCAGAACAAGGTGCGAGCCGTTGCGCTGGCGCCTACCGACGGTCTCGTGCGCGGCGCCGAGGTGCTCAACACCGGGTCGCCGATCATGGTCCCCGTCGGCGATCAGACGCTCGGACACATCTTCAACGCGTGGGGTGTTGCGCTCGACGATCCCGATCACGTCTTCGACGGGCCGTGGTGGCCGATCCACCGCGAACCGCCTCCATTCGATGAGGTCGAGCCGCAGAAGAAGATCTTCGAGACCGGCATCAAAGTCATCGACCTCCTCGGCCCATACCTCGAGGGCGGCAAGATCGGTCTGTTCGGCGGCGCAGGCGTCGGCAAGACGGTGCTCATCCAGGAGATGATCAACCGCGTCGCCACCCAGCACGGCGGCGTCTCGGTGTTCGCCGGGGTCGGCGAGCGCACCCGTGAGGGCAACGACCTGTTCCTCGAGATGTCGGAGTCCGGCGTGCTCGAGAAGGCGGCGCTCACGTTCGGCCAGATGGACGAGCCGCCCGGCGTGCGCCTTCGGGTCGCGCTTTCGGCGCTCACGATGGCCGAGTACTTCCGCGACGTTCAGCGCCAGGACGTGCTGCTGTTCATCGACAACATCTTCCGCTTCACACAGGCCGGCGCCGAGGTGTCGACCCTGCTCGGGCGCATGCCGTCTGCCGTGGGCTACCAGCCGACGCTGGCCGGCGAGATGGGCGCCCTCCAGGAGCGCATCACATCGTTGAAGGGCCGGTCGATCACGTCGCTCCAGGCAATCTACGTGCCGGCGGACGACATCACCGACCCGGCGCCGCACACGGCGTTCGCTCACCTCGATGCCACGACGGTGCTGTCTCGCCCGTTGACGGCGCTCGGCATCTACCCGGCGGTCGATCCGCTCGACTCGTCGAGCCGTGCTCTCGATCCGCAAATCGTCGGCGCCGAGCACTATGCGGTCGCCACCGGTGTGCAGCAGATCCTGCAGCGCTACACCGACCTCCAGGACATCATCGCCATCCTCGGAATCGACGAGCTGTCCGAGGAGGACAAGCTGATCGTCGCCCGGGCCCGGCGCATCCAGAAGTTCCTGTCGCAGCCGATGTTCGTGGCTGAGCAGTTCACGGGCCAGGCCGGGGTCTACACGCCGATGGACGAAACGATTGCCTCGTTCAAGGCCATCATCGACGGCGAGATGGATCAATACCCGGAGCAGGCCTTCTACATGGTCGGCGGCGCCGAGGACGTGAAGGCGAAGGCGAAGGAATTCGAGGTCTCTGCCTAATGGGAAAGCCCTTCCGCGTTGACGTCGTGACACCCGAGGCGGTGATCTGGTCCGGTGAGGCAGAGATGCTCACGGCCCGGACGACCGAGGGCGACATCGGCATCCTCGCGGATCATGAGCCGACGATGGCGGCGCTCGCCACCGGTGCGGTGGTGATCCACCACGACGGTGGCGTCAC
>CAZONX010000107.1:0-7185 GCA_964581295.1 uncultured Acidimicrobiaceae bacterium
CAGGAAGTCTGCGTTGGCATCGGCAGCGTTGCCCTTGATCATGACGTAGTTGCCCACCGGCACGGCGTCGTAGATCGCCTGAGCCTGCATCCGACCGACCTCGACGTTGTCAAACGAGAGGTAGAACGCGCCCGGGTCCTCGATGAGGCGGTCATACGCGACGACCGGGATGCCCTGATCGATCGCACTCTGAACGGCCGGCTTGATGGCCGTGCCGTCCTGAGCGAGGATGATCAGCGCGTCGGCGCCCTGAGCGATCAGGTTCTCGACATCGGCGATCTGTTGCTCGACGGACGACCCGGCATCTGCCGAGATGTACGTCGCGCCACCGGCCTCGATGGCAGCCTTCATGTCCGGCTCGTCCCACTTGGCCCAGCGCTCTTCGTTGTAGTTGTTCCACGACACGCCGACGATGAGCTCATCGTCGCCGCCTGCGGTGGTCGTCGTCTCTGCGGCGGCTGTGGTCGTTGTCTCGTCGCCGCCGCTCGCGGCGGTCGTGGTCGTCTCGTCGCCACCTGCTGCGGCGGCTGTTGTCGTCGTGTCATCGCTATCGCTGCTGCAGGCAGCAACAATCATCGCGAACGCGGCGAGCAAGATGAGAAGCTTGATGCTTCGCTTCATTTGTCCTCCATGTAATGATTTGCGACCGCAGATGCGGCCGCTCATCTTGGACTATATAGCCCGATTGAGCAGAGTTGCGCGCCTTTGAGGGCGTCGACGGCACCGCTGGCTCGCGACAGGCGCGTGGTGTTCCGTCGCCCCGGCGATCGACCGTCACGGTGGGCCTCGGCTGCGCCGTCCATAGGTGGCCCCGGGGCTACCCTTCGAGCGGTTCCGTGGGCCGCTACGGCGATGTCAGGAGGCGGGCAATCGATGCCGGATAGGCGACCGAACCGTCTGGTGCACGTGCTGGCGGTAGCGTTGGTGATGGGCCTCATCGCAAGCGCCTGCTCCTTCGACGGATCGAACGAATCTGATTGTCCTCAGATTGCCGACCATCCCGACTGGTCTGTGGCCCGGCGGTGGAATGAGGTGCTGCTCGATGCGATCCGTCGCGATCTTCCGGCGCCAACCGTCCACGCCAGGAACCTCTATCACGCGTCGGCGGCGATGTGGGATGCCTGGGCGGCGTACGAACCGGCTGCGAAGGGCGTCTTCGTCGACGAAGACCAGAGCGCGGCCAACGTGGAGGCTGCTCGTGAAGAGGCGATCAGCTACGCCGCGTTTCGGGTACTCGAAGCCCGGTATCTCGACTCGATCGGCGCCACCGAGACCATCCCCGAGTTCGACCGCCTCATGGGAGACCTCTGCTACTCGATCGATGTCACCACGACCGAGGGCGACACGCCGGCGGCGCTTGGCAATCGGATCGCCGACGTCATCCTCGAAGCCGGAATGGTCGACGGCTCCAACGAGGCCGAGGGGTATGCCTCGCCGGGGTTCGATCCGGTGAATCCTCCGCTGACGGTCGACGCGTCGGGGACGACGCTGGTCGATCCGAACCGGTGGCAACCTCTCCGGATCCAACACATGATTTCGCAGAATGGAATCGAACTCGAGAACGGTGTCCAAGAGTCCATCGACCCTCACTGGGGCCATGTGGTCGGGTTTGCGCTTCCGCCGGCCGACGAGTCCGGCGTCCCCATCGATCCCGGAGATCCACCGTATGTCCACAATCCGGAGACCGATCAGGAGTACAAGGACGCAGCCGTCGAGGTCATCGCCTACAGCAGTGGGCTCGATCCGACGCTCGGCGCCACGGTCGACATCTCTCCAGCGACGCTCGGCGCGAACACCCTCGGAACCAACGACGGCACGGGACACCACACCAACCCGGCGACCGGTGCGCCGTACGCCTCGAACATCGTCAACGAGGGTGACTTCGGGCGAACGGTTGCCGAGTTCTGGGCCGACGGTCCTCACTCGGAGACACCTCCCGGTCATTGGAACACGATGGCCAATGCCGTGACGGAGCAGATCGGCGAGAACCTGCTCATCGGCGGTGTCGGCCCCGCGGTCGACCCGCTGGAGTGGGACGTCAAGCTCTACCTCGCCCTCAATGGCGCCAACCACGACGCCGCGATCGCAGCGTGGGGGACCAAGGGCCACTACGACTACATCCGCCCGATCTCGATGATCCGATGGATGGGGGGCCTCGGCCAGTCGAGCGATCCCGACGGCCCGGCCTACCACCCCGACGGTCTCCCGCTCGAACCGGGACTCGTCGAGGTAATCACGGCGGACAGCTCATCGCCGGGCGGGCACCATGCGGCGCTCGCGGATCACGAGGGCGAGATCGCCCTGCTGTCGTATGCGGGCAATCCGCCCGATCCTGAGACCGAGATCGGTGGCGTCGAGTGGATCCTTGCCGTCGACTGGGTCCCGTACCAGGCGCCCACATTCGTGACCCCGTCGTTCTCCGGCTACGTGTCGGGGCACAGCGCGTTCAGCCGAGCCTCGGCCGAGGTGCTCACCGGGATCACCGGCACCGAGTTCTTCCCCGACGGGCTCGGAACCTGGTCGATTCCCAGCGACGCACTCGAATTCGAGGCAGGGACAGAAGACGGCATCGCGTTGCAGTGGGCGACCTATCAGGACGCATCCGATCAAGCGGGCGTGTCGCGCCTCTACGGCGGCATCCACGTACGAGCCGACGACTTCGCCGGTCGGCGGATCGGGGCGCGGGTCGGGCGTTCTGCGTGGGCCCTCGCCCAGACCTACTACGGAGGAGACGGCCAATGATCGAGTCGTCGCAGCCGGAGATGGTGCGGTGAACGCCCGCCGATGGCTCATCATCGCGGCCGCGGTCCTTGTGGCTGGCGTCGTCGCGGGCTCTCTCTTGATGGTGAACACCAGGGGCGCCACCACCCCGACAGAAGCGATGCCGGCGCCCGGATATGTAGAAGAGGCGAAGGCGGCAGGCGTGGTCCACGCCTACGACGGTGACTGGACCTTCTTTGTCGGTGGTGGTGTCGCCGCCTTCGACTGCAACGATGACCGCAAGCCCGACCTGTATTTCGCGGGCGGCGAAAACCCCGCGGCGCTCTTCATCAACGAAAGTCCGGTTGGTGGATCTCTCCAGTTCCGTGACGGAGATAGCTCCGACATCGACGTGACCGATGTCACCGGTGCCTACCCCGTCGACATCGACTCGGATGGACACATCGACCTGGCCGTCCTGCGATTCGGAGAGAACATCATCTTCCGGGGTCTTGGAGCGTGTCAGTTCGAGCGAGCCAACGAGGCGTTCGGGTTCGACGGTGGTGACCTGTGGACCGCCGGCTTCAGCGCCACCTGGGAGGGCGGCGCGGCGCTCCCGACGTTGGCGATCGGAACGTATGTGGAATTGGATGAAGACGGTCGCCAGACCGGGGCTTGCTCGGACAACTTCTTCTTCCGTCCAGCCGGAGACCGCTACGAGAGCGCGACGGCGCTCAGCCCCGGATGGTGCACGCTGTCCGTCCTGTTCAGCGATTGGGACCGGTCCGGGCGGCGTGATCTGCGCATCGCGAATGACAAGCACTACTACCGCGACGGCGAAGAGCAACTCTGGCGAATCGAGGCGGGCGCTGCACCGCGCCTCTACACACGCGACGACGGATGGAACAAGCTGCAGATCTGGGGAATGGGCATTGCGACCCAGGACATCACGGGCGACGGTCTCCCGGAGGTCTATCTCACGAGCCAAGGCGATAACAAGTTCCAGGCGCTCACCGACGGCCCGGACCAGCCGAGCTACGCCGACATCGCGATCCGCAGAGGCGTGACCGCCCATCGACCGTTCACTGGCGCCGATCCCATGCCGTCAACGGGATGGCATCCCGAGTTCCGCGACGTCAACAACGACGGATTCGTCGACCTCTTCGTGTCGAAAGGCAATGTTGACTCGATGCCGGAGTATGCCGAGAACGATCCCAACAACCTCCTGCTCGGCCAGCCAGACGGGAGCTTCGTCGACGCCGCCGTCGAGGCCGGGATCGTGCACTACGACCGGAGCCGCGGTGCGGCGCTCGTCGACCTCAACCTGGATGGCTTGCTCGATCTCGTCGAAGTGAACCGTGTCGAGAACGTCAACCTGTGGAGGAACGTAGGCTCTGGCAACGCCGGCGAACCCGCTGCCATGGGCAACTGGATCGCGGTCCGGCTCGAGCAACCGGAAATCAACCGCAACGCGATCGGCGCCTGGATCGAGGTCAAGACCGGCGACCTCGTGACCTCACACGAGATCACAATCGGCGGAGGACACGGCAGCGGGCAAGTGGGCTGGCAGCATTTCGGCATCGGTCCCTCCGAATCGACCGAGGTGCGTATCCAGTGGCCCGACGGCGCAGTCGGCTCGTGGATCAACGTCGATGCGAACCGATTCGTGATCATCGGCCGGAATTCAACCGAAGCCACCGAATGGGCCCCGGCCGAAGGCTGACATCGATAGGAGTCACGCATGCGGACAGCGACCCTGCAATCGATCGATCTGCCGGACTTCGGCATGCCGGACGCGATCGTGGAGATCCCGGCCGCCACCTACGCCGAGCGCGTTGAGCGATTCCGCACGCGCGTTGCGCAACGCTCCTACGACGTAGGCATCGTCTACGCCGATCGCGAGCACAGTGCCAACCTCGCCTACCTCACCGGCTTCGACCCGAGATTCGAAGAGGCGGTCCTGATCGTCGGCTCGAGGGATGAGCCGCTTCTCCTGACCGGTAACGAATGCGTCGGCATGGCCGCTGCCGCTCCGCTCCCCATGCGGGTGGAGCTTCACCAGGACTTCAGCCTCCCAAGCCAGCCCCGAGACCGGTCACGCCGCCTCGACGAGATCCTCAGCGAAGAAGGAGTCGATCGGGGGTCGCGCGTCGCCATGATCGGATGGAAGGAGTTCTCCGACCGTTCGATGATCGAGGTGCCTTCGTTCATCGTCGAAGCCGTGCGAGGGCTGATCGGCGACGGCCACGCCGTCGAGAACGCCGGGGACATCCTCACCGCGGCCGCGGACGGTCTGCGCGTGATCAACGACCTCGATCAGCTCGCGGCCTTCGAGTATGCGGCCTGCCACACGTCGAACGGCGTTCGAAACCTCATCTTCGGACTTGAACCGGGAATGCGCGAGGACAAGGCGGTGCGGCTCCTCGAATGGAACGGATCGCCGCTCTCGTGTCATCTCATGCTGACAAGCGGACCGCGAGCATCGCTCGGCCTGCTGAGTCCCGGCCGGCGGCGCATCGAACGTGGTGACCGCTTCACAACGGCGTTCGGAATCTGGGGGGCGCTGAACTGCCGGGCCGGCTTCGTTGTTGCAGACGCGGACGAGCTGCCGATCGCGATCCAGAACTATGTGGAGCGACTCGTTGCCCCCTACTTCGAGGCGATCGCCGAATGGTACGAGGCGCTGCACGTCGGCCAGACCGGGGGAGCGCTCAACGAGATCATCGATCGCAGGCTCGGGGACCCGTTCTTCGGCATCTTCCTGAACCCGGGCCACCAACTCCACCTGGACGAATGGGTGAACTCACCCATTGCTCCCGGCTCGGACATCGAACTGTCCTCCGGCATGGCACTGCAGGTCGACGTGATCCCCGCCACCGGGACCGACTACTTCACGACGAACATCGAGGACGGCGTTGCCCTCGCCGATGCATCGCTGCGAGAAGCCTTCGCCGCCCAGTATCCGCAGGCATGGGATCGAATCCAGGCTCGCCGTCGGTTCATGGACGACGCCCTCGGCATTCGGCTGCATCCCGACGTCCTGCCGTTCTCGAACATCCCAGCCTATTTGCCGCCGTTCCTGCTGCGACCCGGGCATGCAATGACGCTGCACGGGTAGCTAGCGGTCTGTCGCAGAAATCGGCACGGTGTCTCTCCGGCCCTCGACGCGTACCGGCTAGCGCCGGACCGGCGTGCCGCTTGCGGCACAGCTCGAGGCCCTTGGCGCCGAACCGTGGGCAGTTTCCCCAGGAAACTGCATCGTGCCGCTTGCGGCACGCCTCGACACAGTCCCGACTGCGCCTTCGTTGTGCGTCCTTGCCAGATGACGCCGATGCCTCGGAGACACCCAGCCGCCACTTCTGCGACAGACCACTCGGGAGCCGCCCCTGGATGGGCGGCGAGTGGCGCCGCGATCGCCCGACTTGCGCAGCGGGCGATGAGCGCGGAGACTCGTGCCGTGGGATTCACCATCATCAGCGGGCCTCGAGACGCCGGACCGGGCGAACGCGAGGTCATGTTCGAAAAAGCGAACCGCGTATTCGCTCAGGCCGGCATCAGCGATCACCAGCGTATCGATGTGCCCGGCCGAGGTTCTGCCGAGGAGACCGAGGGGCAGCTCCGTGAGTCGGTGCAAGCCATTGTGCCGGCGCTCCAAAGCGGATCGCTCTTTGGGGATGCCGACGGTGTGTTCGTCATCGACGCTCAGAACCTGCTCAAGGCCGAGGCCGAAGTGATCGCCGAATTGGTCTCCGCCACGGACCCCGACGCCGTCACCGCCGTGTTCGCCGCCTCCGGGGCGATTCCCGCTCCACTCGGAGGAGTGCTCCGTAAGAACGGTGAGACCGAGTCCGTCAAGAAGTTCCGCGAGCGCGATGCCTCTCGTTGGCTCGCCGAGGCCGCAGCCGCCCGCAAGCTCCGACTCGAACCTGGGGCTGTTTCGGTGCTGCTTCGTCGATTCGGGTCGGACGTCGCCGCACTCGGCCAGGCCCTCGACCAACTCGGGGCAGACGGATCAAAGGTCACCGAAGAGGATGTGCTCGGCCGCTACTCGAACCGACCGGACGAGCCTATGTGGTTGCTTTCCGATGCGATCACTGCGGGTAACGAGGGGGAGGCACTTCGCCGGCTCGCCGACTTCTTGGAACACGGGCACCCTCTGGTGGTGCTCTCGTACCTGGAGGGGGAGGTGCGGCGACGCTCGCTCGCCGCCATCGCTCCGGATCGTGAGACCTACGCCGGCTGGGTGGGCCAGGCGCCCACCGCGTATCCGGTTCGCAAGGTCTGGGAGCGGCGATCGTCGACCAGGGCAACGTCGCTGCGGCGATCGCTCGACGCGCTCGCACGCGCCGACCTGCAAATCAAGAGCGCCCCCGAACCAACCCACCGAGTCACCTTGGAACGACTCACCGTCGCGATGTGTAGGTGGCTGGGCAAGTAGCAAGTAGCAAGTAGCAAGACAAGGCTGTCGGCGCGATCGGGTCTTGG
>CAZONX010000108.1:0-7038 GCA_964581295.1 uncultured Acidimicrobiaceae bacterium
GTCCACAGGGCTGGATCCCAGCCACCAGCGCCGGCTAGTGCTGTGTCCAACAACCCTTGCGCTGTTCTGGACGGCGCGTACCAGTTATCGCCGTTGCGCAGTTTCCACAGGAAACTGCAACGTGCCGCTTGCGGCACGCCTAGACAGCAGTCCCGACGGCGCGTACCGGCTAGTGCCGGTCCGTGAGCAGTTTCCGCAGGAAACTGCAACGTGCCGCTTGCGGCACGCGACACCCCGAACGTTGGTGGGCACAGCACTACGCGAGCGCCACCAGGTCGAGCAGCGATTCATCGAAGAACGCCCCGTCACCGTCGGGCATGAGGATGACTCGGTCCGGGTCGAGATCGCCGACGAAATCCGTGTCGTGGCTCACCAGGACCAGCGTGCCCTCATACTGCTGGAGTGCCTCGAGCAGCGCCTCTTTGGCCTGGGGATCGAGGTTGTTCGTCGGCTCGTCGAGCAGGAGCACATTGTGTCCGGCAATTACGAGGCGGGCCAACGCGAGCTTGGTCTTCTCCCCGCCGGAGAGCGTCCCGGCGTCCTGTTCGACCTTGTCGGCGAGGAGGAAGTGGCCGAGGACCGTGCGCAGATCGCGATCGGGCTGCCGGCTGGCGCCGCGCATGAGGTCGAGAACCGTGACACCGGCAGTGATGTCCTCGTGCTCCTGTGCGTAGTACCCGAGATCGGCACGGTATCCGGCCTCGACGTCACCGAGATCGGCCTTCTCCTCTCCAGCGAGGATCTTGAGCAGCGTTGTCTTCCCGGCACCGTTGAGGCCCATGATGATGAGGCGCTCGCCACGATCGACGTCGACATCCACATCCACGAATACGACGTTGTGACCGAACGCTTTGGCTAGGCCCTTGGCTCGCAGAGGCGTCCGGCCCGACGCGACGGGCTGAGGGAACCGCAGCGCCACTCCCTTGCGATCCCGCTGGACCTCGACGAGGTCCGACTGGAGGCGTTTGACCCGCGTCTCCCAGGTGTGGGCCCTGCGTGCCATCTTCTCGGTCTTGCCCTTGAAGCGCCGAATACCCGCCTCGAGCTGGGCAATCTTCTCTTCCTGGTGGCGTCGCTCGCGCAGCCGCTGGGCTCTGCGTCGCTCATGCTCTTCGAGGTAGTAGGAGTAGTTCCCGCGGTACGGCTCGATCCGACCGCCGTCAACGGCCAGCACCGAGGTGATCGACTCGTCGAGCAGCGGGAGGTCATGCGACACGATCAACAGGCCGCCGGCGTAGTCCGAGAGGAACTCCATGAGCCACGCCTTGGCGTCGAGGTCGAGGTGGTTCGTCGGCTCGTCGAGCAGCAACGTCGACGTCTCAGCAAACAGGATACGCGCGAGCTCAACTCGCCGGCGTTGCCCCCCGCTCATCGTCGGAACCGGCTGTTCGAGTTCATCGGCGCCGATGCCGACCGCCGATGCAAAACGCTTGGCCTCAGCCTTTGCAACGTAGCCGCCCCGGGCGGTGAACTCATCTTCGAGACGGCTGAACCGATGGATCAAGCGGTCGCGCTCGACGCTGCCGACACCCTCCATACGGCTCCGGGTGACCTCCATCTTCCGCTCGATCGTTCCGATGTCCCTCGCCATGAGGACCCGCTCGAGGGCCGTCACGCCCTGATCCTCCAGATCTTCGAGCGCCGCCTCCTGAGACAGATACCCAACGCTCCCGCTTCGCACGATCGATCCTTCGGCAGGCTCGGTGAGGTCGGCGAGGGACTTGAGCAGCGTGGTCTTACCGGCGCCGTTGGGCCCGACGAATCCGATCTTGTCCCCGCCCTGCACAGAGAACGATACGTCCGACAACAGTCGGCGCGCGCCGGCATCGATGGCGAGGTCGCGGACGAGGAGCATGGTGAAACGCTACCGGTAGCCCCGGGCTACACGCTGGGAGACACAGCCTCGATGCTGTCGACGTAGCGCACGACGAACTTGGGGATCTCGCTGCCCGCGATCGGCCTTGATACCAGGAATCCCTGAACGCGCGTGCAGCCGAGCTCGGTCAGGAACTTGAGCTGGTCCGGGTCGTCCACGCCTTCGGCAATCACGTCGAGGCGAAGGTTTCTGGCAAGCCCGATGATGGCGGACGAGACCGCGATGCCGTCGCGATTGGTCAATCCGTCTTTGATGAACGACCGGTCGATCTTCAAGGTATCGAGCGGCAACTTCGTCAGGTAGCCGAGCGAGGAATAGCCCGTTCCGAAGTCATCCAGGCTCACCGACACCCCGATCTCGCGAAGACGCTCGAGCGCCCGCCGGGTCGCCTCGAGGTCGCTGAGCAGCGTTCCCTCCGTGAGTTCGACATCGAGGAAGCGGGGGTTGAGCCGAGCCGCCGCCAGTGAGGCCACGACCGTTTCGACGAGATTCCCAGCACGGAACTGCCGCGACGAGAGGTTCACCGACATCCTCATCGGAGGCAGTCCGCCATCGAGCCAGGCCCGCATTTGCAGACACGCGGTGTCTAGCACCCATTGTCCCAGGGGAACGATGAGGTCCGTCTCTTCGGCCAAGCCGATGAACTCCCCCGGTTCGATCCGGCCGTACTCGTCGTGGTCCCACCGGACGAGTGCTTCGACCCCGATCACCGTTCGGGTCGCGGTGTCGACCTTGGGCTGATACTCGAGATAGAGCCCCTCGTCGATGTCGATCGCCTTGCGCAGTCCGTCGAGGAGCGAATGGCGCTGGCTGGTGCGCTCGCGTAGCTCGGTCGTGTAGAACTCGTAGGTGTTGCGACCACCGTCCTTCGCGCTGTACATCGCAATGTCCGCGCCCTTGAGGAGGTCCTCGGCCGTCTCGCCGTCGAGGGGGAAGGCCGCGATGCCCATTGAGGTGGTGATCACGATGTCTTCGCCGCCGACTCGATAGGGGTCCGCGACCGCTCGCAGAATCTTGGTGGCAACCCGGCCGGCATCTTCGACGCGCTGCCCGCCCTCGAGAATCACGGTGAACTCGTCACCGCCGAGCCGAGCGACCGTGTCCGATTCGCGCACACACGAGACGAGCCTTTCGGCCACCTGCCGCAGCAGTGCATCGCCGACCACGTGGCCGAGCCGGTCGTTGACGTCCTTGAACCCGTCGAGGTCGAGGAACATCAGCGCCACGACCGAACCGTCGCGTCGCGCTCTGGAGACTGCATTCTCGAGACGGTCGGAGAACAACGTGCGGTTGATCAGGCCGGTGAGTGCGTCGTATCGAGCGAGGTAGCTGAGTCGCTGCTGATCGAGCTCCCGCTCGAACTCGTGGGCCTCGGTGTTTTCAGTCCACGATTGGCGGAGGTTGCGTACGGCAGGGCGGAACAGGAACAGCCCCTCGAGTACGAGCAGAACCAGCGTGGCGGCAAGTAGGAAGTACTCCGTCTGCTCGAGGGCGAGCACCTCGTCACCCGATGCCCGCAGATAGCCGGACACGACTCGCTGCATGGCCAGTCCATAGGCGGTAGCGGCCTCCTGAGCAGCTTCGACGTCCGAGGCCGGCGCACGGCCGCGGTCCTCCACCGCCTCGAGCGCTTGGTTCGTCGCTGCAGTAAGGGTGTCGAGCGTTTCGGCGGCCTCGCCGAGCAGGGCGACGATGGCGGCGTTCTCCATCGGTGGGAGATCGAGGTCCGAGTCCCCGGTCACAAACGATTCATGCACCCGTTCGATCTCGACCAGGGCGGCCGTCATCTCCGCGACCGTCGATTCTGATACGCCGTCGACGACTTGGCCCGACAGGTCGGCAACGCGCGAGGCGAGGTAGCCCTGGCGCAGGCCGTATTCGAGAACCGTCGCGTCCTTCTCCTGAGCACTCAATGCCTGGTAGGTCGTGAACGTCGACAGAACCGCCAGCAGAGCGATCAGAACGAGCGCGAGGACGTAGCGGCCGATCGGCCGCTGCGGCAGGCGCGTGGTCGGCCCAGCATTCGAATTCGATTCTCCGCGCACTCGCGCTCGGAACCCGCGTAGACGCAT
Organism: uncultured Acidimicrobiaceae bacterium; assembly: GCA_964581295.1. Lineage (GTDB taxonomy): Bacteria > Actinomycetota > Acidimicrobiia > Spongiisociales > UBA5794 > JAHEEL01. The sequence goes on from CAZONX010000108.1 coordinate 3,949, forward strand.
GATCTCCTGTCCGTTGATGTACCTATCGGCAGGAATCGGCGCAGGTTGAACAGTCAGGTATACGATGGCAACGAACCGGACAAGGAGTTGCCGTGACGTTCTGGGAACTGTTCTTCACTCTGATCATCTTCATCCCACTGATCATGCTGTGGGTCTTCGCTCTCGTCGACCTCTTCCGGAGCGACGATCTGTCGGGGCTGGCAAAGGCGCTGTGGGCGATCGCGATCGTGCTGCTCCCCCTCTTCGGCATGCTGGTCTACTTCATCGCCCAGGATTCCGGTGATGCAAACGAAGGCGCTCTGACCTCGCCACCGCCCCCACCAAGACCAAGACAGCAGCCGGCTGCGGCGGCGACACCCTCTGGAGCGGTCGACGCCGCCGACCAACTCGAACGCCTCGCCGACTTGCGCGACCGCGGCATTCTCACCGACGAGGAGTTCCAGCGGGAGAAAGACAACGTCCTGGGCGTATCGCCGCAGTGAGCTCCGAAGTCAACCTTCTGGCGTTGGTGCTGGTCATCGCACCGCTCGTGGTGCTGTGGGTTCTAGCGATCTTCAGCATCCTGGTTCGCCGCCCCGACCTGTCGGTGGCCTTGAAGGCCGCGTGGATGGCGATTGTCGTGTTGGTGCCGTACCTCGGGGTGTTGTTGTACGCCGGTCTCCACCCGCCGCGCTCGACGTACAACTCCAACAATGGTGACGATGCCTCTGCTGGAGCGATTCTCAGACTCAGCGCCCTCGTCGACGCCCACAACGGCGGAACCATCGACGACGCGGAATTCACCACCGAGAAGGCGGCCGTGTTCGGGCTTGGGACAACGACGGCCTGATCTGTGCCCGGGGAGGGACTCGAACCCCCACGCCCCTGCGGGACAGCGGTGTTTAAGACCGCCGCGTCTGCCTGTTTCGCCACCCGGGCCGTGCGCGATCGTAGCGGCATGTGGCCTCCCGGCCAGATGCATGGCGCACAAGTCTGAGTAGCATCTGACCGCTGATCGACAACATGGAGGCTCAAGCAGTGAAGGTGTTCCCACCCGACAGGATCCGCAACGTCGCTCTCGTCGGACACGCTGGTGCCGGCAAGACCACGCTCGCTGAAGCCCTTCTGTACCGCGCGGGCACGATTCAGCGCCTCGGAACCGTGGAAGACGGAACGACGGTCACCGACTTCGACCCGGAAGAGCACGCCAGAGGCATGTCGCTGGCGCTCGCGCTGGCCCCGTTCGAATGGAAGGGCTTCAAGATCAACCTGATCGATGCCCCGGGCTATGCGGATTTCGTCGGTGACGTCCACGCTGCGATGCGTGTTGCCGACCTCGCGGTCTTCGTGGTGTCCGCAGTCGAAGGTGTCGAGGTGCAGACCGAGTACGCATGGGGCTTGGCCGAGGATCTAGGCGTTCCCCGAATGATCTTCATCAACAAGCTCGACAAGGAGCGCGCGTCGTTCGACCGCACCCTTGCGCAGCTCCGAGATCGATTCGGCGCCGGTATCGCTCCCATCGAGTTGCCAATCGGCGAGCAGGAAGACTTCCATGGTGTCGCCGACCTATTCCGCGACAAGGCCTATGTCTACGACTCAGGCCACGCCGAGGAGTCTGAGATTCCCGAGGAGATGTCGGATCGCGAGCATGAGGTCCACGACAACCTCGTCGAGGGCATCGTGGTCGCAGACGACGACATGCTCGAGCGCTACCTCGAGGGCGACATTCCCTCCGTCGACGAACTCGAGCACACGATGGCACATGGCATCGCTTCCGCGACGGTGTTCCCCGTGGTCTGCGGCTCCGCGACCGGCCCGATCGCCGTTGATCGCCTCGCCGACTTCATCACCGAGCTCGGCCCGTCCCCGACCGATCGCCCGCCGATGCAGGTCACCGCGGGCGATCAGGTGGTCGAAGTTGAATCTGACGCATCCGGCGACTCTCTGGCGTTCGTGTTCAAGACCATCGCCGATCCCTATGTGGGACAGATCTCGCTCATGCGCATCCGCTCCGGAACGCTCAAGCCCGACATGGTGCTGTCGAACACCCGGTCGGGATCGGATGAGAAGCTCGCGAAGATCGCCACGATGACCGGCAAGGAGACCGAACTCGTCGCATCGGCTCCCGCCGGCGACATCGTCGCCGTCGCCAAGCTCACCGACACCGCAACCGGAGACACGCTCGCGCCGAAGAACAAGCCGGTGTCGCTACCGCCCGTCGACCAACCTGAACCGGTGCTCGCCACGGCAGTGACCGCGCGAACCCAGGCTGATGAGGACAAGCTCGCGAACGCACTCCGGCGGATCCTCGCTGAGGACCCGGCTCTGCTGCTCGCTCGCAACAGCGAGACCAAGCAGACGCTTCTGTGGGGAATGGGCGAGATGCACCTCACCATCACACTTGAGCGCCTCGAGCGGAAGTTCGGCGTCGCCGTCGACACCGAGAAGCCCAAGGTGCCATATCGCGAGACGATCACTCGCATCGCGGATGCCGAGGGGAAATACAAGAAGCAGACCGGCGGCCACGGTCAGTTCGGCGTGTGTTTCCTGCGCGTTTCGCCACGCCAGCGCGGAGAAGGGTTCCAATTCGTCGACGAGATCAGAGGTGGGTCAATCCCCCGCCAGTTCATCCCCGCCGTCGAGAAGGGCGTGAACGAGACAATGGCAGAGGCCGGTGTGCGCGGGTTCCCCGTCGTCGATGTCCAGGTGGCCGTCTACGACGGGAAGTACCACTCGGTGGATTCGTCGGAGATGAGCTTCAAGATGGCTGGCCGCCTCGGCTTCAAGGCCGCCATGGAGAAGGCCGGACCGGTATTGCTCGAACCCGTCTCCCGGGTGCGTGTGACGGTCCCCGCCGACCACCAGGGTGATGTGATGGGCGACCTGTCGTCACGACGAGGGCAGCTCCAGGGAACCGAGGCAGCACCCGGCGGCATGCAGATGATCACCGCTCTGGTCCCGACTTCGGAGATCATGAACTACGCGATCGATCTGCGGTCTATCACCCAGGGATGGGGTCGGTTCTCCACCGAGCACGACCACTATCAAGAGATGCCCTCGAACATGGCCGACCAAGTCGTCGCCTCGTTGGAAGAGGACTAGAGAGTCGGC
>CAZONX010000109.1:0-7030 GCA_964581295.1 uncultured Acidimicrobiaceae bacterium
ACATCTCAGTGACATTTGCTCCCACGGCGCCCGCCGAATACAACGCGGTGCTGGGGGGCAGGCTCGAGGGAGGAACCGCCGGGGACCTCATTACCTGCCGTCCGTTCGACCAGTCGCTCGACTTGTTCAAGGCAGGCCAGCTGGCCGACATCACCGACTTGGCCGGGATGGAGAACTTCAGCAGCGTCGCCCAATCCGCATGGATCACCGACGACGGCACGCAGAGTTTCTGTGTGCCAATGGCATCGGTCATCCACGGCTTCATCTACAACGCTGACGCCTTCGCCGAGGTCGGTGTCGAAGTCCCGACGACCGAAGACGAGTTCTTCGCGGTGCTCGACGCCATCAAGGCGGACGGAAGCTACGACGCTCTCGCCATGGGAACTGCGGACCAGTGGGAATCCGCCACGATGGGATTCCAAAACATTGGACCGAACTACTGGGCCGGCGAAACGGGCCGAGTCGGGCTGATCGAAGGAACCGAGAAGCTGACCGATCAGCAGTATGTCGACACATACACCACACTCGCCAGGTGGGCGGACTACATGCCGGGCGGATTCGAAGCAATCGCGTATCCGGACTCGCAGGCGCTGTTCACCCTTGGTGGAGCGGCGGTCTATCCCGCCGGTTCGTGGGAGATCGGACTGTTCAACGATCAGGCCGAGTTCGCGATGGGTGCGTTCAAGCCACCGGTGAAGGCTGCGGGCGACACGTGCTACATCTCCGACCACACGGACATCGCCCTTGGTCTGAACGCGGCTTCGCCGAATGCAGACGCGGCAAAGACGTTCCTCACATGGGTCGCTTCGGCCGAGTTCGCTTCGATGTATGCCAACTCGCTGCCGGGGTTCTTCAGCCTGTCGAACCACGATGTGACGATGGATGATGCGCTGGCACAGGAGTTCCTGTCATGGCGGAGCGAGTGCGAGTCGACGATTCGCAACTCGTACCAGATCCTGTCCCGTGGCGAGCCCAACCTGGAGAACGACCTCTGGGCCGTGAGCGCTACGATCATCAACGAAACAGCAACCCCCGAAGAGGGCGTTGCCATCCTGCAGGAGGGCCTCGAGGCCTGGTACCCACCACAGCAGAGCGGTTGATAGAAGCGTGACGTCAACGTCGACTCACACCGACGTCGTTCGGGGAACCTCCACCAAGAGGTGGAGGTTCCCCGCGCACGTCGCCGTCTTCCTCGCTCCCGCGTTGATCATCTACACCATGTTCATGGTGTATCCGCTGCTCGATTCGCTTCGGCTCAGTCTCTTCTCCGACGAAGGCGCCTTTGTCGGTCTCTCGAATTTCCGTGAACTCCTGCCGGGCGGCAGCCTTTCGTCCTCATTCTGGAACGCGCTTGGAAACAACCTCATCTTCTTCGCGTTCCACTTCCTCGTTCAGAATCCCGTCGGTCTTCTGCTCGCCGTCCTGCTCACCCAGCATCTCCTCAAGCGCGGGAAGGGGACCTACCGCACCCTGATCTTCGCGCCGACGGTGCTCTCCGTCGTCATCGTCGGGTTCATCTGGCAACTCATCCTTTCGCCGCTGTGGGGTGTTGTGTCGACACCGCTGCTCGGTCTCACTTCGACGGCGCTTCCCACACTCTCGCTCATGTCCGTATGGCAGTTCGTCGGCATCCCGATGATGTTCTTCTATGCGGTGCTCGTCGGAATCCCGCCGGACCTCATCGAGGCCGCTCGCGTCGACGGGGCAAACGGCTGGAAGATCTTCTGGAAGATCATCTTCCCGCTGCTCCTCCCGATGCTCGGGATCATCTCGATCATCACCTACATCGCAAACCTGAACGCGTTCGACCTCATCTACAGCGTCCAGGGAGCCCTGGCGGGACCAGAGTTCTCGACCGACATCATGGGGACGCTCTTCTACCGCACGTACTTCGGGTTCCAATTGCAGGCCGGTTCGACGGCCATGGGAGCGACGGTGGCTACCGCGATGTTCATCGTGATCCTCCTGGGCGTTCTCGTCTATCTGTTCGGCTGGGCGAAGCGCGTTGAGACGTACGAGCTATGAGGACCACCACCGCCACAACCGAGCGCGGGGCCGGCCGGACAAAACGGGGACTGACCAAGGCGACGATTCACGGCGTCCTGTTCCTCTACACGTTGGTCGCTCTCGTGCCCATCGGTCTCATCGTGATGAACTCGTTCAAGACCCGCAAGGCCATCTTCGACTCGCCATTCACGCTTCCGAACAGCGAGACGTTCAGCCTCAAGGGCTACGAGACCGTCTGGGAACGGGCGAACTTCGTTCGGTACTTCCTCAACAGCTTCACCGTGACGTTGGTGGCGGTCGGCCTTGTGGTGCTTCTCGGCGCCGCCGCCGCGTACGCCCTCGCTGAGTACCGATTCACCGGCAACACGTTCCTCACGCTGTTCCTCGCCATAGGGGTCATGATTCCCATCCGGCTCGGAACAGTCTCGATCCTGAAGCTGATGGTTTCGCTCGGCTTGGTGAACACGCTCGTGTCGTTGATCCTGGTCTATACGGCAATGGGGATCCCGCTCGCGGTGTTCATCCTCGCCCAGTTCTTCCGGCAAGTCCCCCAGGATCTGAAGGACGCTGCGCGCATTGACGGTGCCGGGGAGTACCGCGTGTTCTCCCTCACACTGCCGCTCGTGAGGCCAGGACTCGCAGCCGTGGCCGTGTTCACGATGTTGCCGGTGTGGAACGACCTCTGGTTCCCACTCATCCTCGCCCCCGGGGAGTCCACGAAGACAGTGACGCTCGGCGTTCAGGTCTTCCTCGGGCAGTTCGTCTCCGATTGGCAGTCGGTGCTTGCTGCGTTGACGCTCGCTGCGATCCCGATTCTCCTGCTCTACATCGTGTTCTCGAAGCAGATGTTGAGCGGGATCACGGAGGGAGCCATCAAGTGACTCTCCGCGTTGGCCTCGTCGGCGCGGGAAACATGGCGTACGTGCACGCCGGCGCCTGGCACGCGGCCGGCGACCACGTTGTGCATGTGCTGGATCCGGATCCGGACCGGGTGGCGCGGTTCGCCTCCGACTACGGCACGGAAGTGGTGGGCGACTTCGCTCAGCTGGCTGCCTCGGTCGACGTGGTCGACATCTGCACACCGACGCACACCCACGCCTCATACATCGCGCAAGCCGCCGCAGCGGGCATCGACATTGTGTGCGAGAAACCGCTTGCGAGAACCGGGCCGGATGCAATGGCCGCAGTCGCTGCCTGCGACGAAGCCGGGGTGCGCCTCCTCGTCGGGCACGTTGTTCGCTTCTTCCCCGAGTACGCCGCGGCTCGAGCACTGGTGGATGCAGGGGATATCGGATCGGTTGGTGTTGTCCGCCTCGATCGATCGACCTACCTTCCAGCCGGAGCATCGGCCTGGTTCAGCGACCACGCGAAGTCGGGCGGCGTCGTTCACGACCTGATGATTCACGACGTGGACTACGCGCGGTGGATTGCCGGTGACGTCACGCGGGCCTATGCGAAGCGCATCAGTGACACAACACGGGGCGACCACGTATTGGCGACGCTCCGTCACGACGGCGGCGCCATCAGCCACATCCAGGGATCCTGGGCATACCCCACCGGTTCGTTTCGCACCTCCCTCGAGATTGCGGGGTCCGACGGCCTCATCGCCCGGCATGTTGCAGCCCCATTCGTCGGGAGCGCGTCGACAACAGCAGACACGCCCGATGTTCCTCAGCCACCCACATCGTCGGCGGAATCTCCCTATGTGACGGAGATCCGGCACTTCTCGGATGTGATCAAGGACCGCGTCGAGCCACGAGTGACGGCACTCGATGGGGCACGAGCCGTCGAAGTATGCGACGCGATCGCCGCTTCGATCGACACGAATCGGGCCGTCGAGGTGGCGTCATGATCCGCGTTGGCATAGTCGGCCTCGCGCATGTTCACGCAGGCGGATACGCCAACGTGCTCAGAGCACTCGACGGTGTCGAGTTCGTAGGGGTTTCTGAACCGGACGAAAGATTGCGGTCTCGTTGGGTGGACTCGTCGGGCAGCGGTGCATTCACCACCTGCGGCGACCTCATCGAAACCGGTATTGACGCTGCAATTGTGTGCACCGCGACGAACGAACACCGGGCTGTCGTCGAGCAGTTGGCCGACGCCGGCGTCCACGTGATGTGCGAGAAGCCGCTTGCAACGACCCTGGAAGACGCTCGGGCGATCGTTGACGCATGCGATGCGGCCGGAGTGCTACTCATGACGGCTTTCCCGATGCGATTCAGTCCGCAACTGTCGGAAGGCGCTGCCTGGATCGACGAGCGCCGAATCGGTTCGGTGCTGGCGTTCACCGGAACGAACAACGGCTGCATCCCGACCGATCACGCCGCATGGTTCGCGGATCCGATAGCCGCGGGCGGCGGCGCCGTGATGGATCACACCGTGCACCTGATCGACATCATGCGATGGTGGCTCCGATCCGAGCCGACAGAGATCTACGCCGAGACGAATCAGGTGATGCACCCTGATGCCGAAGTCGAGACCGGTGGCATTCTCACCGTGACGTTCGGCAACGGAGTGATCGCCACGATCGACTGCTCATGGAGCCGGCCGGAGGGCTATCCGACCTGGGGCGGGCTCACCATCGAGGCGGTCGGCACGGACGGTGTCTTTGCCGTTGATGCGTTCGCCGAGCGTCTCGAAATGTGGTCCGGCGGCGCCGCGACCTGGGTCGACTGGGGCGCCGATCCGAATCTCGCAATGATTGACCACTTCATCGGAGCGGTGCAAGGCGAGCATGCCTTGCTGGTCACCGGCACGGATGGGCTCCGCGCCACCGAGGCGGCGCTCGGCGCCTACCGGTCGGCCAAGATCGGTCAGCCGGTGCGCTTCGACTCCCGCGCTCCTGGCGAACCCACCCGGTGAGACGAGCACCCGCGGAGTTGCGAATCGTCGACAGAGAGAGAGCCTGACACATGCAGGAAGTCGTGATTACCGGCCCCCGGCAAGTCGCGCTCCAGACGGTCGACGACGATCCCGTGTCTCCCTACTCAATCCGTGTCCGCTCGCTCTATTCCGGTATCAGCCACGGAACCGAGATGAGCTTCTATCAGGCCACCGCGCCCCACTTCGACCATGAGATCGACGAAGGCCTGTTCCGCAAGCGGAGCGATGGGACGACGTTCTATCCAGTGCGGCACGGGTACGAGATGGTCGGGGAGGTGATCGAGGTCGGCTCTCGAGTCGAGGGGTTCGAGATTGGCGACATCGCGTGGACCGGTACCACCGGCCACGCAGATACGTTCGTGTGCGACACAACCGTCGAAGGTCGTCCGTTCTTCTGCGAGCGGGCACCCGCCGGAGCCGATCCGGCCGCCGGCGTCTTTCTTGCGCTCGGCGGCGTTGCCTACGACGGACACCTCACATCTCGGCTCCGCTTCGGTGAGGCGGCCGTTATCAGCGGCCTTGGCGTCATCGGACTGATGAGCGTGCAACTGTGCCGTCTGGCGGGCATGGGGCCGGTCATCGCTATTGATCCGATCGCCGCACGCCGGGATTTGGCGATTGCGCTCGGAGCGGACCACGCCATCGATCCGGTCACGACTCCGGTGGCCGAGGAAGTGCGGCGTCTGAACCGTGGGCGGGGCGTTGACGCTGTCATCGAGACGTCCGGCAACTGGGCTGCGCTCAACGAAGCGATTCGCTGCTGTGCCAGTGGCTACGGGAGGGTCGTGGCTCTGGGGTTCTACCAGGGTGCAGGCACTGATCTGCGACTGGGCGAGGAGTTCCACCACAGTTCGTTCTTTCCCATGGGGGCATCGTCAATCCTCGCCATCAATCACCGCACCACACCAGCACCCGGACGTGCCTGGGACCGGGATCGCGTTCACCGAACCGTTGCGCGAATGCTCGGCGACGGCACACTGTCGACGACCGGGCTGCTCACACACACCTTTCCGCAAGTAGAGGCTGCCGCCGCCTTCGAACTGGTCGACCGTCGCCCGGAAGAGATCATCAAAGTCGCTCTCACCTACGGGTGAGCGCGGTCGGACGAGTCAAAGGAGATCCGAGTTCACATGGCAAAGGTGTTCTACATCGGCGACTGGGCGGTATCGCTCGGTCCCGTGTTCGCAGAGACCCCGTTCAACTACGCGTTCAAGGGCCTCCAGACGTTTCGGTACGACCACTATCTGAAGGAAGCAATTGAATCGACCGGCGAGCACACGTGTGACACCTGTCCCACATGGGATTTCTACGGGATGCCGCCCGGAAGGTGGGAGGAGATCCTCGCCGAGTACGACGTGATCGTGTTCTCCGATACCGAGCTGAAGAACTTCCAGTTGGCTCCACAGTTCTTCGATAGCTCCGTCTTCGGTAGCCAAATCATCACGTACCCAGACCGGATCCGGTTGACGGTCGAAGCAGTCGAGCGTGGCACACGCGTGATGTTTATGGGTGGCTGGCTCTCGTTCAACGGGGAGCAGGGCAAGGGCGGTTGGGGTCGGTCCCGGCTTGCGGAGCTCTTGCCGGTGCGATGTCTCGAGACCGAGGACCTTGTCGAGAACACTGAAGGGTTCCGGTTCTCCCGAGTCGATTCGAGCTTCCTCCCCGAGATTGATGTCGATACAGCTCACCCGATCCTCGGGTACAACCGGACTACCCCGCGCGAGGACGCCACCGTTCATGTCGAAGTCGCCACCACGGGTGATCCGCTTGTGGCGTCGCTTTCGCACGGTGCCGGAGCGACCCTCGCCTACATGTCGGATCCGGCGCCACATTGGGGCGTCAACTTCGTCCAGTGGGACCGCTACCAGGAGTTCTGGGTGGGGGCGCTCGAGCACCTCTTGGCTCTGCCCTAAGGCGTGTAGCGCCCGAGCAGGTCTCGGTGGTCCTGATGGCGAGCGCCTCTTTCCGACGTCCAGAGCGATGCCGGGAACAACGAGGACCGCGGGGGTCCAACGATCCGGACCGCTCGGCAACTACCGTTGCGGCAAGGAGGCGTTGCGAATGGCGACCAGCACGGCGAGCTTCGGCGCGGGTAAACGCGAGAGCCATGACTCGTCCGCGTACTACGCCCGCCGCATGA
>CAZONX010000110.1:0-6975 GCA_964581295.1 uncultured Acidimicrobiaceae bacterium
TATGGGAAGGCCGAGGAGTTCCTCGCGGCGTGGCTCGGTGCCCGCACGCCCCCGCAGGGGGAGTTGACCGTCGCGTCGAAGTGGGGTTACGTCTACACCGCAGACTGGCAGGTCGACGCCGAGGTGCACGAGACGAAGATCCACACCCGGGAGAACCTCGACCGGCAGCACGCCCTGAGCATCGGCCTGCTGGGCAGCTATCTCCGGATCTACCAGATCCACTCGGCGACCCTCGACAGCGGAGTGCTCGAGAATGCTGAAGTGATTGCCGGACTCGCCGAGCTGCGTTCGGAAGGGCTGACGATCGGCTTGTCCACGAGCGGACCCGAGCAGGCAGAGACGATTCACAGGGCACTCGAGATAGAGATCAACGGTGCATTGCTGTTCGGTACCGTCCAGGCAACCTGGAACCTGCTCGAGCCCTCTGCCGGTGGCGCTCTCGCCGAGGCCTCTGCTGCGGGCCTCGGGGTGATCGTGAAGGAGGCCGTTGCCAACGGCCGCCTGACGTCACGAAATCGAGTGATCGCCGACCGGCTGGAGGAGGCTGCCCCCGACTGGTCGCCGGATGCCATTGCCATGGCGGCCTGCCTCCGTCAGCCGTGGGCGAGCGTCGTTCTGAGCGGTGCCGCGTCGGAGGATCAGCTCGCCAGCAACCTGACCGCACTCGACGTTCCGGCCCAGGTCGTGGGGGAGTTGCCGTCTCTCGCCGAGCCGGCAAATGCGTATTGGAGCGCGAGAGGTGCCCTTCCCTGGCAGTGAGCACCGCTCGGGGTAGGTCGCCGAGAACGCCAGGGCCACCGTGTCTGGTTGAATAGCCGGATGCGCGACTGGACCACCATGCCGAAGGCCGAGCTCCACCTTCATCTGGAAGGTGCGATTCCGGTTCCCGCTTTGTGGGCGCTGATCGAGCACCACGGCGGCGATCCACTCATCAAGACCGAAGCCCAGCTGGTCGACTGGTTCACCTACCGCGACTTCGCCCACTTCATGGAAACGTGGAATTGGATGAACGGCTTCCTGCGCACGCACGACGACTTCACGTTCGCTGCCGAAGCGGTGGCCCGGAACCTGGCGGCACAGAACATCGTCTACGCCGAGGCGTTCTTCTCACCCAGCGATTTCCGGCGTCATGGCTTGGAGCCGCAGGGGATCGCACTCGCGATCCGAGCTGGTCTGGATCGGGTCGACGATGTGGAGGTGCGGCTCATCGTGGATCTCGTTCGTGACCGCGGCCCCGAAGGAACGGCGAGAACCCTTGCCGCTGTTACCGAGGTGGCCGAAGAAGCCGGGGTCATCGGCGTCGGCATCGGCGGGTTCGAGGCAGCTCACCCACCCGAGCAGTTCGCTCCGGTATACGAGGCTGCCCGAGAGACTGGCTTCCACCTCACCGCCCACGCGGGTGAGGAGGCCGGACCCGAGAGTGTGTGGGGCGCGATCCTGGCCCTCGGCGTCGAGCGAATCGGGCACGGTGTGCGTTCAGTCGAAGACCCGGCCCTCGTCGACTACCTGGTCGAGACGCAGCTCCCGATCGAAGTCTGCCCGACCTCGAATCTGCGCACCGGTGTGGTGGCCCACTGGGACCAGCATCCGGTCCGGACATTGATCGACGCGGGTGCGCTCGTCACGATCAACACCGACGATCCGGCCATGTTCGACTGCACGCTCGCGGGGGAGTTCGCAGTCTTGCAGGACCGATTCGGGTTCGACGACGCAGCCATCAAGCGCCTGTCCCTCGCCGTCATTGACGGCTCCTGGGCGGATTCCGCGACGCGTGGACGGCTCACGAACCGTATCGAGCGCTGGTGGGCGTCGGAGTAGCATCTCCGCATGGCATTCATCACCTTGACCACCGACTTCGGCACCCGGCAGGGGAGCGACGGCGTGCTCCACGGGGCGATCTACCGCATCGCCCCGGACGCCGTCATCACCGACCTCTCTCACCACATCACGCCACAGGACATCCGTGAGGCCAACTTCGTGGTGAACAACAGTGCGTTCTACTTCCCCGAAGGAACGATTCACATTGTCGTCGTCGACCCGGGTGTGGGGACGGATCGTCACCCGATCGCCGCACGGATCGGCCCCCAGTACTTCGTGGCCCCCGACAACGGCGTACTGACAGCGTGCATCGACCGGGCGTCGAGCGAGGGGTGGACGACTGAGTTCGTCGTCCTTGACCGCCCCGAGTATTGGCTCGACGCCGTGACGATGACGTTCCACGGAAGAGACCTCTTCTCCCCGGTGGGGGCGCACCTCGCCGCCGGCGTCGCCCTTGCCGATTTGGGCACGTCACTGGTCGACCCCATCACGATTCCGCTGTGGGGCGCACATCGAGCGAGCGACGGCACGGTGACCGGCGAAGTCATCTACATCGACGACTTCGGCAACGCCATCTGCTCGATCTTCCCCGACGAGATCGCGCACTTGCCCGTGCCCAGCGGTGTTGAGGTTGAGCTTTGCGGTGCCGGTATCGCCGGCATGGTGGGAACCTTCGGGGATTCCGAGTACGGCACCGACACGCTGATCGCCCTGTGGGACTCGAGCGGCTACTTGCTCGTCTCGGAGAACAACGGCACGGGCGGCAAGGTCATCCAGCCGCGACCAGGCGATGTCGTCACCGTGCGGGCTCTCAACTAGCTCTAGAGACGTCCCGCGTCGATGATCCGCTGAAGGAACTGCTCGGTGCGTGCTTCGGTGGGCGACGAGAAGATCCGCTCCGGCGGCCCGTGCTCGAGAATCCTTCCCTGGTCGAGGAAGCAGACCTGATCGGCCACATCGCGGGCGAACCCCATCTCGTGAGTGGCGATCACCATCGTCATGCCGTCATCTTTGAGCGCACGAATCACGTTGAGGACTTCGGCGACCAGCTCGGGATCGAGGGCCGATGTGACCTCGTCGAACAACATGAGGTCGGGTTCGGTCGCCAGGGCTCGAATCACCGCGACACGCTGCTGCTCGCCACCGCTGAGCCGGTCGGGATACTCCTCAATCTTGTCGGACAGACCGAAGCTGGCCAGGAGCTCCCTGGCTCGGTCCTCGGCCGCTCCACGCTTCACGCCGTGGACCTTGCGCGGACTCAACGTGATGTTGTCGAGCACCGTCATGTGCGGGAAGAGATTGAACGATTGAAACACGATGCCCATCTCTTCGCGCACCTGGTTTGCGTTCACACCGGGCGCAGCGATGTCGGCGCCGTCGAGCAGGATCGTTCCGCTGTCGATCGGCACGAGGAGGTTCACGCATTTGAGCATCGTCGACTTGCCGGATCCGGAGGAACCGATCAGGCAGACCACTTCGTGCAAGGCCACCGCTAGGTCGACGTCCCGGAGCACTTGCTTGCCCTCGAAGGCCTTCGAGACCCCTTGCAGTTCGAGTTTCGCCGTGATCATGTGCTCACCGACTGCTTTCTCTTCCGATCTCGGTTCGTGTACCAATCGGCGAAGCGGGCGACGGGGACGCTGATGAGAAGGAAGAGGAGAGCGGCGGCGATGTAGCCCGTGTAATTGAAAGTCTTGGCCGCGTAGATGTCGGCCTCGCGAACGGCCTCGCGGATTCCGAGGACGAGCACCAGCGCAACGTCCTTCTGGAGGCTCACCAGCCCGTTGAGCAGCGCAGGAATGACGTTGCGGATTGCCTGCGGGACGATCACATACCGCAGGGCCTGGCCCTGGGTGAGGCCCAGTGACCGAGCCGACATGCGCTGGCTTTCGTGCACCGACTCGATACCGGCGCGGTAGACCTCAGCGGTGTAGGCGCTGTAGCTGATGATGAGCGCAGTCAGGCCCCAGAACAGCGCACCCTTCGGGACTCCTGGCAGTTGCAGCGCAGGGATGCCGAACCCGAGCAGCAGGATGAGGAGGATCACCGGGATGCCGCGGATGAGGTCGATGAAGATGATGGCCAGGGCTCGGAGGGGAAAGAAGGCCGGACCCCGCAGCGATCGCACAATTGCGATCACCAGCGAGAGGACCAGGATGATCACCTCGGCGACGATGAACATCTTGATGTCGAGCCAGAAACCACCGAGGACGTCGGGGAAGACCTCGACGAACTTCTCCCAGTTGAAGAATTGTTTCTGGACGGCTGGCCACGCGTCCGAGGTGAGGATCGCCCACAGAGCGACCGCAATGAAGAGCAGCGTCGAGACAAAGGCGATCAGCGCCGCCCGTGCGCCCTCCTCACGCCGCCGAGGAGCGCGCGGGGGTCCGAAGAGACTCGGGCCCCCGCCGACTTCCTCGATCGGGGTCTGTTCTTCCATTCAGCGCTAGCCGCTGATGGTCGGAATGCCGCCGTCCTGGCTCATGTAGAGGTCCTGGAGTTCCTGGAGCGTGCCGTTCTCGCGCAACGTCTCGAGCGCCGTGTTCACACACGGAACCAGGGAATTGCCCTTGGCGAACAGCAGTCCGTACTCATCGGGTTCCGCCGCCTCGGCTTCGAACTGCCCGGCGATGATCGAACCCTCGACCTGGACTGCCGTGATGAAGTAGCCGGTCGGGAGATCGACCACGAGCGCATCGATCTGTCCGGCGTTCATGGCGGCCTCGAGGTCGACATTCTCGTCGTACACGTTCGGCTCCGTGTTCGGCTTGATGACGTTCTCGATGAAGTCGAGGCTCGTCGTACCGATTTGGGCGCCAAGGATGGCGTCCTTCAGGTCGTCGATGCTTGTCGCAGACGCGTATGGGGAGTCCGGATAGGCGATGAGCGCCTGCTGCGTCACGTAGTACGGAGAGCTGAAGTCGACGACTTCCTTGCGGTCTTCGGTGATCGAGTACTGCTGGAGATTGAAGTCCCAGGGCTTCTCTCCCGGAGCGATGGCCTCATTGAACCCAATGCGGGTCCAGACGACATCTTCCTTGGCGAACTCGAGCTCGGAAGCGATGGCGTAGACCAGGGCGGATTCGAAACCGATGCCCGACGCGGGATCATCGAAGAACTCGCCGTCCGGTGTACCGACCCAGGGCGGGAACGCCGGCTCGCCTGTCGCTACGGTGAGCGTGCCGGGCGCGACCAGGTTGAGGTCTTCGATCTCGCACGATTCGGGAGCGGCGGTCGGTCCGGGATCAACGTCGCTGCTGTCGTCGCTGCATGCCGCGGCCAACATTGCGAACGCGACTACCAGAACGATGAGCGCTGTACGGGTGGCATGGCGTCGTGCCATTTGAACCTCCATGTGGATTACACAATCGAGCATAGCCAACGCATGTCTCCGGCACGCCGCGGTTTGGCACATCCGATTATCCGATAACGCCACTGTGGCGCAAAAGAGGGCCGCAGCGGACCGGGGCAGGGGAGGCCTAGACGCTTGCCGACTCGTCTGCTTGCAGCATCCCGAAGCGCACACCATTGGGATCGACGGCCATGACGATCCAGCCGATCCCCGGAACCGTCATCCGCTGGGCGTCGATCGCCCGCAACCGGGCAGCGTCGACGTCTTCGGCTTCCATGGTGAGGACGACGCTCTGGCGGTGCTCTTGCGCCGGTCCGACGGCGCCGTCGATGCCGTCGCCCTCGCCGGTCGCTTCATCGGGGTCGTCAACGTGGAGTTCGAAGAGGATCGGTCGGTGCACGGTCTCGCCAGTCGCCGGTTCGCCCCAAACGTACGCGGCGGCAGCGCCCGGAACAACAGTCACGTTACGTCACTGTGGCGTAACGTCGAGGGCTTTGCACCGGCGAAGGGGAGGTGCAGCGTCGGTTTCCCAGATCAGCCTCGCGGTCGCCCCAAGCGATCGCGTTCCTCGTCCATCCGGTTGAGTTCGACCCTGCCGGGCACAACGATCTGGGAATCGGTCGAGAAATCAAGGTCGGGATTACGGTCCTCATAGTCAATAGCGTTGAGGATCACCTTCAGGGCGCTGAGTCGAGCTTTCGGCTTGCTGTTCGAACGCACGATGGTCCACGGCGCGGCATCGGAGGACGTGCGTTCGAGCATGCGGTGCTTCATCTCGGTAAATTCATCCCAGAACTCCTGCGCTTGGACGTCTACCTCGCTCAGCTTCCACTGACGCAACGGATCATTCATCCGACGGGCAAAACGTTCGGCCTGGGTGCCCTTGTCGACGCTGAAGTAGAGCTTCACGAGGACGGTTCCCTGGCGCACGATGTCCTTCTCGAATCCGACGACGCCGCGAAGGAAGTTGCGGTGTTCCTTCTTCGAGCAGAAGCCGAACACCGGCTCGACAATTGCCCGGTTGTACCAGGATCGGTCGAACAGCACGATCTCGCCGCCGGCTGGAAATTTCTCGACGTAGCGCTGGAAATACCACTGTGTGAGGTTGGCCTCGGTCGGCTTGCCGAGGGCCACAACTCGATACCGCTTCTCGTTCATGTAGCGGGTAATCCTGCGGATCGTGCCACCCTTGCCGGAGGCGTCTCGACCTTCGAAAAGCACGATCATCGGGATCTGTCGCTTCTCGAGATGGCGCTGAAGCTTGAGCAGCTCGATCTGGAATGGCTTGAGCGCCTTGTCCCTTTTTGTCGCCGCCATGAGCTTGGTATTCTGGAGCTCGAGCTCGCGCACGCGCTCTTCGAGGGACTGGATCTCCTCTGTCGTGTTGGTGGTGGGGGCGGTATCGGCCACGGTGTCTCCTGCCGTCTGCTTCGGCGATGGTACCTCATGGCCCAACCCCTCTGTTCATAGCGCCCATAATCCACGTTATGTAAAGTAGCGATCCAGGGCCCTTGACAGTGCCATTCCCCCTCTGTCCGTTCTCACGCAAGCTCTCGAGTCTCCGCGCTTCTGGCGAAGCCACTCCTCTCAACGACGGGGCCAGCGGACGGTCGGTGAAGCGTGCTTCCTTGCCCGTGAGGTCCGGCCGACAGCCTCTTGGAACTCCTGCTCGGACCGACAGCCGTTTGTTTCAGGATTGGCAGCTCTCGCCGAGACGTGCGTTGGTGCGGCGTGATGAGCCACTCCCCCGGTGTCCGGCGACCGTGAACAACAGTGTTCCGTGGGGCCGGATTTGCGGTGGCAGC
>CAZONX010000111.1:0-6747 GCA_964581295.1 uncultured Acidimicrobiaceae bacterium
CACTGCTGGTTGTGCTGTGGCCAACACCGCAGACCGGCGACACGACCGCGGAAGCATGGGATCTGCCACAACTCGACGGCGATGGCCGGGTCGCGATCGCCGACTTCCAAGGGACCCCGACGGTTGCGGCGTTCTTCGCGTCATGGTGCGAAGTCTGTGAACACGAGATACCCGAATTCCTCGCTGTCTCCCAGCAGATCGGAGAACAGGTCCAGTTCGTCGGGATCGACACGCAAGACAACGGCGGCGGCCTCGGCGACGCCGAGGATTGGGGCATCGCAGGGGTGTGGCCGCTCGCCCAAGACATCGGCGGCCGCAACGGCAGCGGTCTCAGCACCGGTACGTTCGGCGCCCGCGGGTCGCCCATGACGGTCTTCTACGACGCGGATGGGACCGTCGTGCACGTGCAGCAAGGCGGATTGAGCGGTGCGCAACTGCTCGCCGCCCTCGACGAGTACTACGGCGTACAGGCCTGATCCGACCTGCCTGCGACCTAGGAAAGGGTGACCGCCTCGTGCCGAAGGGGGGACACGGCACGAGGCGGTCGACTTGGACGACCGGGCGGATGGGGCCGAACGGTCGTCGGCAGCCCACCGGCCCGAACTACGGGAGGAAGCGGGAGAGTGCCGCCCGGTCCGATGAACATCTCAAATTCGACGCCGTTCACGGGGCGAACCGGACCAATCGATCCTTCCAACCTGTGGGGTGACCGGCCGTGCTCGACTGGTCACCCAAACGCCGATCGGATGGTATCGAGGGGTCCCAGTAGCGACACCGATCTGGATAGGGGAAACCTCCGATCAGCGCTGTGACCACCAGCGTCGGGGCGTCGATGTCGGTGCGTGCCGCAAGCGGCACGCACCGTCGAGAACAGCGCAAAGGTTGGCGGTCGCAGCGCTAAATCTGGGCTGACAATTGATCCTCGGAGATCTCAACGAGAACCGCCGAGCCTCGTGCCGTGACCATGCCGTCGACGGAGAGTTCCGTCTCGACGACAACCTTGCGTCCCTTGATTTCGATGAGTCGGCCGCCCAGTTGCATCGCGGCAAGCGGTGTCGGCAACAGGTAGTCGACCTCGAGACGAGCCGTGACGAATCGCGGAGATGTATCGACCCCCACCACCAGTCCGTCGCGTTGCATCGCGAAGATGGCGGCGGACCCGGTCGAGTGACAGTCGATGATCGACGCAACGAGGCCGCCGTAGGCGAATCCGGGGATCGCAGTATGGAACGGTTGAGGGAGGAACACCGTGGTCGTGCCGGCGTCGGCGAGGCGCGTCTTGATCTGATGCCCCATCGCGTTGAGCCGTCCGCAGCCGTAGCAATGGGCCACATCGTCTGGGTACAGGTCCTGGACTGCTGGTGTTTCAGCCATCGGCTGGCTCGCCCGCAGCCGCCCCTCCGAGTTCCAAGGGAGGAAGATCGCCGGCCGGCGTGAAGCCGAAAACAGAGCCATAGAACGCCAGTTCGGTCTCGAGGCTGCGGATCACGTTGGCTGCTTTGCGGAACCTGTGCCCCTCGCCCTCGTACTCGATGTGGACATGAGGAATGCCGCGGCTCGCGAGAGCGTCGGCAATCACTACGGCCTGGTTGGGGGGAACGACCTTGTCGTCGAGCCCCTGGAACAGCGCAACCGGCGCATCGATTTGATCGACCGAATGGATGGGCGATCGTGCGCGCCACACTTCCGGATCCTTGCCGAGCAGGCTGGTGTCATATTGGGACTCAAACTTGTGGCTGTCGCGCATGAGCATCTCGATGTCGGCCACGCCGAAGTAGGAGGCGCCGGCGGCAAAACGATCTCTGAACGCAAGAGCGGCAAGGGTGGTGTAGCCGCCGGCGCTGCCGCCGCTGATGGCGAGGCGGTCGCCGTCGACGGCGCCAATCGACGCGAGGTACTCGGCGGCCGCGACCGCGTCGTCGACGTCGACCACACCCCACTCCCCCTCCAGCTTCTTGCGGTACTCCCGGCCGAAGCCGGTGGACCCGCGGTAGTTGACATCGACGATGGCGAAGCCTCGGGACGTCCAGAACACGGTGTCGAGGGCGAACGCCGGAGACACGCTCGACGTCGGCCCGCCGTGAATGTGGACGAGGAGCGGAGGATGGTCGTCCGGCGGGCCCGCGAACTCCGGATTAGTCGGTGGGTAGTACACGCCGTGCGCGGTGTCGCCGCCGCTGGTTGGGAATGAGATCATTTGCGGGTCGGAGGCATAGACCTCATCGACGATCGCCGGGTTCGACCGCACGATGGTGACGACCCCCATCGCTGCGTCGTACTCAACCAGCGCTGATGGCTGGTTCGAACGCGCACCGACGAACCAGACGCGATGGTTGCCATCGGTCGTTACGTGGTATCCGTAGCTGGTGAACCCGAGATCGACAGGTTCGAGGTTCCCGCTGCGGTCGATGACGCCGAGGCGATGCTCGCCGTTCACGTAGTAGGTCGCGGCGATTCGTCCGTCGGACAGGAACCCAAACCAGGACATTCCGAATACCCACGCCGGCCCTGCGAATTCGGCGTCGATTGTGAGAATCGGCGTCGTTGCCCCGTCGTCAAACCGGTAGAGGTTCCACCAGCCAGAGCGATCGGATACGAACACGAGCGTCCCATCGGGAGCCCACTCAGGCTGCACCACCGATTCACCGGAGACTCCGGCGACGACCTCACGCTCGGCAGGCTCCGAGAGGTCGGCGACCACGAGGCGCGTTGCGTCCCACGGCATGTTCGGATGATCCCACTCGATCCATGCGACCTGAGTGCCGTCATGCGAGATCCTCGGCGACGAGTAGAAGTCGCTCCCTGAGACGAGCACAGTGATCGCACCATCGGCAGCGATCGAGACGAGATCGTTGACGGCTTCACCCTCGAAGGGGTGTGTCTCTCGCACACAGATCAGCGTCTCGTTCGGCCCGACGGCGACATCGGCGTACCGGACCGATCTTTCGGCCGGCGGCTCACCGGTCAGAGCCAAGATGTCGGCGTCGGCATCGGTCTTGTAGAGGCGCTGATCGGCGAACTCCGAGAACACGACACTCTCGTGAGAGGCTCGATAGGCCCCACCGCCGTACTCGTGCACCATGGTGCGGACGTTCTCGGTCTCGGGCAGGACGTCGGCGATTGTCCCGTCGGCGGCTCGTCTCACCAGCGCGGCGCGGCCGCCTTCGGACGGGCGCCCTTCGATCCAGAAGAGGGACCCCTCAGCGAATTGGATGTCGGAGAAGCGGACGATGCCGGCCACGGTGTCAGCCGCCTGGATCGGCGACTCCCACGAGCCGTACGGTGCGATGGTGGTCATCTGGCGATGGTAGGCCTCAGCCGTACATCTCCTCGATCTGCGCCGAGAAGTGCTCTGCGACGATCTTGCGCTTCACCTTCATCGTCGGTGTCAACTCG
Organism: uncultured Acidimicrobiaceae bacterium; assembly: GCA_964581295.1. Taxonomy (GTDB): domain Bacteria; phylum Actinomycetota; class Acidimicrobiia; order Spongiisociales; family UBA5794; genus JAHEEL01. The sequence continues at coordinate 3,397 of CAZONX010000111.1, forward strand.
CCGTGCTCGATCGACAGCGGTTCGTCGAGAACGACGAACTTCTTGAGCTGCCGTACGCGTGCACTCGAGGCGTTCGCCTCGTCGACGGCCGACTGCACCGAGGCCTGGATCTCCTCGTCGGTCATGCCCTCGGCGGCATCGGGGTCGACAGAGACGAGAGCGATGAGGAACGGACGCTGGTCGCCGATGACGACGACCGTTCCGATGAGCGGATTCGTCTGAAGCGACATCTCGATCAGCGACGGCGTGACGTTCTCGCCGCCGGCCGTGATGATGATGTCCTTCTTGCGGTCCGTGATGAACAGGAAGCCGTCATCGTCGATCTCACCGATATCGCCGGTCGCGAGCCAGCCATCTTCGCTGAGCGCCTCGGCCGTTGCTTCGGGGTTGTTCAGGTAGCCAAGGAAGTTGTTGAGGCCGCGTGTGAAGATCTCGCCGTCCTCGGCGATCCGTAGCTCAACGCCCGGCACAGCCGGTCCGACCGATCCGTTGCGGTTGTAGTCCGGCCTGTTGAATGCACAGACCCCCATGCACTCTGACTGTCCGTAGAGCTGGAGTAGTTGCATCCCAAGCCCGGCGAAGAAGTCGGCAATCGACGGATCAAGGGGCGCGGCGGATGAGAACATGAAGCGCGCTCGGTCAAGGCCCATCGCCTCCTTCGCCTTCGAATACACCAGCTTGTCGAACAGCCCATACTGAGCGCCGAGCCAGCCACCGGGCTGTTCGCCCCGGCTCAACGCTGCGGTGTGATCCCTGCCGACGGAGAGTGCCTTGTTCGCGAGGGCGGCCTTCACGCCGGTCGCCTCACCCAGCTTCTCGGAGACGGCGGCGTAGAACTTCTCCCACACACGCGGCACCGCAAAGAAAGCGGTCGGCCGGACTTCCTTGAGGGTGTCGGCAAGGCGGAAGATGTCCGGCTCGAAGTAGACCTTGAGACCCATGACGGCCGGAGCGTGGATCGACACGATCTGTTCGGCGATGTGCGACAGCGGCAGATACGAAACGGCCGAGTCCTCGGTTGTGAGGTCGACGAAGCCGTACACCGACTCGAGCAGGAACACGAGCGCTTCGTGCGGCAGCACCACCGCCTTCGGTTGCCCGGTGGTCCCGGATGTGTAAATGAGGGTGGCGCCGTCACGCGGTCCGATGGCCGCGAGCCGCTCGTCCACGATGCCGGCCTCAAGATCGGAGCCTCGCCCGATGAACTCGTCCCATGTCATCACGCCATCGACGTCGGATGACGTTCCCGGCATGAGCACGATATGGCGTAGGTGAAGGAGCTGGTCGCGCACCTCAAGGACCTTGGCGAGCTGCGTCTCGTTCTGGACGAGCACAACCGTCGATTCCGAGTGGTTGATCACGTAGGCACATTCGTCGGGTGCGTTCGTCGGATAGATTCCGGCCGGCATGGCGCCGACGGCCATGGCCGCGACATCGAAGATGACCCATTCGGGGGTATTCGTGCTCAGAATTGAGACTGTTCCGCCCGGTTCTACCCCAAGGGCGATCAGAGCCCGAGCCGCCGCGCGGATCTGATCGGCGTAGTCCGACCAGCTCGTGCCGACCCATTGATCGTCGCGCCGCACGGCATAGGCGTCGATCGAGCCCCTCGCCGCTCCGGCGTTCAGCATCCTCTGCGGTATCGACTCGAATGGCATGACAATTCCTCCCGGGATCTACGACGCTCCTCGCAATCTACGCCGCGTCGACGCCGCATGTCGGAATAACGGGCCACAGATGCCGGTGCGCGGGCCGCGGTGAGTGCTGAAGAGCGAGCGGTTCTACCACGGTGCGACTGCTGTACAAGACCCGGAGTTCCAGTTCGGGTGTGGTTCGCTCCGCGTTCTGGCATTGCCTGGCGAGGCTGCCAGCGACAGATACCACCAGCGTTCGTACGTCGTCGTTGGAGCCGAACCCTCAGACGATGCTGAACGCCGGAGCGACGAGGCGCCTCCGACTATGGCACTACGGTCGCGCGCTTCGTCTCGGCGGAGACCACGAGAAGGCGGAGCTGCACCGGCGTAGAGAGGTGCTCGGCGAGGACCTTACCGAGAGCATCGACCACCGGGGTCGGCATCGCTCCGGCAACCACCACGTCGACCTTGGCGAAACCGTCATCCATGTGGACCTCCACGTCGACCACCTCGGGACTGGACCCGCGCTCGGCCACGTACTCGTCCACGACGGCGGCGACTTCCTCTGTGGGATCCGAGACCGGGAGAACCGCTCCCCTCCCGAATTGCATTGGGAGCACGACAACGATCGCGGCTATGGCCGCCCAGCTGATCCCGCGCAGGATCTGCGTGTGCCCCCGTAGCGGGTTGCGGCCCGCCACGAAACCGGCGGCCAGAAAGGTCACCGACGCTGCGATCACAATGCCGACGACGTTGGCGAGAAACAGCAGCGACGCACCAACTGCGAGCTGCCATTCAGTGAGTTGGAGCGTGATCCCGACAACCGCGAGCGGGGGGACCAGGGCGACGGCCACGGCAACGCCGGTGAGCACATCGGAGGCGTGTCGCCTGACCTGGCCATAGGCACCGGCAGCCCCGGCGGCGAGGGCTATGCCGAGGTCGAGGAGGTTCGGCGACGTCCGAGCCATCAGTTCGGCCGGCAGCGGGGTCACGCGACCCGGCACAACGAACGAGATCGCAGCAGCGATCAGCACGGCAAGTGCCGACCCGGCCGCGACAATTACGGTTCGGCTCAGAATACGTCGCGGCCACCCCATGACGATCGCTGCCGCTCCGCCGAGGACCGGGAACATCAGCGGCGCCACCAGCATCGCCCCGATGACCACAGCGGTCGAGTCCGCAAGGATGCCGAACACAGCAATCGCCGTCGACAACATCATCAGCGACACGAACCGGGTGAAGAACTGCCGGCGCGGCATACCGCGTGGGAAGAGTTGGTCGATGATCTCGCGTCGCTCGGCGTCCTGGAGGGGATCGCGATCCCGCCACAATCGCTTCACTTCAGCAACCGCAACCGCGACCAGACCCACGAACGCGAGCGAGTACGGCTCCGCCGGGAGCGAATCAGCTGCGTCTGCTTCGGGCGGCGACGGATGCTTGTCGGTGGCGACTCCCGCCACCCTCAGACTCCGCTCCGCGATCGTGCGCCGTGCGCTGTGCTCTCGAGGGTGGCCTGCGCCAGCATGCCTGGCCTCCTTGCATCGAGCTCCATCAGTATTGCCCACAACCTGAGATACCGGTCATGAAATCCTGACACCCGGGCCTGGAACGGATTCCGGAGCCCTCAGCGGAGCGGTCGATGTCCGGATACGGAGGGGCGAGCGGCGCCTGCTCGCGTCGTGCCAGGCACGTCACCAAGGCTGGAATCGAGCTACCC
>CAZONX010000112.1:0-1935 GCA_964581295.1 uncultured Acidimicrobiaceae bacterium
CCGGAGATCGGCGGGGTCGATCTTCAGCTGATCTGCGTGCGACTCGATGTACGACAACGCGATGCGTGCCGACTCCTTCATCACGTCACCGAGCTGCCCGGTGAGCGTGAGCCCGGGTTCGCCATCCATCGACGTCGCCTCGATGAACAGGACGTCGCCTCCCGCCCCGGTAACGGCCAAGCCGGTGACCACGCCGGGAACCGAGGTGCGGTCCTTGACCTCGTCTCTCCAGACCTTCGGCTTGCCGAGGTAGTCCTGAACGTCGAGGTCGGTGATCTCGACGACCGCCGGGGGATCGTCATCGCGTGCGAACCTGGTCGCAACCTTTCGCGTGAGCTTGCCCAGTTCACGCTCAAGCGACCGGACGCCGGCTTCCCTCGTGTACCGGTCGACGATGCCGGCGAGTGCATCCTCGGCGATGTCGATCTCCTCCGGTTCGAGCCCGGCTCCACGCACCTGGCGGGGGAGGAGGTGATCGCGGGCAATCGCCACCTTCTCGAGATCCGTGTATCCGTCAATCCGGATGACCTCGGTTCGGTCGAGCAACGGCGCTGGGATCGTCTCCAAGACGTTGGCGGTGGCAATGAACAGCACATTGGACAGGTCGACGTCAAGCTCGAGGTAGTGGTCCCTGAATGTGTGGTTCTGTGCTGGGTCGAGGACCTCGAGCAGGGCAGACGACGCGTCGCCGCGCCAGTCGGATCCGACCTTGTCCATTTCGTCGAGCAGGAACACAGGGTTCATGGTCTCGGACTCGATCAAGGCGCGAACGATCCGACCCGGGCGGGCTCCGACGTAGGTACGACGATGCCCGCGGATCTCAGCCTCGTCGCGCATGCCGCCAAGGGCGACGCGCGCGAATTTACGGCCGAGGGCACGCGCTACCGACTCTCCGAGCGAGGTCTTGCCGACACCGGGAGGCCCCACAAGCAGCAGGATCGTGCCCTCGCTCAGGTCGCCGGCGTTTTCCAGATTTCGCTCTTTGCGAAGCTTGCGAACCGCCAGGTGTTCGACGATCCGCTCCTTCACGTCGGCGAGGCCGGTGTGGTCGGCATCAAGGACGGCCCATGCCTCGTCGAGGTCCAGGCGGTCCTCGGAGACGGTGCCCCACGGAACATCGAACATCGTGTCGAGCCACGTGCGAATCCAGGAATGCTCCGGTGATTGCTCGGACATCCGTTCGAGTCGGTCTATCTCCCGTTCCACCTCTTTGCGCGCCTTGTCTGGCAGGTCGGTGTCTTCGAGCTTCTGGCGATACTCGGAGGTTGTGTCGGCATCGTCGCCGAGTTCCTTCTTGATCGCCTCGAGCTGCTGGCGGAGCAGATACTCGCGTTGCGACTCGTCGATTCGCTCGGCGGCGCTGTCGCGCACCTTTTGGCGCAACGTCAGGTCTGCGAGAACCTCGCCCATCCACGACATCAGCTTCCCGAGGCGCTCCCGGATATCGAGCGTCTCGAGCAACTCGACCTTCTGTTCCAGGGACAGGTCGGGGGAGTAGACCGCCAGGTCTGCGAGTTGGCTGGGGTTCTCGATGCCGAGGACCCGCTCCGCCACGCCGCGCATGCCGCGCTGGCTCAACACCTCGCCCACGACGGCCCGGTATTCGGAAGCCAGCTCATCGAGGGCCTCATCGTGCACATCGGCTTCGGGGTATTGCTCGGCTTCGACCCACAGTGCGCCGTGTGCTCCGACCCGCCCAGCACCAACACGCGCTCGGGCGAGCCCCTCGACGACAATGCTGCCGCTCCCAGTGTCCTGAATCTTGGCCACCGTGCCCACACTGGCGTAGTCCCCGTTCACCCGGGGCACCAGCAGCATCATGCCATCGGAGTTCTCCGCAGCGGCCACCGCCATGGTTCCCTCCTCGGTCTCAACGCGCAGCGTCACCACCATATGTGGGAAGACCACCCCGTTGCTGAGCGGGAGGACCGGAAG
>CAZONX010000112.1:2035-6669 GCA_964581295.1 uncultured Acidimicrobiaceae bacterium
AAGGCCTGTGAGCCGACGCTTCCATGGCCAAACGCGCCTATCGCGTGTCATGCGGCGCTCTGGTGCAGAGGCGGGCCGAATCCGATCCTGTCGGAACTCAACCCCGCTCCGACTGCGATCCGGTCACACCTCGGACGGAGTCGCCGGCCGATCGGACACCGACGACGGATAACCGACGCCTCCCGCGAGCCGGGAAGTCGCACTCCACAGTGCATCCTGAGCTTCGGGGTTGTCGAGGTGAGTCATCTCGATCTCGTGGAGCGGTCCTGTCATCTTCTTGGGCTTGGACGCGAAGAACTCCCCGGACACCTCCGGCCCGAAGTTCGCCGCCTCGAGGTACCGACCAGCCCCATCTTCGACGCTGTGTGACATCCCGGGGAGGAGCTTGAGCACGGGAATCATGAGCCGCTTCATGACGAAGGGAGCGCTCCGGGCCGCGTTGGTGTCCGGGGTGCTGCCAGGCGAAACCGCGTTGACCGTCATCCCTGAAGGCAGCTTCTGCGCAAGCTCGGCCGCCCACCAGGCTGCGAACATCTTGACCGTGGCGTACTGGTTGCCCGAGTGGTACGCGACGGGCGGCTCCATGCGCATCAACGCCTCGATGGCTCGCTCGGTGTCGCCGTCGAAGCTCTCGTTGGCGAGGGCGTCGACATCCACCGGGTTGAACATGGGCACATCGCCGCGCGCCGCCTCAGATCCAGCGATGACGATCCGGGCGTGGTCCGACAGCACCCCCGCTTCGAGCAGCCGCATGGTCAACAGATGATGGCCAATCAGCGTGGCTGCCACCGTTGCCTCAATGCCTTCGGAAGTCCTGACGACATCGCTTGCTGGCACAAGGCCGGCGTTGAGCAGCAGAACGTCGATCTGACCGCCGCGATCAGCGAGCGCCTTCGCTGCGGCGGTGACACTGGCGTGACTGTCGAGGTCGAGCGTCAACGTCTCATAGACGTGCGACGCGGTCCGCGCCTCCAGTTTCGCACGGGCGGTCTCGGCCTTCGCGTCGGTGCGGGCGGTGATTATGACTCGGCCGTAGCCGGCGTTGGCGAGTTGGGCTGCGGCTTCGATTCCAAGCCCGGAGCTGGCTCCGGTGACGAGGGCGGTGCGGTTGGTGGCGGTCATGGTTCCTCCTGAGACAGACGCTCGAGTGGCGGGTGCTCCTCAACAAGGCGAGACGAGGCGTCGCTATTCCCGCGGTGCACGCGGGGAACACCGTGTGCCACGTGTGCAACCGTCGACACGGCGAGGACAGCGGGTTCCTCAAGGCGTCAAGGCGGGAGTCAGACCGCACCCAGGAGCGACACGATGTGCTCGAATCGTCGGCAGTCTGAGAGGTGGGATCCGCTTCGCGGTGCATGTCTCGTCGAGTGAGCCGTGAACAGCCTCCCCTCGACACGAGTCGGAACCGCTCGCATGTATCGATACGGGTGGGTTCAGTATTCTGTCGGCTCCGTTTCGGAGGGGTGACTCTGCGTCCCCTGCCGGAGTCCCTGATACCTGCGCGATCCTCGCCACGGTCGAGCACCGAGCTCGGAGCTGATCCGAAGCGGAGCACCGCACCCGAACACAACGTGAATCCGAACCAAACAGTCGATCGGAAGGAGCATTCCCATGCAGACCGATATCGACATTCGGAACCAGGACGAACCATCGCCCGAGGACGTGGCCCATGTCTCAGAGCAGTTCCGCGCGTACAACGACCAGCACGGCGGTCGCTTCCCGTCCAAGGACCTGCACCTCTTCGCCTACGCAGAAGATGGGCAGATCACTGGCGGCCTATCTGGCGACATTTCCTGGGGCTGGCTACACGTCAATGTCCTCTGGGTTGCCGAATCCCATCGACGACATGGCATAGGTACCTCGCTGATGGACCGATCAGAGGCCGAAGCGATTGCAATGGGTGTGCAGCGCGCCTATCTGGAGACAACGGATTTCCAAGCCCTGGAGTTCTACCGTCGTCGCGACTACGAGGTCTTCGCTCAGTTGGAAGACCAACCACCGGGACATGTCTGCTACTACCTTCGCAAGACCTCGCTCAGCGTGTCAGAACCGATGGGTTGACACAAGGCTCGATCGCGTGATGCCTGGCCTTGAACCGATCCGCCACCTTCGCAGTACGAGCCGTGGCGGTCGTGTGGCTGGAACCGCCCAAACCGGATCCTTCTTCCTGAGGCACGCCTCCCGCCCCATCATGAAGACGCCGATGACCCCCACGGCGAGCACAATCGACAGCCAGATGGCCAGGCCGAATCCCCAGAAGAAGATCGCGAACGGGATGATCCCAGCGAGCAGTTGGACAATGATGGCGCGGAGCGAGATCTTCATGGGTGGGACTCGACCCATCGTCGTCTGGAGCGATCAACGCAAGCCGAAGCCGTTCGGTCGCTCAACGACGGCATGCAGGTTCGCCTCGACGGACGACTGCTCAGCTCGAACCACAGGGCGTCTCGAGCACTCCGTCGAGGTACACGCACCTTCGGTCTGTTTCGTCGATAACTCGGACGCCGAGAGCGTGAACGGCGACGACTCGTCCGACGATGCGGCCGATACCGCGACGTAGTAGGCGCAGGGTTTCCACATCAGGTCCGGCTTCATCTCAACGGTGACCCACTCGTCCGTTGTGCCCTGAGACGTGGAGTACTTCAGGCCGGAACTGATCCGCCGCCTGCGTCGGGTGCCGTTGCGACTCACATCGACATCTGAGGTAGCTCACAGGCTGCTCTCAGATTGAGGTGGTGTCATACGGGGATATGTCAACGAGAAGGAAACAATCATGACGACCTACTCACTGATCGCGCTCGATGTGGTCGCGATACTGATCCTCACCTTCGGTCTCTACTTCCCGCGTCACCGGCGCCGAAGCATGATCGTCGCCTTCATGACGGTGAACGTCGCCGTCGTAGCGGTGTCGGTCGCTCTCGCCTCGAGCGCCATCGACATGGGCATCGGTCTCGGACTCTTCGGGATCCTGTCGATCATCCGACTGCGCTCGAGCGAACTCGACCAGCACGAGGTGGCCTACTACTTCGCCGCCCTCGCCCTTGGACTGCTCGCCGGCCTGGGTTCGACGATCGGATGGATCGTGCCGGTCCTCATGACGGCCATCCTCGCCACGTTGTACTTCGGGGATCACCCGTCGCTCTTCCCCGGCTACCGGCGTCGCACGATGATCATCGACCGAGCGATCAACGACGATCGCGAACTGGTCGAGTATCTCGAGGGCCGCCTCGGCGCCACCGTTCACCGCGTCCGGATCAAGAAGATCGACTTCGTGCACGACAGCACATCGGTGGAAGTGCGTCTCGAACTCCCTCGGGACCAGACCAGCACGGCCGCGTCCCACGGGCTCGAAACCTCGATCGGATCCGGCCGATGACAATCCCCACATCAAGCACACACCAGCCAGAGAAGAAGAGGCCGCACATGAACAACGCCAATCGCAAGAAGAGACAGAGCATCGTCGTCGCGGCGATCCTCGCACTCTCCCTCGCCGCCGCCAGCTGCAGCACCGTCGGGACCACCGACACCGATGCGGCCGCGACCGCCACGGCGGTTGCCGTCGCAACGACCGAGGAGTCCGCGCAGGCGGCATCCATGGAGGTCTCCGAGGGAGCATCTGAGACCGTGGTCGCCGTGGCATCCGAGAATCAGGAATCGCATGCCAGCGCAGACGACCTCGAGTGGAACGAGTCGGACGTCGTCGAAGTTTCGCTGACCGGATCCTCGGCGTCGACCGATTCCGACAGCGTGACGATCGACGGCGGAGTGGTCACCATCACCGGTGCCGGCACCTACTCCCTGTCCGGTGCCCTCTCCGACGGCCAGATCATCGTTGACGCCGCGGACACCGACATTGTGCGATTGCTCCTCGATGGCGTGGACATCATGAACAGTGACGGCGCAGCCATCGACATCGAAAACGCCGACGAAGCCGTGATCTTCCTCGTCGAGGGAACGATGAACACGCTTGCCGACGGGGCAACGTACGTGTTCGACGGTGAGGACGATGAACCGAATGCGACGGTGTTCTCCTCGGCAGATCTCACCATCGCCGGTGACGGGGAGTTGATCGTCGACGCCAACTACAACGATGCGATTGCCAGCAAGGACGGGCTCGTCATCGAGGCAGGCGCGATCACGATCGATGCGGTCGATGACGGTATTCGCGGCAAGGACTACGTCATCGTCAACGGCGGCGACATCGCCATCGTGGCCGGCGGAGACGGGATCAAGTCCGACAACAGCGAAGACGTCGACCGCGGATACGTGCTCATCACGGACGGAACGGTCAACGTTAACTCGAGCGGCGACGGCATCCAGGCAGCCACCGATGCCATCGTGACCGGCGGGACGGTGACCATCGACGCGGGTTCCGGTGCAACGACCGAGGACTCGGCTCGCGGCGTCCAGGGCGACGTCATGGTCGTGATCGACGCGGGAACGCTCACGGTCACCGCAACTGACGATGCGATCCACTCGAACGCATCCGTCTACGTGAACGGCGGCATCCTGACCCTCGCATCAGGCGACGACGGGATCCACGCCGACTTCCTCGTCGAGATCAACGACGGCTCCATCACGATCACCGAATCCTTCGAGGGCATCGAGTCCGAGGTCATCACGATCAACGGCGG
>CAZONX010000113.1:0-6613 GCA_964581295.1 uncultured Acidimicrobiaceae bacterium
CCACGACGACCGCAGCGGCGAGCAATACGCCGGGGATGAGGCTCGGGACGCGGTCGATGGTCGTACCGAACAGGAGGTTCTCGATACGGCTTGGCGGGCGCCCGGTGGTCGGGTGGGTCACCCGGTTTCCAACCTTCCCGTCGAGGTGCGGTCTCTATGCCGGCGCCAGGGTTCACGCCGTCGGGCGACGTAGAAAGGGCCAGTGGCCGACCGACCGCCGACGGGACGTCGGCGAGCATGGGCGGTCGACATCGTGAGAGCGATGGCGGTTCAGGCTCGGTCCGGCGACCTAGCCCAGGGGTCGAGACCGAGAGTCTGCGGATCGACTGCTGCTTGAGCGGGCCGAACGGGGGGTACGGCTCGATATGTGGATCCCACGGCGGGGCGAGGGTCCAGCTCGCCCTTGTTCGGCCACATCGACATCGCACGCTCGGCCATCGCGGTGATCGACAACGACGGGTTCACGCCGAGATTGGCGCCGACCGCCGCCCCGTCGACGACGTGAAGGCGGGTCTCGCCGAATACCCGGTGGTAGCCGTCGATGAACCCCGATGATGAGTCCTCTCCGATCGCGGCGCCCCCGAGGATGTGGGCGGTCGTGGGCCGGTTGAGCACGACCTCATTGATCGAACTCATCGCATCGCCGTCCATCGCCTCTGCTGCGAATCGTGCCGCCTCGTTCGCAATCGGGATGTAGGTTGGATTGGGCGCGCCGTGGCCCTGGCGCGACGCCAGTCGGGTTCCGAACAGACCCCGCCGGCGGAACAATTGCAGCGAGTTGTCGTAGCTCTGCATGACGAGCAGGATCACCGACCGCTCGGCCCATCGGCGCAGCCCTATCGACCGGACCCAGCGCACTGGATGAGCGCCGATGCTGATGAGATACCGAAGCGGGCGCGGCATCCCAGGACCTCCGTCGGTGAGCATCGTGGCGAGGAGCCCCATCGCAGAGCTTCCCTTCGGGTAGCGCACGGGTTCGATGTGCGTATGCGGTTCCGGGTGGATGGACGAGGTGATGGCGACGCCTTGGGAATAGTCGATTTCGGGAGCGCGCGCCGTCGCTCCGACCAGCACCTCGGAATTCGTCCGAACAAGCTGTCCGACTTGGTTTGATACCCCGGGGAGTCGACCGCGCTCAACGAGCTTGAGAAGCAACTTCGTGGTCCCGAGCGCTCCGGCCGAGAAGATGACGTGGTCGGCCGTGAAGGCCCGGCGGTTGCCTGATCGCGGCCCGGGCCGGTGCGTCGTGACCCGCCACCGGCCGTCCGATTGCTTTTCGACGTCGGTGACTTCAGCGTTGGCGCAAACGTCGGTGCCCGCCTGTTCGGCGAGATAGAGGTAGTTTTTGTCGAGTGTGTTCTTGGCATTCTGATTGCAGCCGACCATGCAGGCACCGACCAGGGTGCATCCCGATCGGCGCGGACCCGCCCCGCCGAAGTAGGGGTCGTCTACCTCGACGCCCGCTTCGCCGAAATAGACGGCGACCGGCGTCGGCTGGAACGTGTGTTCCACGCCGAGTTGGCCGGCAACGCTGCGCATGACATCGTCCGCCGGGGTGTCGGCTGCTGCCTCGTTGACGCCGAGCATGCGTTTCGCCAACTCGTAGAACGGAGCGAGTTCGGCTTTCCAGTCAGTGATCGACCCCCACTGGGGGTCGGCGTAGAACGCATCGTGGGGTTCGTAGTGTGTGTTCGCGTAAACGAGCGATCCGCCGCCAACGCCCGCACCCGACAGGACGAGCACGTTGCTGAGCAGGTCGATGCGTTGGATACCGTAGAGGCCGAGCCTCGGACCCCACAAGAAGCGCTTGAGGTCCCAGTTCGTTGATGCAAACTCACCGGTCCGGTAGCGCTGCCCTGCCTCGAGCACCCCGACGCGATACCCCTTCTCGGCGAGGCGCAGCGCCGAGACGCTGCCTCCAAACCCCGACCCAATGACGAGGACATCGTAAGAATCCTGCACAAAGGCGACAGTAGTCGGAGTCGGTAGTCGTCAGTCGTCAGTCGTCAGTCGTCAGTCGGCAGGCACCATCGATCTCAGCTACTGCGACGGTCGGAGGGCTGTCGACTAACGACTGTCGACTGAGGACTCCCTAGAACTCCGCTGCTCCCCAGACGGGGATTTGGGCACCGTCGACTACGGCAGATCGGTGACCGGTGAGGAAGTCGATCACGTTCGCGATCTCGTCCGGCTTCGGCCAATCCACGTAGTCGGCGTAGGGGAGCGCCGCCCTGGTTCGTTCCGTGTCGATCACCGATGGGAGCAGGACGTTGCTGGTGACGTTGGTGTCCGAGAGTTCGCGGGCAACGGACTTCGAGAGGGCGACAACGCCGGCCTTCGCTACGTTGTACGCGGCCTGTCCGGCGGGGGCGTCGATCGCTTGGCGGCTTCCGAGCATGATGATGCGGCCCCAGTCTTCGTCACGCATGTGCGGGATGGCGGCCCGCACGGCATTGAAGGTGGAGCGGAGATTCAGGTCGATCATGCGGTCGAATCGCACATTGTCCGTTTCGTGGACGTCGCGGCCTCCCGCCCAACCGCCAACCAGGCACACCAACACGTTGAGGCCACCAAACGTGTCAACGGTCTCCTGCACGAATCTGTCCATCGCCGTCGGGTCCACGGCGTCGACGCGGCGCAGCAGCAACTGGTCCTCGTCAAGGTCGAAGTCGCGTTCGAACGCGGCTGCCTCTTCGGGAATGATGTAGGTGATGCCGAGCCGGAAATTGCGCTGGATGAGCAAGGGGACAAGCGCTCGGCCAACCGAGCCGGTACCCCCGGTGACGATGGCGATATTCGATCCGGTCATGGGTCCACCATAGCCACACACCCGACAACGGGAGTGGTCCTGCGCTCGCTCTGTTTCGGCCTGCTACGATGCTTTGGAAGCCACACGCAGCTAGGCAAGGAGTCGGCAATGGCGGAGATCAAGCTTGAAGATATTGGGAAGATCTACCCCGACGGGACCCGAGCCGTTGGCGACGTTACTCTGACCATCCGAGATAGCGAGTTCCTGGTACTGGTCGGCCCGTCTGGGTGTGGCAAGTCGACAGTTCTGCGGATGATTGCGGGTCTCGAGGAGATCTCCGAGGGCAAGATGTACATCGGCGACAAGCTGGTGAATGACGTCGCGCCGAAGGATCGCGATATCGCGATGGTGTTCCAGAACTACGCGTTGTATCCGCATATGACGGTGTTCGACAACATGGCGTTCGGGTTGAAGCTGCGCAAGACGCCGAAGGATGAGATCAAGCGTCGGGTCGATGACGCCGCTGAGGTGCTCGAGATCACGGAGTTCCTGGATCGCAAGCCGAAGGCACTCTCCGGTGGGCAGCGTCAGCGTGTGGCTATGGGTCGCGCGATTGTGCGCGAGCCGTCGGCGTTCTTGATGGATGAGCCATTGTCGAACCTGGATGCGAAGCTGCGCGTAGCGATGCGCACCGAGTTGGGAAGGCTGCATCTTCGGTTGGGAACCACAACGGTGTACGTGACGCACGACCAAGTCGAGGCGATGACGTTGGGTCACCGGGTCGCGGTGTTGCAGGCGATTACGGCGAAGCGTCCGTACAACCTGGCACAGGTCGCCCCTCCGACGGAGTTGTTCAACAATCCTGCGAATCTGTTTGTGGCGGGGTTCATTGGTTCTCCTGCGATGAACTTGGTGTATGGCGTGTTGGAACAGGAGTCTGAGGGCCGGGTGTATCTGAAGTTCGCCGATAAGCGGGTGTACGTCGAGACCGCGGCGCTCCATTCCCATCCCGGGATCGAGGCGTACTACGGGAAGAAGATCGTCGTCGGGATCCGCCCGGGGGTGTTCGAGGATGCCCGTGCTGCCGAGAGGGAGGCGCGTGAGCGGACCATCGCGGTCAAGACGGATGTCAACGAACTCCTTGGTTCGGAGTCGTATGTGCATTTCGGGATAGATGAAGCGCCGGTGATCACGCCCGATATCGAGGAGTTGTTGGCTGATGCGGGGACGGATCCCGAGACGCTGGGGCACGAGACGCGGTTCACCGCTCGGGTGTCCCCGGACGTACCGGTTCCAGACGGCTCTGAGATCGAACTCATCATCGACACTTCGAAGCTGCATTTCTTCGACCTCGACACGTCGGACAAGATCGGCTACGCACCGCGGGCCTAGCGCTCCGCCGCTATTGCCGACCGGCCGTTCGACCCTGGCTGTCTTGCTACGGAGTGAGGCGCTTGAATACCTCTGCGCGATCCATGCCGAAGGCGGCACCGGCGTCGTTTGACCAGCGATCGATGCGTTCGACGAACTGAGCACGGGCGCCACTCGTACCTGACGCGCCGCTCAATGTTGTCTCTGATTGGGAAGCGTGGCACAGCAGGGCCTCGACTTTGGCGTCGAACGCTGCCTGGTCGACCGGCTCGGCATGGTCTGGCTCGTCTGCCGACCACAGGAGGAGAGCCACTGGTCGATGGGACTCGAGCCCCAGGTCGGGGTAGAACCTCGGTTCGCGCGCCGCGACCACCGCATCGATCGCGAGCATCCCGGTGGCTCGGTGATCGGGGTGCAGTTGATATCGCTGCCACGGATCGTGAGACAACACGATGTCGGGCCGGTGCTTTCTGATCAGCGAGGCGAGGCTCTTGCGGAGCGCTGCGGTCTGGCGCAACTCGCCATCCGGTTGACCGAGCCACGCCACTGTCTCGACACCCATCACCGACGCAGCTCGGACCTGTTCGCTGCGTCGTTGCGCAACAAGCGCAGCTCGATCCATGTCGGGATCCCACGATCCCATGGATCCATCGGTGGCAATGACGATGGTGGCGCGCGCCCCGCTCTCGGTCCATGTGAACAACGTGCCGCCGGCGCCGAACTCTGCGTCGTCCGGGTGTGCTCCGATCGTCATGACGGTCGCGGGTGCCGGGAGCGGTTCGAGGTTCTGAGGTATTTGATCGTAGAGGTTGGCAGACATTGGTTGATGAGCCTACCGGGTGGCGACGTGCGGATGCCGAGGCGGTTGTCTTAGAGGTGACCGAGGCGACCGAGGGCTGCGAGGTCCCACGGTCGGTCGAGGTCGAGAGCGAGTCCGGGCCGCACAAGCACGGCGGCCCGACCGCGGAGTGCGGCCAGGTGGCGCCGGAAGCTCCCGGGCCCGTAGTGGAATGGGAACGTGCTGCCGCTGCCGCCGATCAGGGAGGTTCCGCCGTCGTGCGACGGTGCGAGTACGGCGTGCTCCCCGACCAGGCCGACCGCGGCGAGCAGATCGTCTGGAGCAATGGCGGGCAGATCAGCGTGAACGATGAGCCAGCGATCCGATTCCGTCGATGCGATGGCCGCCGCGGCTGCGTTGCTGAGTCCGCCAGGAGTCGGCTCCGCGAACGAATCGATGCTCCGGTCGTACGCCCACTGTGCGACATCGGCGTCTGAGGTGACGACGGTGATCGTCAATCCCGCCCCTGTGGCCGCTCCGGCCACGCGGTCGGCCAGCTTCCGACTGATGCGACGCCGCTCCACGGGTTCGAGGCGCCCCGACAGGCGGGTCATACCTTCGAACGTACGAATGGGGATGAACGCTGTGGCGTTCCGACTCATCAGTGTCCCGGCGCGGCGATTCGCCGCTCGTACCATCGGAGGTGCAGGCTGACCGAGGCGGTTGGCTTCAGATAGAAGGCGGTGAGGATCATGTATCCCTCCATGAAACGGAACGAGCTCCCGGTCCAGAGTTTCGTGGTCTGCGCCAGCTCCCGCACGGCGATCACCGATACGAGCGACGAATCCCTGAGCAGGGCAATCAGGTCATTGCCGAGCGCCGGCATGATGTTCCTGATCGCCTTCGGTAGGGTGATCTTCCGTGTGATCGGCCGCTCGGCTAGTCCCATCGAATCGCCGGCTTCGCGTTGACCGTTCGGTGCGGACTCGATCCCCGCCCGAAATGCCTCAGCGATGAACGCGGCGTAGATGATCCCAAGAGCAAGCGTTCCGTGAATCGCCTTGCCGGGCGCTTCAAACCCGATCGCGTTGGAGCCCTGGCCGAAGACCACAATCGAGATGACCAAGACGGTGAGCAGAACCGGGACGCCGCGGATCAACTCGATGTAGTACATCGCCAGGTTCTTGATCACCGTGTTGTTCGAGAGCCGCGCGAGGCCGACGAAGAGCCCGAAGACGACTGCGATCACGAACCCGCCGAGCGTGCCGAGGAGCGTGAGCATCAATCCACTGCGGATGAAATCGAAGCCCTCTCGCCATGTCTGATTGGTGGCGATCTGCAAGACGATCACCGCAATGGTCGCGATGATGCCGATGAGCCACCACGGCACGCCGCAGAACGACCAACCGGCGGTTGAGCCGGGCGGACCCGGGTCCACGATGGGATCCTTGATTGCCTGCAACTTGACCTCCCTCGACGGTCGTCGCTGCAGATTGGCAGAACGCCGTGCGGAACGCATACAGAGAGACGCCGAGCCAACGGGCCCGGCGTCTCTCTGTATGCGTCTAGGTCTTGATCGGCCTCCGAAATCGACGGACCACTTCTGCGCGAGATCGTCGAGCGTGCCGTCATCCTGTATTCCCTTGATGACAGCGTTAACCGGCTCAATGAGATCGCGGTCCTGGGGAAGATGAATCTGAGCGGATCGCTCAGCA
>CAZONX010000114.1:0-6587 GCA_964581295.1 uncultured Acidimicrobiaceae bacterium
GCTCAGTGTCAGCAGCCGTTTGACGCTGTGGCAAGCGTCATCGACGACAGCTCATCGAGGAGGGCGTCGCGCGCCTGGGACCACGCCGCGTGCATGGCACACGGATCGGTTGCGTCACAGGTCTCACCGCTGAGAACGCATGTCTTGGTGTCGGTCTGACCTTCCATGGTCTCGATCAGTTCGAGCACGGTGATGGTCTCGAGCCCTACTTCGAGTTGATAGCCGCCATGTGGGCCGCGTGTCGAGGTGACCCACCGTCTGCGCACGAGCAGCGACATGATCTGGGGAAGATATTGGTGTGTGGTGCCGAGGCGGTCGGCGAGGGCCGTACCGGCTACCCGTCCCTCGGCGGTGCAGAGTGCCTGCATAGCGCGCAGAGCAAGATCGGTACGTTTTGCGAGTTCGAGGCGCATTGTTGAGAAGCATACTGCGCAATAGGTCGCGGCAAGTCCGTTGGGCCGGGCACCTTGCGCAACGCTTCGAGTCCTCTACGCTGACACCGATGATTGCTGCCGATCGCTTCCGATTCGCATTTACGGGTCCACCGGCCTGGGCGAACGGACGCGGCTGAATTGCACCGCACCACCAACGCCCGGGACCTCGTTCCGGGCGTCTGCGCGCTCGGCCGCAACCCGCCAGACGACAGGAGCAAGAGGCGCGGATCCCACCGCTAACCTCCCAGAACCCATGGAAATCAACGAAACACTCGAACAACTTGCCGCCGTTGCGCCTGGGCGTATCGCCGAGGCGAGTTCGGTCGACGAACTCGACGAGCTCGCCGCCGATCTCACAGGGAAACGATCACCCATCGCCGCAGGTAGGAGGGCGCTCGGTACGGTCCCTGCCGAAGAGCGGCGGGACCTTGGACGAGCGATCAACGACGTCGCCGTCGAAGTGAACGCCCTGATCGACGGCAGGCGGGCGACGCTCGAGGCTGCCGAAGCGACCGAGGCGATCGCCGCCGATCGCGTCGACGTCACGCTGCCGGGCCGCGCACCGGCACGCGGTACGACACACGTCATCCAACAGGTCATGGACGAGATCGTCGACATCTTCGTAGCGATGGGCTACACCGCAGCGACGGGACCCGAAGTCGAGACGGAGTTCTACAACTTCACCGCCCTCAACTTCGGCGCAGCCCATCCGTCGCGTTTCGAGAGCGACACGTTCTACCTCGAATATGGCGACGATCCCGAAGGGGTGCTTCTGCGCACCCACACCTCTCCGATGCAGGCCAGATACATGGAGCAGCACGATCCGCCGGTCTACCTCGTGGTCCCAGGAAGGGTGTTTCGACGGGACCAGTTCGACCCGACGCACTCGCCGGTCTTCCACCAAATCGAGGGCCTCGCGGTCGACAACGACATCACTTTCGGGGACCTCAAGGGGGCGCTCGAACACTTCGCCCAAGAGTTCCTCGGTTCCGATATACGCGTCAAGTTCATTCCGCACTACTTCCCGTTCACGGAGCCATCGGCCGAAATGCACGTCTTCAACAACGGGCGCTGGATGGAACTCCTCGGTTGCGGCATGGTTAACCCGGCCGTCTTCGAGGCCGTCGGCTATGACCCAGGCGAGGTCACCGGGTTCGCGTTCGGCATGGGCGCTGATCGCCTTGCCATGGTTCGACATGGGATCACCGACCTGCGCCACGTGTTCGATCCCGACCAACGCATCCTGGAGCAGTACCGATGAAGTTCACACTCGACTGGTTGCGGGAGTTCATCGACCTCCCGACGAATGACCCGGAGAAGATCACCGAGGCGCTCGAGAGCCTCGGCCACGAGGTCGAGGGCTGGGAACGAGTCGAGGCTCGGTTCACCGGCGTCGTCGTGGGAAAGGTGCTCGAAGTGGGTGCACACCCGAATGCCGACAAGGTTCGGGTCACCAAGG
Organism: uncultured Acidimicrobiaceae bacterium; assembly: GCA_964581295.1. Classification (GTDB taxonomy): domain Bacteria; phylum Actinomycetota; class Acidimicrobiia; order Spongiisociales; family UBA5794; genus JAHEEL01. The sequence goes on from CAZONX010000114.1 coordinate 1,894, forward strand.
TCGACCTGGGGGATGAACAACTCGACATCATCTGCGGGGCATGGAACTTCGACGCCGGCGCGATCGTACCGGTGGCCAAGCCGGGCGCCGTGCTGCAGGGCGATTTCGAAATCACCCAACGCAAGATCCGCGGCATTGCATCGAATGGCATGATCTGCTCGGAATCCGAACTCGAAATTGGTGAGGACGCGGCCGGCATCATGGTCCTCAACGAGGACTACCCCGGGGCCGCAGCGAGGCTCGGTGACGATTTCGAATCGCTGCTGCCCGAGGGTGACGTTGTCTTCGACGTCACGATCACGCCGAACCGACCAGACTGCATGTCGGTCTATGGCCTCTGTCGGGAGCTCGCAGCGCTCTACGAGATTCCTTTGGCTGTCCCCGACATCGAATACCCGGCCGGCGATGCCGTCACAACGGTCTCGATCGACGACGATGTGGCCTGTCCGCGCTTCGTCGGAAGAGAGGTCCGCGGAATCACGGTCGGAACGTCGCCGCACTACATCCGTGCTCGGCTCACCGCCGCGGGAGTGCGGCCGATCAGCAACGTGGTGGATGCCAGCAACTACGCGATGATCGAGTTCGGTCATCCGACGCACGCGTTCGACTCAGATCGGCTCGGCGACAAGATCATTGTTCGCCGCGCGCACGAGGGTGAACCCGTCGTGACGCTGGACGAGAACGAACGGAAACTCATCGGGAGTGACATCGTGGTCGCCGACCCGCAACGTCCGGTCGCGATCGCCGGCGTCATGGGCGGGGCCGACACAGAGGTTGTCGAGGAGACGTCGAATGTGCTCGTCGAGGCAGCCTATTGGGACCCCCCGAGCGTATTGCTGACCTCGAAGCGACTCGGCCTCCGATCGGAGGCCTCCGCGCGCTTTGAGCGAGGCATGGATCCGGAGCTGTGCCAGTTTGCTGCTGATCGTGTCGCTCAGCTTCTCGTCGAGACGGCCGGTGGAACCGTCGCCGGTCTGGTCGATGCCTACCCGGCGCCTCCGGCTCCGAACATCATCGAGCTGTCGACCGATGAGATCGAGCGGCTGCTCGGCATCCGGATCGCGGGCGACACAGCCGCATCTCTTCTCACCCGGCTCGGATTTGAAGTCTCCGGACGCGACCCAATGGCGGTAACCGTGCCGACCCGCCGACCCGACGTGGGGCGCCCCGCCGACCTGATCGAGGAGATTGCGCGTCTCTACGGTTACGAGAACATTCCTGCACGGCTGCGCTTCGGCGATGGCAAGGGGCTTCCTGAACGGGAGGCTCGTCTCCGTGCGCTGCGCTCTCTGATGGCAGGCGCTGGACACCACGAGATCATCAGTTTCTCGTTCATCGGAGCGGCCGATCTCGATGCTCTCGGGCTTCCCAACGACGATCGGGCACGCACCGGCATCACCGTGGTGCATCCCCTTCGCGAAGAAGAGGGTGTCATGCGGACCACGTTGCTACCCGGTCTCCTCAAGGCTGCGGCCGCCAATCTGGCGCGACGCGTCGACGACGTGCGGCTGTTCGAGATTGGAAAGGTTTTCATCCCCGGTGATGATGTGTTGCCCGAGCAGCCCGACCGGCTGGGTTTTGTTGCCGCCGGCAAGGCCGCTCCGTCGTGGGAGGGGACCGTACGCGACTACGACGTGTACGACGCGACCGGCCTGTGGAACGTGATCTCGCGGGCGGCGTCGCTTGACACTTCTGAGGTCCGAGCGACGGATCGAGCGCCGTTCCACCCCGGCCGATCCGCCGAGATCGTGCTCGACGGCGCCGTCGTGGGCGTGGTCGGCGAGATCCACCCCGCGGTTGCCTCGGAGCTCGGAATCGAAGGACGAGTGGTCGCCGGCGAGATAGACGTCGAACCGCTGGTCCGCGAGCGGGAGGCGTGGCAGTTTTCGCCGCCGTCCAACTACCCGCCACAAGTTTTCGATCTGGCGTTTGAAGTAGACAGCGACGTACCGGCAGGGAAGCTGCTGGAGGCCATCGACGGCGCGGGCGCCGGGCTCGTTGAGGACCGGAGCATCTTCGATGTCTACGAAGGAGATCCGATCCCTGCCGGGCGGCGTAGCGTGGCCGTCAACCTCACCGTGCGCTCTCCTGATCGCACGCTGAGCGACGCCGACATTGCACCCGTGCGAAGGGCAATTGTCGAGGCGGTGGAGAGCGCCACCGGAGCACGTTTGCGTGGGGAGATCTGAGTGCTCACCGACTCCGGAGAGTCCCAAGATTCGAGGAGGACGACGGTTGCGTGACGATCTTGCAGAGTTGCTCGATGGTGACGTGCTCGCGATCGCCCCGCAGTTGATCGGTTGGCGGCTCCGCACGTCATTCGACGGCAATCCGACCGAGGTGACAATCAATGAGGTCGAGGCGTACGGGGGAGAGGACGATGCGGCGAGCCATGCCTTCCGGGGGAGAACTCCTCGCAACGCTTCGATGTTCGGGCCGGCCGGCACGCTATACGTGTACCGCTCCTACGGCATCCACTGGTGTGCCAACGTGGTGGTTGGCCGTGCCGGGAAGCCTGCGGCGATCCTGATCCGCGGTGGTCTGCCCGCGACCGGGCTCGAGGTGATGGAGGCTCGGCGTGAACGGAGCGATCATGTTGCCGACGGACCCGGCAAGCTGTGCGCCGCGCTCGGGATCACTGGCGAGCACGATGGGTCCTCTCTGGCACATGGTCCGGTACGACTCGCAGCGCCGGACCGCCCCCGACGTGGCACCATCGAGGCGGGACCCCGGATGGGAATCTCTCGTGCCGTCGACCGGCCATGGCGATTCGTTGCACGGAGTTCCGGGCGGTCTAGCCTTGCGCCCACATGAACGCACCGCACGAACAACTCGAGTACATCACCCAGAACGTTGATATCAGCCTTCCCGAGGGTGCCCTTCTCGCCCTCCTCGAGCAAGACCGGCCGCTCCGGGTCAAACTCGGAGTCGATCCGACGGCTCCCGACGTCACCCTGGGATGGGCCGTGGTATTCGACCTCCTGCGCCGTTTCCAGGACATGGGTCATACGGCCGTGCTCATCGTCGGAGACTTCACCGCTCAGGTCGGAGACCCTTCGGACAAGAGCGAGACGCGCAAACGTCTGAGTGCCGAAGAGGTTCGAGGCTACGCGGACCATCTGCTCCCGGCCATCAAGACCCAACTGCTCGAGGATCGACTCGAGATCCGCTACAACTCGGAATGGCTCGGTGCCATGGACATGCACGATGTCCTTGAGCTCGCCTCCGAGTTCACCGTTGCTCGCATCATGGACCGCGACGACTTCACGAAACGTTGGGTCGCCCATGAACCCATTTCGATGATCGAGTTCATGTACCCGCTGCTCCAAGGGATGGACTCTGTGGCGATCGAGGCCGACATTGAAATCGGCGGCACCGACCAGTTGTGGAACCTGCTCGTCGGCCGTGACCTTCAGGAGCGCCGCAACCAGCCTGGCCAGGCGGTTGCGACCGTCCCCTTGCTCGTGGGCACCGACGGCGTGAAGAAGATGTCGCAGTCGCTCGGCAACTACATTTCGGTGAGCGATGAACCGGCCGACATGTTCGGCAAGGTCATGTCGATACCCGACGACGTTATGCCGGATTGGTACCGCCTGGCGGCCATGGCCACGAACGAAGACCTGGACGCCCTCGAGAAGGGTCTCGCAGACGGCTCGGTTCATCCCGGCGAAGCCAAGCGGGAACTCGGCCGACGAGTGGTCGCTCTGCACCACGATGCCGACGACGCCGTCGCTGCCGAGGCGGCCTTCGACCGACTCTTCCGATCCCACGAAGTGCCGGAGGACGTTGCCAACCATCGGCTTGACGAGACGGGCGAGATCTCGCTGCCCGCCTTGCTCGACGCCGCCGGCCTGGTTGCGTCTCGTTCGGAGGGGAGGCGCATGATCAAACAGGGAGCCGTCAAGATCGACGGCAGGAAGGCCGAGTCGGAGTTCATCGATGCAGGCGAGTTGGTCGGTGCCGTCATCCAAGTTGGGAAGCGCCGCTTCGTTCGAATCGAAGCGAACTGACGGATCGCGACTACGCTCCGGCTATCGTCCCGCTGCGGATCGAAAGGACACCATGGCTGCACAGACCAAGAACCACTATCCGACCTGGATGGTTGCCGTCTCGTTCGTCGTTCTGGCATTTCTTGTGATCTGGGCGCTCACCCTGTTCCTGGATGTTGTCACTGCAATGTCGATCGGTGGCATCCTCGCGGTCGTCGGACTAGTCCTGTTGTTCATCTGGTTGAAGAAGCGCGTCGACGCGCAGCGGTAGGCGCACCCTTGCCCACAGCGGCTTTCTAGGATTACCTTCGGAAATGTCGAGAAAACCACCGTTGTGGTTTGCGATATATCCTGACTGTGCTTGAATACAGGTTCCGCCGGCCAATCCGGTCGGCAGGAAGCGCCGTCTACTCTTGATGGTGCGAAACTGTGAGGCCCCCCACTCAGGCGCACGCGTGTGCACGAGGAGGGATCCGGGCTCCTTGACAACTGAATAGCGTGTCAAAAGCCAATAGGCGCTCGACCAGTCGACACCGCTTGCGGTGGAGGTTGGGACGAGCGTGTACAAGTATCGGTCACGTCACCAGGGACCCCCGTCCCCGACGTGGCCAACCTTTGAGAGATCGAACCAGATCTCATAGAGATCAGGCACTCTTTCTCCCATCTTTCGATGGAGAGTTTGATCCTGGCTCAGGACGAACGTTG
>CAZONX010000115.1:0-6586 GCA_964581295.1 uncultured Acidimicrobiaceae bacterium
GGGTGTGGGCGCCGGGTCTCTTCGAATCGGCGGATGAGCACCCGGTCGTCGGCGTCGAGAAACAGCACGGTTGTGCGGAAATCCATCTCATGAAGCAGCTCGATCGCTTCGGCGAGCTGTTCTGCGGTAACCCCAACGCGGGTGTCGACCACGACGGCATAGCGATGCTGCGGCTTCCCCCCGATACCGGACCGCTGGACGACATCAACGATCAGGTCGGCAGGAAGATTGTCGACGACGAAATACTCGAGATCTTCGAGGACGTTCGCGGCGTGCGATCTCCCGGCTCCCGACATCCCAGTGATCACGACGACGTGTGGTTCGGCCGGCAGCAGATCATCCATGCAAACTCTCCCAAAGTGTTGCCGCCACCCTATCGGGCAGCACCTCGGCGAGATCCGCTTTCGACGCCGCTCGAATCTGTTTCAGCGACCCGAAGCGTCGCACGAGCAGCTTCTTGCGTGCCGGGCCGAGGCCGGCCACGTCGTCGAGCACCGAGTCGATCATCTTCTTTCCCCGCAACTTGCGGTGATAGGTGATCGCGAATCGATGCGCCTCATCGCGGATTCGTTGCAGGAGGTAGAGCGCCTCGCGTCCCTTCGGTATCTGTATGGGATCCGAACGATTCGGGAGGTACACCTCTTCGAGCCGTTTTGCCAGACCAACCGCAGGGATCTCGATCCCCATGTCATCGAGTACCGCGACCGCCCGCCCGAGCTGTCCGGCTCCCCCGTCGACCACGATGAGCGACGGCGGATACGCGAACCGGCCGCGCTCGTCGACCGGCAACTCTTGCTCGGCCCGGTACGCGGTGAGACGTCGGCGAATGACCTCCTCCATGGAAGCGAAGTCGTCTTGCCCGCTCACCGTTCGGATCTTGAACCGTCGATAGTCGCTCTTCTTGGGCAAACCATCCTCAAACACGACCATCGAGGCCACGGTGTTGGTCCCTTGGATGGTCGAGATGTCGTAGCACTCGATGCGCAACGGCGGATGCGGGAGTTGGAGCGTCGTTTGAAGATCGTTGAGTGCTCTGGCGCGCGCATTGTGATCGGTGTGTCGCTTCAATCGGTGTCGGTTGAACTCTTCGATCGCGTTATCCGCTGCGGTCTCGAGGATCCGCCGCTTCGCTCCGCGCTGCGGCACCCGGAGCGACACTCGGCTCCCGCGCCGTTCGGTGAGCCATCGATTCCGCACGTCCGAGTCGTCTGGCAACTCCTGCACGAGGACTTCGCGCGGCGGCCGTTCCGACCCGTACAAGGCGGTGAGCAGAATGCCGATGAGGGCCGGGGTATCAACATCTTCGACCCGGTCAACCACGGTGGCCTTGCGCCCGGTGATTCTCCCGCGTCGCACATGGAGCACGACGAGCGCCGCTTCGAGCTCATCGTCCGCGACGGCAATCACGTCGAAGTCGTCGGGCCGCTCGGTGACGAGTTCTTGGCGCTCCATGGCGGTGGCGACCGCGGTCAGCTGGTCGCGAATCCTCGCTGCCAGTTCATACCGCTGGTTCTCCGCCGCCGCCTGCATCTCGCTGGTGAGGCGTTGCGTCACTTCTTCGGATGCACCGTCGAAGAACGAAGCGAGGCCTTCCACCAGCACGTCGTAGTCGGCTGGTTCCACCTCACCAACACACGGCCCGGCACACTTCTCGATGTGGAACAGCAGACACGGCCGACCGACGGTTTCGTGTCTGCGAAACTTCGCATCCGTGCAGGTCCGCACGGGGAACGTCCGAAGCATCAGATCGAGCGTTTGTCGTATTGCGTAGGCACGGGCGTAGGGTCCGAAATAGCGGACGCCCTTTCGACGCTTGCCGCGCACCACCATTGCCCGCGGCCACTCCTGATCGACGGTCAGGGCCAGATACGGGAAGCTCTTGTCGTCGCGGAGGCGAATGTTGTAGCGAGGCTGGTGCTCGTGAACCAACGAATACTCCGCCATGATCGCGTCCACTTCGGACGGCGTCACGATCCAGTCGACACCCTCCGCGGCCTCCACCATCGATGCAGTCTTGCCGCGAACGTCTTGCCCGAAGTAGTTCGCCAATCGCTTCCTCAGCGATTTCGCTTTGCCGACATAGAGCACCGCACCGTGTTCATCGCGGAATAGATAGACACCGGGACCGTCCGGGATCTCTGAGGGGGGTGGGCGGCGCAGCATCGCCCTCGATGGTATCGGTCGACGGAATGCTGGGTGGCCGTGCTACGCGGCGGTGCTCCGCCGGTGCACGATCGAGTCGAGAGCGTCGCGTGAGAGGTAGACGGCGCGTTCGCGAAGCAGTCGTATCTCACCTTCTCCCATCCATGACGGTGCAACGTCATACACGTCGACCTCGGGCACTACGGCGGCAATCTCGGAACTCGAACGGGCCTTGATGCAGCCCCACACCTGACCGGTGCCGTATTCGTAAGCAACGAGATGGTCCGTCATCGAGGTCCTCCGTGTGTGCCGTTCCTTCCCTCGGTATCGGCATTTCGCCGCCGTGCCTTGAATCAGCGAAGCCAGCGGGCACCGAGGAATCGTGGGATGCTCTCCTGACCCGCGTAGGAGGGCTCGCGCTCGATTGCCGCTCGGCCGAGCGGTGCCTCGACGAGCGTGTCGAGGCGCCATTCTGCCGAGGCGGCAGCGGTCAGCAGCTCCGAGACGGAGCGGTGATACATGCGCACGCTCTGGTCGCCGGCCGGCACGACGGTCGAACCGGGGTGGAGGTAGTCGCCCCAACGCCAGAAGACATCGAGGTCTGGGTCCATGAACGGTCCCGACTGCGGTGCGGTAAAGATGGGGTGGTTGATCACGACCACCAGCGTCCCGCCGGGTGCGACCACCCGCATCGCTTCGCTGAAGAACGCATCGACGTCCTGCACGAGATCGAGTACGAACACCGAGTAGGCCGTGTCGATTGCGCCACCGCGTACCCACGACAACGTTGGCAGCGCGCAGAGCGCGACGGGATGACTCGCCTTGGCGTCGGCCAGTAGTTTGGCGGATCGGTCGCAGCCGATCACTGCGGAGCCATGGTTCGCGAATCGACGGAGCCATTGGCCGTCGCCACAACCAAGCTCGAGGATCGGGCCGGACGGCGACCCGATCAGCCCGTCGAGCATCGGGGCGACATCCTCGAGGTAGACCGGATCGGTTGCGACCTCGGATCGCCACCAGGTAGCCACGTCGTCCCAGTTCGAGATCGGGTCGCTCATGGTGCGGTCTCGTCCGAACGTCGGTTGCGGCTGCGCATCACGCCCCAGGCTACGACGCTGAGCAGTGAGCCGATCGTGACCACGATGCCGAGATACTCCACCCATGTCCTAGCGAACTCGAGCGAGACCGACTCCTCGGTCGGCACGACAACCATGAGCGACGGCGCCGCGCGGTAGGGCCCGAGCGCTCCGTCGGCACTCCAGTTCGGGAAGTATGAGACCTTGACGAGGTGCGGCACACCAACTGCCGTGGTTCGGAACGAGATCTGTCCGCCGTCGATCACAACATCGCTCACGGTGCCGTCGGCAGTCTCGATGTCGATCGCACCCGTGCCGTCGCGTTCCGTCACGGTGTCGACGCGCGGCCAGTCCCCCGGCCCGTCGGCCGTGAGCCACTCATCGAGCCGATCGACGTCGTCGTACCAATCGAGCGACGCCGCGCTGAAAGCCGCGTCGCCGCTCCACACCGAGGGCACAAAGCGTGCGGTCTCGACCAGGCCGGACTCGGGCAGAGCGAAGACCACCCAGGGCCCAGCATCGGCAACGGACTCGAGGCCCGCCTCGCGCGCTGCTGCAGCGGCCTCCTCGGTGAACGACACGTAGTAGCTGACCCCATACACACCGAGATGGGCGATGCCGCGATCAAAGTCCATAGGGTGGTAGCGCAGACCGGAGATTCGCTCCGGACCCTCGAGCCCAACCTCGCTGGCGTTGAGGAGGTTGAATGGCGTCGTGAGCGACGACTCCTGATAGACCCCCGCCATCGACGGATGCTCGGGACTCCAGTAGGGGAACAGCATGAGCGCCAATTGCGTGCCGTAGGGCTCCATGCCGACGCTCTCCTCCCACATGATCCGACCCGGGGGGAGCTCGTCAATCGCATCCATCAGCGCCTCGTATTCCGCGTACGGTTGCTTCCCTTCGTAGCCGGTGAAATCCCAGGCGACCCAATGCGGGACATCGCGCACCGCAAGCAGAGTTGAGAATGCGACCAGCAACACGGCGACCATCGCGTAGCGGACCGACCCGTCGATTGATCCCGGGCGCCGTCGGCCGAGCGCGACCACGCCGGCGCCTACACCGATCCCTGCGAGGAGATAGACCGCCAGATACCAGTACGGAAGCAGCCGACCGTTGTTCAGCACACCGACGCCAACGAGCGGTAGGACGACGTACCCGCCGAGTGCGACCGCAGCGAGTGACACGAGCACGCAAATATCGGTGCGACGCTTCACGCTCCAGACGACCGCGCCGACCGCTGCCAGGACGGCGGGAACGAACTCGAGCGGCAGCGGCGATTCACCCCCGACGACGCCCGTCACGGCCTCCCACGCCATGTCGGTCGTCAGACCTTGCAGCACGCGAACGAGGAACGGGATCGACCAGAACGCCGTCAGACCGAAGCCGACCAGCCACGAGGCAACGACGGTTCGCGCGCTCGCGCGTCGGAACAGCCACGGAATCGCCACGGCGACAACAACAATCGTCGAGACCACATGGGAAAGGGTCACGGCGGCGAGGACGACGCCGGGCCACGGTCGCACCACGCCTCCCCCACGGACATCCCGCGAAACCAGAGCCAAATAGATCACCGCAAGCGTGAGCGACCAGGAGAACGAGAACTCCCCTGCGAGCGTCGACTTGATGTTCCCCCCGAAGATGTCGTAGCTCTCCATGAACACGAACGCCGCGGCGCCCGAGGCGGCGACCGCGGCAATCAGGCGGTCGAGCCCCATTGACCGCACGAGCGCGTAGCCGGACGGCGGAAGTGCGATCAGGCCGGCCGACACAACGATCTTGAGCGCGACTCCCGATGGAATGAGCCACCCGCCAAGCGCCGCGACGAGCATCGGAAGGGGGAAGTAGAATGTGAGTACCGGGAATCCGGCAAACGCGGCATCGCTCCAGCCGGTGATCATCCATGCCGGAAGCAGATCGTCGCGCAGGATCTGCGGAAGCAGCACATGGGCACCGAGGTCGCCGCCGGTGGGCGTGTTCGTCGCGAGCATGCTCGGGAATCGGAGGATTGAGGCATCGACGCCGCTCCCCAGAAAGCCGAGCATCACGAATGCCACCAGAATCGTTGGAATCGCGACCAGCCACGCAATCGTTCGTCGCGGAACCTCTGGTCCACGGCTCACGGCGTCACTCGTCGGGTCTGGCTCTCTCGTCACACACTCAGCCTCGGCAGATCGGGGCGGCCGGTACAGCGATATCGGCAGACCGGCCGGTCATGCCACGGGTTGGCGCAGTATGGCTCGCAGAAAGCGTCCGGTATGTGACTCCTCGAGTTCAGCGACACGCTCCGGTGTTCCTTCGGCGACGATCAGGCCTCCGCCGTCTCCCCCGCCTGGGCCGAGGTCAATGACCCAATCGGCCGTCTTGACCACGTCGAGATTGTGCTCGATCACGACGACCGTGTTCCCGGTGTCGACCAGGCGGTCGAGAACGCCGAGCAGCTTCCGGATGTCTTCGAAGTGCAGCCCGGTGGTGGGCTCGTCGAGGATGTAGAACGTGCGACCTGTTGATCGCTTGGCGAGCTCCGCTGCGAGCTTCACGCGCTGTGCTTCTCCCCCCGACAGGGTGGGAGCAGGCTGGCCGAGACGAACGTATCCGAGTCCAACGTCGAACAGCGTTCCAAGGATGCGCGCGATTCGCGGCTGGTTCTCGAAGAAGTGGAGCGCCTCTTCGATCGACATCTCCAGCACGTCGGCAATCGAGTGTCCTTTGAAGGTGACTTCGAGGGTGTCTCGGTTGTAGCGCCTGCCCTTGCACGTGTCGCAGGGGATGTAGACGTCGGGAAGGAAGTGCATCTCGATCTTGAGCGTCCCGTCGCCCTTGCAGGTCTCGCATCGGCCGCCGGCGACGTTGAAGGAGAAGCGCCCCGGCTTGTACCCGCGCATCTTCGCGTCCGGCGTGGTGGCAAATAGCTGGCGGATCGCGTCGAAAGCCTTGGTGTAGGTCACCGGATTCGAACGCGGCGTGCGCCCGATCGGCGACTGGTCAATGTTGATGATCTTGTCGACGTGCTCGATGCCATCGATGCCCTGGTGCTGCCCGGGCAGTTGCTTCGCTCCGTGGAGTTCTGCATGCAGCGCCTTCGAGAGGATCTCCTGCACGAGCGAAGACTTGCCACTCCCTGAGACGCCGGTCACAGCGACGAAGCGACCAAGCGGGAACTCGACGTCGATGTCCTGGAGGTTGTTCTCGGCTGCGCCCCGAACATCCAGCGACAATCCCGACCCAGGCCGTCGCTGCGCAGGCACGGCGATGGAACGCCGACCCGCGAGGTAGTCGCCGGTCAACGACGCCGGTTCGCTCTCGATGTCGGCAAGGGTGCCTTCGGCGACGATCTTGCCGCCGTGCTCCCCGGCTCCTGGGCCGAT
>CAZONX010000116.1:0-6546 GCA_964581295.1 uncultured Acidimicrobiaceae bacterium
CGACGCCACGGGTTCGCCTTGCCACTACTGGTCGACGACCCCTGGAGGAATCGACGCCTGGGAACCAGCGAACGATCCGGCCGTGATCCTGCTGGTCACCAGTACCCCCGTGTGCCCGGCCGCGAACGAGACACCACTGGAACGGGCATGGCGGATCTTCCGGGCGTTCCCGTTGGCGACTCCGGATCCGACGTTCGGACCGCCCGTCGACGGGATAACCGGACTTCCGACCTTCATCGGAACCGCCGATCCTCCCGACATCACCCACTCCGAGGTGCTACCGGACGGTCGGACGATGGAGGTGCGAGGGCGCGTCTTGTCGCTTGGTGTCGATTGGGGCGACGGGTCGCTCGGAGTGTTCGATCCCGACGAGGCGCTCGGATACCCATCGGGCACCGCGACGCACACGTATGAAACGAAGACGTGCGGAGCGGTCTATCGCGAGAGACACCCGTCCGGCGGAAACTGCCACCCGACCCTCGAGGCCTATCCGGTGACGGCATCGTTCGTCTGGGCAGGGAGCTATCGGATCGGAGGCGGCTGGATCGACCTCGGAACCCTCAGCCGAACGGTCACCACCGCGTACGACGTCGACGAAGTGCAGGGCGTCCTCCAGCCTTGAGTCGGCGGGGTGCTTCTTCGTCTCCCCCACCTCCTGTTCGGACCGTGGACATGATGGGCACATGTTCGGAGACATGGTGGACACTTCTCGTGGAGGTATCTGCATGCCATGGAGGTCGTTGGTGGTGCCCCCCCTGCGTCGTCGCTTGCGCTTCTCCGCGTCCCCCCGCCCTGACGGTCGGGGGGACGGAGCACGGTGAGCGTCGGTGGGGCGGCCCGAGATCGAGAACCGCGACTCTTCGCCTCCACCAAGCAGTGGGGGATGCGCGCGCACCGGCTGTGTGGCCGGAGCGAAGCGGAGGGGGTGGACTGGGAGCTTGAACCACGCAGATGAGGTCCCACGTGTTGCCCCCCTGCGGATTCAGAGACCGGTTGTTACCGTGATCTGGGTGGTGATATCTCGTTCTTCGAGTTCCTTCAGGAAGGGCTCGGGGTCGAAGGAGAGTTCGGGCGGGTGCACGCCTGGGGCGACCTTCCCTGTGGCTTGCCAGGCAGCGGCGCGGGCCGGGAGCACGCCGGTGGGGAGCGCGCCCTTGAGGGTGAGCATGCCCATCCGGTACGTCACCGGCTTGCCGTCGACGGTGCCATTCACCTCGGAGACGATCTCCTTGGCGAGGTCACCCGGAGCGTTCGGAGGCGCGACAAGCACGTCGATCGCCGACGGGACAAATCCACCCATCATCTCGATCGTGAAGTCTCGCGGTGACACTTCGACACCACGCACGCTGATCGGGTCTGCACCGTCGAAGCCGAAGTCCGCGAGGACGCGCACCTTCTCAACCGTCCCAGGGTCCATTCCCCAGTAGTTGATCTTGAAGAAGCACTCCTGCACACCCTTGTTGGCGAAGCTCACCGGCAGAGTCGCCACCTCCGAATGTAGGGAGAGGTGCATCGGGAGGATGCCGAGCGATCCTGTGAACAGGTAGTCCTCGAATTCGGTGAGCGGCTCACGAGCGATGAACTCGCCATCGCGAAACACCATCGGCTGTTGCGTCAGTTCGTCGATGATGGTCGGGACCGCGTACGTGAACTTCATGAGGCCCTCCGGCGGGGGCTTCACTCCGTCGTAGATCTTTATCGCGTCGATGGTGTCGAGCCGATCGGCGGCGTAGCGGGCGAGGATGTTCGGTGCTCCCGGGGCCGAGCCCATGCCGAGCACGGCGCTGATCCCGGCCGCTGCAAAGCGGTCGCTCAATTCGAGCTGCTTGAGGGTCCCGTGGAAGAGGCCACCCATGTCGGTGTAGTGAGTCCCCGCCTCGAGGCACGCCTCCATCACCTTGAGATTGGTGTAGTAGACGGTGGCATTGACGCAGGCGTCGGCCGATTCGAGCAGAGCGACCAGCGCTTCGTGATCGTTGAGGTCGGATTCGACCACGGACAGTTTCGGGCTGTCGAGATAGTCGGCAATCGCTCCGGCACCGCCCATGTCGCGGTCGGCGAGGATCACCTCGTCGACACGGGGATTCATCACGAGATCCTCAACAGCGAGGGCGCCCATCTTGCCCGCACCGCCCAGTACGACGACTCTCATCAGAGGCTCCTTGCTCTCCGGTGCTGATGGAGGCCGATGGTAACCCTCGGTGCCTGGCGCTCGCGTGAACCAGCCCACAACGCGGGACATCCCTCCGCCACACCGGAGGGATGTCCCGTGGCTCGGCTGCCACGATCGGCGAGGCGAGGCCTCACCGTGATTTGGCTGTGCTGCTACCCCGGGTAGTGCCAGCCGCTCAGATAGGCCGGACCGCCGGTGACGGCGACCATGTGCTCTCGGAGTGCCTTGCGGAAGGCATGGACGCTCTCCTCGAGGTCGCTCCACTTGCTGTCGAGTTTGTCCCCCGACTCGCATGCGGCGCGCGCTGCATCGGTCTTGTCCGCAACCTTTGCACCTGCCTTTGCGACTGCGGCTGCGGTATCGGGACTCGCGTCGGCGTTCGACTTCGCGACACTGACCAGGTGGGCCATGGCGGCGTCGATGCCGTCGAGGTAGGCCTTGATCGCCTCGGACGGCTGCCACTCGGGCTTGCCGTGCGACTCGGCGACGGCGGCCTTCGTCGACTCGTAGATCTCCATGATCTGAGCGTCGATGTCCTTGAGCGCCTTGATGCTCGTCGCATCCTTGGCAGCGTCCGTCAGCTCGGCGATGGCTGCCGCCGCCTCCGTGTAGTGAGCGGCTACGGCCGGGTTCTTCGCTGCTTCGGCGCCGTGGGTGAGGATCGAAATCTTGTGGTCGATCAGGCCCAGTGTCGAACGCTTCGCCTTGGCGAGCGCCTCGGCAGCCTTCTGGGCCTCGGTCTTCTCCGGCTCCTTGTTCTCTTCCTTCTTACCCTCGTCGGCCTTGTCGCCACCGGCATCACCGATCTTGGCTTTCGTGGCGTCGTAGATCCTGTGCGCTTGAGACTTGAGCTCCTTGAGGTCCGCAACGCTTTCAGTGCCTTCGGCTGCCGCCTTCAGCGCCTCGAGCTGGCTGATCGCGTCGGCGTAGATCTCCTTGTGCGCGGGATTGTCCGTCTTCCCCTTGGCCTCGCGGAAGATGCTGAGTTTGTAGTTGATCGTGTCGAGTGCCGCCTTGCGCACCTCGGCGATCTTCTCTTCCTCGGTTTGCCCGACCGCCGAGGCTCGCGCCTTGGTGTCGTGGTAGATGGCGTGGGCCTGCGCGTCCATGCTGCGCAGTTGCTCGATGTCGCCTGAGTCCGCGGCGCTCGCGCGAAGCATGGCGAGTTGAGCGATACCGTCTTCGTAGACCGCCTTGCGGTCGGCATTGTCGGTGCCGTTCTTCAAGTCGGTAAGGAGACCGGTCTTGTAGTCGATCGTGCCGATCGTCTGCGCCCGGACGGAGTCGACGTTGTCGCCTTCTCCGTCGCCGTCCCCCGTGGCCGCGGCGGGCGCCGCGACAGAACCGAGAACCAGACCGAAGGCCATCAGGAGAACCAGTAGGATGCTGGATCGTCCGATTGTGCGTTGCATGGTCACCTCACCGTTTCGGCGAAGCGCTCGCATTCCCCTCCCGCCCGGGAGGCCCAGAACGGGTTGAGAGGAAGAGAGACGCGCCGCTCCCATTCCTACTCTTCCGCCATCGACCGTTGCTTCCAGGAACTTGAGGCCGCGCGGTCGAAATGAGGCGATCGCACCACTCGAGGCGAATGCAGGTGGAACCCTGGCCCCCATTTCTCTACGCTCTGCTGTGGGACGAGAAGGGAGACCCCATGCATTGGACGAGGATTTGGACGCTTTTCGGCGTCATTCTCGGAGTGATTGCGTTGTTCATGAAGGGCGCAACATCGGACGCTGAGGAGTTGTTGCCGGCCCTGAGCCAAGCCGGGGGATTCCCAGATGGGATTTCCACAATCTGGGGTGGCCTCGACGCTTGGGTGCAAGTCGTCGTCGTCATCGCCATCATCGCTGTCGTGGCGTTTGCGTTCATGCCGCCGCTCAAGGCCGTTGAGGCGGTGCCGTATGCGTTGACCACCACGTTGATCGGTGTGGCCTTGCTGGTCTACGCGATCGTCAAGTTCGTCGAGGCCGGAGATGATGCCTCGACGCTCGAGGCAGGATTGGCACAGGCCGCGGCTGCAGGCGCGATTCCCGCAGCGTTCACGGTGACGGTCGGTACCGGCTTCTACATCCTGATGGCCGGCACGGCGATGGTCGCTATCGGCGGCCTTGTCATGATGATCATGAAGGACAACGCCGACGACGACACGGTTCCGGCGTAGCCCTCACCGCAAAGTCAGCAACAGACACCGTTCGGGCCGCCGCCGGGATACCCCGGTCTGGCGGCTCGAACGCGTGGTGAGTCAGGCGCGGTCTCCATTGGTCGGTTCGAGGAACACAACCGGGATCTCTCGATCGGTGAGCGACGCATACTCGGCATACCCGTCGTGGGCGTCGACGACCTTCGGCCACCAGGTAGCGCGCTCGGTCGCTGTCGCCGTCCTTGCCGTGACCCGCCATCGATCGCCGAGCACCTGCACCGCTGCTGCCGGGTCCGCTTGAAGGTTCATGTACCACTCGGGATGCTGGTCGCGTCCTCCCCACGAGGCGATGACGACAAGGCGTTCTCGATCGCGCAAGTAGAGGAGTGGGACGGTGTGCTCAGTGCCGCTGCGCCGGCCGGTCGTCGTGAGCAGGCACATGTCGTTGTCGACGAGTCGACGACCGACGACGCCGCGGGTACCGCGATACACGACGCGGTGAAGTGTCGACAGGTACTTGGCGGTGCGGTCGCGCATGGTGTGAGCTCGCTTCGGATTCGGTCCGTAGGAGCGTAGGTAGCATTTGGTCATGGCACTACGAACTACCGCATTGGCGAAGCTCAACGGGGGAGCGTTCGACGTCCTGATAGTGGGCGGAGGCATCAACGGTGCCGTGTCCGCGGCGGTGCTTGCGGGCCGCGGTGCCAAAGTGGCGCTCGTCGACCGAGGCGACTTCGGCAGCTTCACAAGCCAGGCGTCGTCCAACCTCGTGTGGGGCGGTTTCAAATACCTCGAGGGCTATGAGATCCCGCTGGTTCGCAAGCTCTGCGTATCGCGCAACCGTCTCATCAAGTCGTATCCGGACAACATCAAGCAGATCCCATTCCTCGCGACCCTCGACGAAGGATCCCCGCATCCCACCTGGTTGGCGGCGCTCGGAGCGGCCGGGTATTGGGGTATCGGTGGCTTCCGCACCCACCGGCCGCGCTATCTGAGCCCGGAGACCATCGAACGGCTCGAGCCGGTAGTGCGTACCGACAACGCCGTCGGCGGCATCGAGTACTACGACGCCTACCTCCCTGACAACGACTCGCGGTTCGTCTTCGGATTCGTTCGGTCGGCGATCGACGTTGGAGCGACCGCGGTGAACTACGTTGAAGCCGTGGACGCCGAGCGAGCCGGCGACCGCTGGAACGTCACGCTGCGTGACGTCGACGCCGGCGGCGAGCCGTTTGAGTGCACGGCCCGCGTGGTGATCAACGCTGCGGGACCGTTCGTTGATGGAGTCAACTTCGATCTCGGCGTTCGCACGAACCACCGCATCGTTTATTCGAAGGGGATCCACCTCATCGTGCCGCGCATCACGTCGAACCACCGGGTCCTCGCGTTCTACGACGACACGCAGCGGCTCTTCTACGTCATCCCGATGGGCCGACGGTCGGTCATCGGAACGACCGACACGCGGGTCGATACGCCGTTCACCGAGGT
Organism: uncultured Acidimicrobiaceae bacterium; assembly: GCA_964581295.1. GTDB lineage: Bacteria > Actinomycetota > Acidimicrobiia > Spongiisociales > UBA5794 > JAHEEL01. The sequence continues at coordinate 5,802 of CAZONX010000116.1, forward strand.
CACCGACGAGGATCGCGATTTCCTCCTCGACCAGATCAACGGCCGGCTGAACCTGCCCGAACCGCTGACGAACGACGACATCATCGCCGATCGCAGTGGGGTGCGGCCTCTGGTCGTCAAGACAGGAGGGGGAGATGGGCGCGATACCGATTGGACGAAGCTGTCGCGCAAACACGAGATCGAGACCGATTCGGCTCGTAGCGTCATCTCGATCTTCGGCGGGAAGCTCACCGACTGCCTCAACGTCGGCGAAGAGGTCGCCGATTCGGTCGAAGAGCTCGGTGTTCCCCTCGAGAAGGACACGCACAGCTGGTACGGCGAACCGGCCAAAGCGACCCGTGCCGAGTTCTATCGGCAGGCGAGGCTCATGCGCCTCGACGACCTTCGGCGCAAGCCGAACGTCGAACCGCTCTCCGACCGGCTCTGGCGCCGGTATGGGCGCCGTGCTTTCGAGATGCTCGACGAGATTCAGCAGGACCCGTCGATGGGTGAGGACATCATCGAGAGCGCCGACTATCTGAGGGTCGAGCTGTATCTGGCAGCCGAGACCGAGATGGTGACCAAGCTCGAGGACTTCCTCCGTCGCCGGTCGAAGATCACCCAGGTAATCCCCGAGGATGAGGTGCAGTCATCGCCGGGCCTCCACGAGGCAGCGGAGATCCTCTTCGGCGAGCAGGCGAACGACCGACTCGCGGAGTACTACGGCGAGGTGCCGGAGCTTGAAGGCTGAAGTCAGCTACCAGCT
>CAZONX010000117.1:0-6456 GCA_964581295.1 uncultured Acidimicrobiaceae bacterium
GCCGAGAAGCAGGCCGTGGAAGCGAAGAAGCAACGCCGCTCGAACACCTTCGCACTCATCAAGAAGTACGGCGGCTACGCCCTGCTCGTCGTCATCGTATTGATCCTCTTCACGTTCCTCACGTCCTAGACGCGTGGCCGTCGACCTCCACGTCCACTCGGCAGCGTCCGACGGAACCGACGCGCCCGCTGTCGTCATGGCGAAGGCGGATGCCGCCGGCTTGCGGGCGATCGCCTTGACGGATCACGACACCCTCTCCGGCATCGCCGCGGCACGCACGGCGGCAGTCGGCCTCGCGATCGAACTCGTACCCGGAGTCGAGCTCTCGGTGGACCACGCCGGAGCGAAGATCCACATGCTCGCCTACTTCGTCGAGCCGACGCCGGGCCCCCTCCAGGACCGCCTCGCGATGCTGCGCGCCGGCCGTGCGGATCGCAACGTCGTGATCGTCGAACGGCTCAACCAGCTTGGCTACTCGCTCACGATGGACGACGTGCTGCGCCACGCCGGCGGTGACGCAGTCGGAAGACCGCACATCGCGGACGCACTTGTCGAAGCCGGCTATCTCGACAATCGCTCAGAGGCGTTTGTCAGCCTGCTGGGAGACGGCGGACGGGCGTATGTCGAGCGAACCCGCCTCACCGCAACTGAGGCGATCCGCCTCACCACAGAATCGGGAGGCGTGACGTCGATCGCTCACCCCCTCACGATCAACGTTGACGGGCCGTCTCTGCGCGGCATCTTCGAAGAACTTCGCGAGACGGGCCTCAGCGGCATCGAGGCCTACTACTCCGAGCATCCACCAGCGATCCGCTCCCAACTCGCGGAGGTGGCATCCGATCTGGGCCTTGTAGCGACCGGCGGGTCCGACTACCACGGCTCCGGCAAACCGGATCTGCACATCGGATCCGGTCGTGGCGATCTCACCATTCCCGACACAGCGCTCGAAGAACTCGTTGCACGCCGACCATAAGCGGTCAACACCCCGCACCGAGAGACCGATAGACCTCTGAAGAAGGTGAAAGGGTTCAGGTGAGTGAAGACCTGTCGGCCGGCCGTGCGCCGATTGCCTACAGAACGATCCGTGGCGACTTCCAGCGCGCCCGGGCCCTTGTCGCGTCGCTGTTGTGTGTAACGGCAATCATCTTCATCGTCACGGGATCCGGTCTATTCGCCATCCCCTACGCGATCGGCAGCGCCGTCATTGCGATTGATGCGCTCTACCGACAGACGCACGGCACCACCGCAACGATCCCACTCCTCATTGACATCACCGTGGTCGGGGCGATGTTTGCTCTCGGCGGTGCTTCGCCGGCCGCAATGGCGGCTGCCATGGCCTACGGCATCGTCGCCGTCGCCTTGTTGCTTCCAGCACGGCAGGCGTCCATTCTGCTCGCGTACGTTCTGGTGTGGGCAGTCGTCGTGGTATCCACGGGTGGGGTTGGACTCATCGCTCGCAGCCAGGAAGGCCACTTCGACACAATCGTTGCGGGTTTGCTGCTCATATCGATCGCTGCACTCATCTCGGGTGCTGCGCGCACGCTTGTCCTAGTGCAGGACCGCCAGCGAGAGCTCCTCCGACAAGAACGCCGCACGGTCGAGGTGAAGAACGAGTTCGTTTCGATGGTCTCCCATGAGCTTCGGACGCCGATCACCGGAATCTCCGGATTCGCCGAGACGCTCCGGGAGCACTGGCGCGAACTGCCACCCGCTGAGGTCGACGAGTTCCTGACGATCCTGCGCGGAGAATCTGATCACCTGACGAACATCGTTGAGGATATCCTGGTGATCCCGCGCCTGGACTCCGGGCATCTTCGGTTCCACCTCGAGCAGATCAATGTTGCTGCCGTCGCCGAGACGGTCACCGAGATGGTGTTCGAGAACACCGACACCGTCCAGATCGATATCCCTGCCTATGTGACGGTGTGGTCGGACCCGGCGCGGCTGCGCCAGATCCTGCGGAATCTCATGGAGAACGCCGACAAGTACGGCGGAAACGAGGTGTACCTCTCGGGCGAAGAGCGACGAGAGGGAACGTTCACCGTAATCGTCGCCGACAATGGCAATGGCGTGGCGGAAGCCGACCGTGAGCGCATCTTTGAGCACTTCGAGCAGCTGTCGTCCGGCGATGCCCGCCTCGAGCAGGGTGTCGGCCTCGGCCTCCCGATCGCTCGGAAACTCGCCAGGGCAATGGGCGGGGACCTCTGGTACGAGGATCGTTTCCCTGTCGGCGCACAGTTCTGCTTCGACGTCGATCTCGTCAAAGAGATGGCTCCGAGTCCAAAGCCTGTTCCGGCTGAGGCAGTCTTCGACCGGTAGGCTCGGCGCATGCTGCCGTACAACATCGACCATGTGGCCATCGCCGTCCACGATTTGGATGCAACCCTTGCCGATCTGCACCAGCAGTACGGAGTTGAGCCGCTGTCACGCGAGGTCGTCGAGTCTCAAGGCGTCGAGGAGGCGATGATCGCGATCGGCGGTTCGAACCTCCAGATTCTCCAACCCCTGCGCCCGGACTCTCCGGTTGGGAGGTTCCTCGACAAACGCGGCGAAGGCCTGCACCACGTTGCCTTCGCCGTTCCCGACATCGAAGCGGCGCTCGATCATCTCGGCGATACCGGAACTCGGCTCGTCGACGAGGAGCCCCGCATCGGCGGGGGAGGCCATCGCATTGCTTTCGTCCATCCCGGCGCGATGGCCGGTACCCTCGTGGAACTCGTTGAAGGAACCACGTGACCGAGATCAAGTCCATCTCCGGCGGTGCAGACGCAGTCATGTCTGCTGCGATCGCCGCTGTTGTCGCACACGTCGAGGAATCCGACGCCGAGGTCAAGGCGACGCGACCCCCGGTGCCGCGGCCGAGTCCGTGGGTTCAGTCGAACCGGCCGCGCGATATCCCGCCGCCCCTGATCTCCCACCAGTTCGACGCTGCACCGTGGACGGAGGCGGGAGAGGTGCTCGAGTAGCGCCCGGGTCCTGCCCGGCCGCGACCAGTAGCATCGGGCCATACGCCACGAAAGGGTCGCGATGGCCACGGTTATCTCCTCGATCGCACGCACACCGATCGGCAAGTTCCGGGGTGGCTTCACCTCTCTCACCGCGATGGATCTCGGTGGTTTCGCGATCGCCGCGGCGCTTGAACGTGCAGGACTCGCCGGGGACCAGATCGACGAGGTGCTCTTCGGTCATGTGATCCAGACCGGCCAGGGGCAGGTCACGAGCCGGCAAGCTGCATTCAAGGGCGGCATTCCGATGACGGTTCCTTCGACGACCATCGACAAGGCCTGCCTGTCGGGGACTGCAACGATCGCCGATGCGGACATGCACATCAGGGCGGGCGAGTCACGCATCGTGATGACCGGCGGTATGGAGTCGATGACCAACGCCCCGCACATCCTCAACGGAGCGCGCTTCGGCTACGGCTACGGCGGCACCGAGCTCGTCGATTCCCTCAACCAAGACGGTCTGATGTGCGCCTTCGACCACGTGCTGATGGGCCAATCCACCGACGGCTACAACGCCAATCTGGGGATCGGCCGTGCCGAGCAGGACGAGTGGGCCGCCGCCAGCCACGATCGTGCGATCACTGCAACCGAGTCCGGCGCATTCGACGAGGAGATCGTTGCCGTGGAGGTTCCTCAGCGGCGCGGTGCCCCGATCCTCATCGAGCATGACGAGGGGATGCGGCCAGGAACGACGGCCGAGTCGCTCGGCAACCTCCGTGCGGCATTCCTCGATGACGGAACAATCACGGCAGGCAACGCCTCGCAGATCTCCGACGGAGCGGCTGCCCTCGTTGTGGCCGATCGTGCGACCGCGGAGTCGATGGGCATGCCGATCCTCGCCGAGATCCTTGCCTACGGGCAGACTGCGGGGCCGGACACCAGCCTCCAGGCCCAGCCGGCCAATGCCATCCGGATCGCGCTTGGCAAGGCCGACCTGGATGTTGCGGACCTCGACCTCGTGGAGATCAACGAGGCCTTCGCCGCCGTTGCGTTCTACTCGGCGAACCTGCTCGGCATCCCCCACGACCGCGTCAACGTCAACGGGGGCGCCGTAGCTCTCGGCCACCCGCTCGGAGCCTCGGGAGCGCGGATTGTCGTCACGCTCATTGCCGCCCTGCGTGCGCGCGGAGGCGGAATCGGGGCTGCTGCCCTTTGCGGTGGCGGTGGACAGGGCGATGCGCTGATAGTGAGGGTGTGAACGACATGGCTATGGATCAACCCGCTGACAGGAATCTTGCTCTCGAGCTCGTCCGGGTCACCGAGGCGGCGGCGATGGCCTCGGCGAAGTGGCAGGGCCGCGGCGACAAAAACGCCGTTGACCAAGCTGCCGTCGATGCGATGCGCCACATGCTCTCGACTGTCGACGTGGACGGCACCGTGATCATTGGGGAGGGCGAGAAGGACGAAGCTCCGATGCTGTTCAACGGCGAAGTCGTCGGCAACGGCAGGGAGCCGCGCATGGATGTCGCGGTCGATCCTGTCGATGGAACGCGCCTCTGCGCCCTTGGCATGCCGGGGGCGCTTGCCGTCATCGCGATGGCCGACCGCGGTTCGATGTACGCGCCGGGATCGCTGGTCTACATGGACAAGATCGCCGTCGGCGAGGAAGCCGCCGGGACCATCGACATCAACGCCCCAGTCGGGCACAACCTGGCGCAGGTCGCCAAGGCGAAACGGAAGGACATCGACGACGTGACGGTCGTCATCCTGGACCGCCCGCGCAACGACGACTACGTGGCGCAGGTGCGTGCAGCCGGTGCGAGGATCGCATTGATCGGAGACGGCGACATTTCGGGAGCGATATCGACGGCGAAGCGGGATAGCGGTATCGATGTCCTCCTTGGTATCGGCGGATCGCCGGAAGCCGTGACGGCCGCTTGTGCGATGGCCGCGCTGCGTGGCGAGATGCAGTGCAAACTCTGGCCCCGCGACGAGTCGGAGCGGCAGTACGCCATCGAGCACGACCTCGATCTCGATCAGGTGTTGACGCTGCGGGACCTCGTCGATTCCGACAACACGTTCTTCGCCGCAACCGGCGTTACTTCCGGCTCGTTGCTCGACGGCATCGGCTTCTACGGGCGACGGGTGGAGACCCATTCGGTCATCATGCGTTCGAAGTCGGGAACGATCCGCTTCATCGAGAGCACCCACCGCCTCGACTGGCTCGACGACGTCCTGGGAGTGGACTGACGCAGCGGCCCCTCTTCCCGTTCTTGCGTAGATAGTGGAAGCGGGCTTCCCATAGTTACGCAAGAACGGGGGGCTAGCGCGCTCGAGACTTCGGACAACGCTTTGCGGTCGCTCCTACGAACCAATGAGCAGGCTCAGCGCTCGGTCGTACTGGGGAGCGACGACCGACCAGTCGAACTGCGCAACCCCCTTTGCAAGCGTTTGACCGATTGCAGATGCTCCGGAGGGGTTCTCGATGGCCCAGCGAACCCGCGCGACCATCTCGTCGAAGTCCTCGTAGAGGCAGCGAACGTGGTGGGCCTCCGGGATTCGCTCGGGGTAGACGAGGCGATCCGGAAGTACTGGAAACGCCCCGGCTGCCATGGCCTCGACGATGGCGATGCCGAAGAACTCGTGCTCGGCCGTTGAGACCACGATGTCGGCGCATCGCAAGAGATCGACGTACTCGTCGTCCGGGAGGAACCCAAACGCTACCAAGCGGTCCCCGAGGAGGCCGGGGAGGCGATCGAAGGACTCGGGCGCCGAGACGAACTGTTCGCCGGCGGCTGCTACCTCGAAGTCGAGGTCGGTGGCGACGAGGGCCTCGATCAACCGGACGAACTCATCCGGTCGCTTGTCGTGCTCCCATCGCTGGTTCCAGAGGATCAGCGCAGGGCCATCGGTCGAGTGCCCGGGCGACGGATCGATCCGTTGGAGGTCCACACCGACCGGCAGGGCTATCGATCGGTCTTGGATCTTCGAGACGAGATGCCCATGTCGCCGATCCGGGAACTGGCGGAGGAAACGTTCGGCCTCGTCGAAGAACAGCGACCGATGGAACTCCGAGTTGAAGATCGCCAGGTCGGCGACCGCAGCGCTCGACCAGTTAGCCATGGGATACGTCAGGTCTGGGCGGTCGAGCGGAGAGAGCGGATAGGAGAACTGGCTCTCGTGGAAGTAAACCGCGATCGGAGCATCACCGATCGAGTGCCGAGCCGCCCCTGCGAACGATGCAACGTCCATCATCGACGACGCCATCACGACATCGGGTGGATTGCCAAACGTCTCCGCCACCTGCTCGGCAAGCGTGAGGTGCGCCCCGTGCATCCGCCACTTCCAGAACCGAGCCTCGTGGGTGACGAGCGTGACGTCGTTCGCACTGTTGGCCACATAGCCATCCGCCCACGCCCGGTGGGAACCTCCGAAGTAGGGCTCGACGAGTGCAATTCTCACCCGCGAACCCTAGAAGAAGAAGCCTGCAGACTGTTCTCTTGGTGGGGCG
>CAZONX010000118.1:0-6385 GCA_964581295.1 uncultured Acidimicrobiaceae bacterium
GAGGGTCGCAGCGACGATTTCCGCAGCCACTTCATGGTGACCCACTTCTTCAACCCCGTGCGCTACATGCGGCTGCTCGAGATGGTTCCGATCGACGCCACCGACCCTGATGTCTTCGAGGCGATGGCCGACTTCGGTGAGAACGTGCTCGGCAAGGGCATCGTGTACTGCAAGGACACCCCCAACTTCATCGCCAATCGCATCGGCACGTTCGGGATGGCGTCCGTGTTCCACTGGATGCAGGAATTCGGTGTCGGTGTTGCCGAGGTGGACGTTGTGTTCGGACCTGCGATGGGCCGCCCGAAATCCGCAGTGTTCCGCACAGCCGACATCGTGGGCCTGGACACGATGGCCCATGTGCTCGCCACGATCGGCGAGGGCTGCCCAGATGATCCGTGGAGGCATCGCTTCGCCGTCCCCGACGCCATGCAGGGCCTGATCGACGACGGGCGGCTCGGTGCCAAGACCGGAGCCGGCTTCTACAAGAAGGTCCGCACCGAGCAAGGCAGCACCATCCTCAGCCTCGACCTCAGCACACTCGACTACATCGATGCTGGCAAGGTGCGGCTCCCGTCGGTCGGAGCCGCCCGCAAGATGGAGGCCCCCGGCGACAAGATCGCGGCAATGCTCGCCTTCGACGATGACCACGGACGGTTCGCGTGGAAGGTCACGGCCGAGACCGCGATCTACGCACTCGAGTTGTTGGGCGAGATCGCCGACGACGTCGTGAACGTCGACCGAGCCCTGCGCTGGGGCTTCAACTACGAACTCGGCCCGTTCGAGACCTGGGATGCGATCGGTGTCGCGGCGTCCGTCGAGCGAATGCGCGCCGAAGGCATGACTGTGCCGACGGCCGTCGACCGACTGATCGAGGCCGGCGAAGGATCGTGGTACGTGACCCGCAACGGAGTGCCGCACTACTGGGACGTTCCATCCGAGACGTACCTGCCGGTCCCGATGTCCGACGGTGTGATCTTCCTGTCGGCGCTTGCCGACGAGGGCAAGGTGTTGGCAGAGAATGTGGGCGCCACGCTCTACGACATGGGCGACGGTGTGGGCTGTGTTGCATTCCACACGAAGATGAACGCCATCGACAACACGATCCTCGAGATGATCGCCACCGGGTGCGACATGGTCGACGCGGGCGATCTCGTTGGACTGGTCGTCGGCAACGAAGCCGCCAACTTCTCGGTTGGGGCCAATGTCGGCCTCATCGGGATGCTGGCGATGTCCCAGGATTGGGATCAGGTGACCGAGGCGGTCCGGGTGATCCAGGACACGTTCATGCGGATGAAGTATTGCGACGGACCCGTCGTGATCGCACCTCGGGGTCTGGCGCTTGGTGGCGGCTGCGAGGCCGTGATGCATGGCGACGCCGTGCGGGCATCGGCCGAGTCCTACATCGGGCTGGTCGAACTGGGTGTCGGGTTGATTCCGGCGGGCGGCGGCTGCAAGGAAATGGCATTCCGCTTCTACGGTTCGATCCCGGAGGGCGTCAAGGCCGATCTGTTCCCGTTTATGGAGAAGGCGTTCATGACGGTCGGAACCGGCACCGTGTCGACGAGCGCCGTGGAAGCGAAGTCGTATGGGTTCCTTCGCCGGACCGACCGGATCACGCTGAACCCGGACGCTGTGCTCGCCGACGCCAAGGCGGACGTGCTGGCCATGGTGCAGATGGGCTACCACCCACCGCCGCGACGGCGCGTCCCGGTGCCGGGCACCACGGGCATCGCCGCTCTCAAGGTGGGTGTCCACGGCATGGCCCAGGGCGGCTACCTGAGCGAATACGACGAGCACCTTGGCACCGTGTTGGCCACCGTTCTATGCGGCGGCGAGGTTCCAGCAGGCACGCTCCTCAGCGAGCAGGACTTCTTGGACCTCGAGCGCGAGGCGTTTGTGGGCCTTTGTCGGGAGCAGAAGACGATCGACCGGATCCTCCACATGTTGGAGACCGGCAAGCCGTTGCGGAACTGAAAGCAGAAGGAGCACACCTATGAGCACAGGAGTCGTGGTCACCCACGCACACCGCACCGCTGTCGGCAAGTCGGGCAAGGGAACCCTTCGCGAGACCCGACCCGATGATCTGCTTGGTCGTCTGATCGAGGCGCTCCTCGAGCGGGCTCCGAGCTTGGATCCGGCCGGCGTTGACGACGTGATCGTCGGCTGCGCCTTCCCTGAGGCCGAACAGGGCATGAACGTGGCGCGCATCGCGGCGTTACGTGGCGGTCTCCCGGTCGAGGTTCCGGCGATGACGCTGAATCGCTTCTGCAGTAGTGGCCTGCAATCTCTGGCCACCGGGGCGTCGCAGATCGCGGCCGGGTGGTCAGATGTCGTGATCACGGGCGGTGTCGAATCGATGTCGCTGGTGCCGATGGGCGGGCAGAAGCCTGCCCCGAATCCCACGCTGGTCAGCGAGTTCCCGGCGTCGTACGACTCGATGGGTATCACGAGCGAGACGGTGGCGGAACGCTACGACATCAGTCGTGAGGATCAGGATGCGTTCGCCGTCGAGTCGAACCGGCGCGCCCTTGCGGCGATCGAGTCGGGTCGATTCGACGACGAGATCATCCCAATCGAGGTGACCGTTGGAGGCAAGTCCGTTCTCTTCGACACGGACGACGGACCCCGCGCAAGCACCGTCGAAGGCCTGGCCAAGCTGCGCCCGGTGTTCAAGGTCAACGGACGCTCCACCGCCGGCAACTCGTCACAGACGTCAGACGGCGCTGCGATCGAGGTGCTCATGACCCGGGAGAAAGCGGCCGAGCTGGGGTTCGAGCCGCTGGCTGAGCTGGTCACCTATCAGGTGGCCGGCGTGCACCCCGACGAGATGGGCATTGGGCCAACGGTGGCGATTCCGAAGGCCCTCGAAGCGGCGGGTTTGTCGATCGACGACATCGGCCTGGTCGAACTCAACGAAGCTTTCGCCAGCCAGGCGCTCTACTCGATGCGCACGCTGGGTCTCGATCCGTCGATTGTCAACGTGAACGGTGGTGCCATTGCCCTCGGTCACCCGCTTGGATGCACCGGGGCGAAGCTGACGGCGACACTGCTGCACGAGATGGTCAAACGCGACGTCGAGTACGGCATCGTAAGCATGTGCATCGGAGGCGGCATGGGCGCCGCTGCGATCTTCAAGCGAGACAAATAGCGAGGCGCGAGTTCGAGCAGGTCGCCCCGGATACGCTGCGGTCATCGAAGGAGGTCGATGCGAAACAGACTGCCCTCCCTCGCCTGCGCCCTGGTAGCAGTGGCAGTCGCCTGCTCTGATCAAGCGCCGCCTCTCGATGGGGAACAGGCGACGGCCGTCCAGGCGCACGCCTTCGCCGTTGTCTGTCTTGAAGTGCTCTGCCCGGGCGCTCCGATCCTTGCATTGGATACGACGACCAACGACCTCAGGGATGCAATCCGGGATGGATTCACCGATGAGGTCGAATACGTTGCCGAGAATTCGCTCGGCGCGAGAACCGGTGACGACGGGCGATTTGTCGATGGCGCGCTCTTGATCACGCCGGGGGAGGCGTATGCGACGGACGCCGAATTGGTGGCAGTCGACGTCGGCCTCAGCAAGGGTGTACACGACTTCGTCGGTCGGACCGATCTCTTCGAGTGGGACGGCGAACAGTGGATCAACGTGTCGGCCGACTCGGTCGGCATCACGGTCACGAGTGCGGTGAGTTGAAGCAACGCCCGGGCCCGTACCCTGAAGCGCCGAGATGTCCACGACGCCAAGCCTCCGATCCCGCATCGACCGCCTGCCGCGGGCCGAACGCCGTCGCCTGCATCGGCGCCTGACTGGCGCCGAGCGAATCGCGGATCAGCCGCCGCGCAGCGATGCCATCGCTCGCGTCGAGAAGGCGGTCGCGGCATCTGAGGAGCGGGTTGCGGCACGAACGGCCGCTGTCCCGAGCCGCATTGCCTACCCGGAGGACCTCCCGATCACGGCGTGGCGCGAGGAGATCCTCGAGGCCATCCGAGACCATCAGGTGGTGATCGTCGCCGGCGAGACCGGTTCGGGGAAGAGCACACAGATCCCGAAGTTCTGCCTCGAACTCGGACGAGGCGTCGAGGGAACCATCGGGCACACGCAGCCACGACGGATTGCGGCCCGTTCGATCGCCGACCGAATCGCCGAGGAGCTTGGAACGACGGTGGGCAATGCCATCGGCTATGCGGTGCGCTTTTCGGACCAGACCGGCGACTCGACACTGGTGAAGGTCATGACCGACGGATTGCTGCTCGCCGAGGTCCACCGAGACCGCCGCCTCGAACGGTACGACACGATCATCATCGATGAAGCCCACGAGCGCAGCCTCAACATCGACTTCCTGCTCGGCTACCTCAAGCTACTTCTCCCGAAGCGCCCCGACCTCAAGGTCATCATCACGTCGGCCACCATCGACACGGCACGATTCGCCGAGCACTTCGAGGACGCGCCCGTCATCGAGGTCTCCGGTCGCACGTATCCGGTCGAGGTCCGCTACCGACCGCTCGACGACCCGGAACAGTCTGAGCCCCGGGACCAGACCCAGGGGATCTGCGACGCAGTCGAGGAGTTGTTCTCCGAGGGAAACGGCGACGTTCTCGTGTTCTGTTCGGGCGAGCGCGAGATTCGCGACGCCGCAGACGCCATTTCGGAGATGGCGCTGCCGCACACGGAGGTCCTCCCGCTCTACGCCCGCCTCTCCGGAGCCGAACAGCACCGCGTGTTCCGACCGCACACCGGGCGCCGGGTCGTGATCGCAACCAACGTCGCAGAGACGTCACTGACCGTCCCCGGGATTCGCTACGTCGTTGATGCGGGGACGGCCCGGATCTCGCGATACAGCAGACGCACCAAGGTCCAGCGCCTCCCCATCGAGGCGGTGTCCCAGGCGTCGGCGAACCAGCGAGCCGGCCGTTGCGGGCGCCTCGGACCAGGGATCTGCATCCGGCTCTACGCCGAGGACGAGTTCGAATCCCGCCCTGCGTTCACCGAGCCGGAGATCCAGCGAACGAACCTCGCTGCCGTGATCCTCCAAATGGTGGCTCGAGACCTCGGCGCTATCGAAGTGTTTCCGTTCCTGGACCCGCCGGATTCTCGAGCGATCCGAGACGGCTTCGCACGCCTGGTCGAACTCGAAGCGATTCGAACGGAGAACAAGGACGGGCGGGTACGCCTCACCAAGCTCGGCCGACAACTCGCCGACCTCCCGATCGATCTTCGCCTGGCCCGCGTGATCCTGGAAGCGAACCGCACGGCGTGCCTGCGTGAGGTGCTTGTGATTGCGTCGGGGCTCGCCATCCAGGATCCGAGAGAGCGCCCAGCCGAGAAGCAGACACAGGCAGATCAGGCCCACGCGCGCTTTCGCGACGAGGAGTCCGACTTCTACAGCTGGTTGCACCTTTGGGAGTATCTGAGCGAGGAGCGGCGGGCACGGAGCTCAAACCAATTCCGGCGCCTCTGCCGCACGGAGTTCCTCAACTACCGCAGGGTGCGTGAGTGGCAGGACCTTCACGCTCAACTGCGCGATGTCGTGAGAGAGATGGGCCTTGGTGCCAACCGCCGGCCGGCGGAACGCGAGGTCGTGCACCGCACGCTGTTGACCGGCTTGCTTTCGAACGTCGGCAAGAAGGATCCGAACTCCTACGAGTACCGCGGGGCGAGGAGCAGCCGGTTCTCGATCAATCCCGGATCGACGCTGTTCAAGCGATCTCCCGAGTGGGTGATGGCCGCCGAGCTCGTCGAGACCACGAGGTTGTGGGCGAGAGGCGTGGCCACCGTGGAGCCCGGGTGGATCGAAGCAGCCGCCAGCCACCTCGTTACGCGCTCATACTCGGACCCGTGGTGGGATGCCGAGCGTGGTTCGGCGATCGCCAACGAGACCGTGTCGCTCTATGGCATGCCGCTCCACACCGATCGACCGGTGCAATACGGGCGGATCGATCCGGGTGCCGCTCGCGATCTCTTCATCCGCCATGCCCTTGTGGTGGGGGAGTGGGAGACGCACTACCGATTCGTCGATCACAACGCGTCGGTGATCGACGAGGTGCTCGACCTCGAGGCACGCTATCGAAGGTCGGATCTGCTCGTCGACGACGAGACGGTGGTCGCGTTCTTCGAGCGGCGGATTCCCGACGACATCGTGTCGGTTCGCCACTTCGACCGGTGGTGGCGTGAGATAAGGGTCGCCGAACCGCATCGGCTGGACCTCTCCGTCGCAGATCTCCTCGAGCCCGATGTGGACACGCCGGGTGAGGAGGCGTTCCCCGACGTGTGGCAGTACGGCGACGTGACGATGCCCCTGACCTACGAGTTTGAGCCCGGCAGTGCCAGAGACGGAGTGACGATCGATGTTCCGATCGGAGGGCTCGCCCGCGTGGATCCGAAGGTGTTCGGCTGGTCGGT
>CAZONX010000119.1:0-6366 GCA_964581295.1 uncultured Acidimicrobiaceae bacterium
GGCAAGTACGACGCAGGACCGGCATCGACACAGAGTCAGCCTGCCCCAGCGTCCGCGCCGGCTCCCGAGACCGTTGCGATCAGTGAAGAGGGCGCCCTCTCCGAGGCGTTGATCGACGGCAAGTTCGCTACCGACTTCGGGCCGCAAGCCTCCAACGTGGAGTACGTGAGGGGTTTCGAAGTGGCAACCGCCGACCGCAGCCTTTCGGCAGCGTTCGATGCCGGCAAGCTCGACGCCGGACTGGTCCCGGAGCAGGGCAGCACGGCAGGCGCCGAATACTCCCCTAAGACCGTCGTGGTCACCGGGCAGAGTGGTCTCCACGACGCCCTGGTCTCCGGGAAGCTCACCGCGGACTTCGATCCTGCGCGCCCCGGGGTGCAATTCGTGAGAATCCCAAATGCGGCGATGTCGAGCGGCCTGTCGGCGGCAGCCGCCGCCGACAGGCTCGAAAAGGGCTTCGGCGACAGCGCGCCGACCGAGAAGGTCTCGCCGGGCACGGCTCACACACCGACGCTATCGGGCGGCCATCAGCAATAGGAGGGCAACAGGGTTGAGGCTCCCGGCGACAGCCGGGAGCCTCGGCGCGTCGACGAGATCCAGACCCTCAGACTGCTCCCTCTGCGTCCGCGCATCGGCTCGACCACGTCTCCCCGCCTCCGATGGCGGGCACAAGCCCACGGGTGTGGCAGAGGCGAAAGGCCAGAGCGCTGTACCGTTACGGGCGTATGTCGTCCGTCTTCTCCCGTATCCGCTCTGCCCTGCGCTCGCGCGGTCACACCGCGTTCCTTGCCGCGTCGCTGCTCCTCGGCGTCCTGGTCGGGATCGGCGCGGCGGTGCTCGTCTGGGCCATGGAGTTGGTTGGCCACAGCGTCGCGGAGACCGAGACGTTCTTCGGGCTCGGGAAGTGGATCTTCCTGATCTCGATTCCGTTGGGCCTGTTGGCGGCCTGGCTCCTCAACAAGTGGCTCGGGCCGGACGTCTCAGGCGGCGGCGTCGCAGAAACGATGGTTGGGCTCAACCTCGAGGGTGGCTATCTCCCGACGAGGCTCGTCGGAGCGAAGATCGTTGCCACGGCTGCCACCCTGGGCACGGGCGGTTCGGGTGGTCGAGAGGGTCCGATCGTGCTCATCGGCGGGGCGATCGGTTCATCGCTCGCCCGCTACACCCGCTTCGGTCTCGACCAGGTGAAGAGCCTCGTTGCGGCCGGGGCCGGCGCAGGAATCGGCGCAAGCTTCAACGCCCCCATCGCCGGCATGATGTTCGCACTCGAAGTGGTGCTGAGCTCCTTCGCCATTCGCCACATCAGCGCCATCGTCGTCACATCGGTCGCTGCGGCGGTCACGACGCATGCGCTGGTCGGCGAAGAGACCTTCCTCCGGTCCCCTGCATATGAGCTGACGGATCCACTGCAACTCATCCTCTACGCCTTGCTCGCCGTTCTCGCCGTGTTCTTCGGCACGTTCTTCCTGCGTGTCCTCGATCGGACGGCGATCACGCGACTCTCGTCGAGGCTTCCGGGTTGGCTGCTTCCGGTGCTGATGGGCGTGACTGTTGGCATCATCGGCCTGTGGCATCCTGAGACCCTCGGCACCGGACAGAAGTTCCTCACCGAACTCCTCATGCTGCGAAGCGCCGGCGACTTCGTGTGGTGGTCGTTGTTCCTCATCGCTGCGCTGAAGGCCATCACCGCAGCACTCACCCGCAAGGGCGGCGGTTCGGCGGGCACATTCATGCCTGCACTCGTCATCGGGGGCGCGGTTGGAGCCGGCTTTGCGATTCTCATCGATCCGCTCTGGGGATTCTCGCGAATCGATCCCGGTGCCTTCGCGCTCGTCGGGATGGCGGCGGCGCTCTCGGCAACCGCCCGGGCGCCACTCACCGCCGTCATCCTCGTGTTCGAACTCACCGGCAGCTACGGCCTCGTGCTGCCATTGATGCTCGCGGCGGCGCTCGCCACCCTCATTGGCGACCGCATGCATCCGGAGTCGGCGTACACCATGAGCCTTGCCAGGAAGGGCATTCGAATCCCACGGTCCGAGGACATCGACCTCCTCGACACCGTCGACGTCTCCGACGTGATGTCACACATCGATGTCGTCGCGACTCCGGACATGACGATGGAGCAGCTCGAGACGGTACTCGACCGCACCCGGCACCACGGCATGCCGGTGATGAGCGACGATGCGCTTGTCGGCGTCGTCAGCGTCACCGACCTCGAACGGGTTTCCGGCCGAGAAGCTGAAACGACCGTTGGCGAGGAGATGTCCCCACACCCGATCACGGTGACGCCCGACGTCCCGGTGTCAGCGGCGCTCGCCCGCATGGCATCGATTGGGCTCGGCCGCCTCCCGGTGGTGGCGGACGATGATCCGACGAAGCTCATCGGCATGTTCCGCCGCGCCTCCGTGGTCAAGGCCTATCACCACGCCCTTGGGATGTCGACTGGCCGCGAGCTCTACCGCGAGCGCGTGCGGGTGCGGGCCCAACCCGGAGCGGAATTCTCTGAGGCGGTCGTCCGCCGGGGCACCCCCATCGTCGGATGGCAGGTGAAGGATGTCCAGTGGCCGAACGGCGCGATCCTCGTCTCCCTCAGGAGGGGTCGCAATGTGCTGATCCCCCATGGGGATACCGTGTTCGAAGTCGGCGACACCATCACCGTGTTCGGGACCGGCGAATCCCGAGAAGAACTCGGCTTCCTGCTCGAACCGACCCACGACACGACCGGTGAGTGGCCGCAACCGCCGGGCCGCTCGTAGGCGGCGGAAGCGCTCTGTCAGATCGCGTCGGTGACGAGCACCGCGCGTTCTTGGGAGATCAGTCCCGCCGGAATCGACCCATCCGCGTCGATGAGCCGCTCAACCATCGGCGCCTTGTCCGTGCCTGCGACGATCCACACGATCAGCCCGGCGTCGTCGAGCGTCGGGCGGGTGAGCGTCATCCTGCGATGCCCTCGATAGAAGTCCGTCATCGCCACGGCCGTGTCCTCAACAAGCAGGGCGCCGTCACCCGGCACAAGCGAAGCCGTATGGCCGTCGTCACCGAGCCCCAGGTGGACAATGTCGAGCGTCGTCGGAAGCTCCGCTGCATACCTATGCGCCGCGGCATCGAGATCGGGCGCATCGACCGGCATCGGATGCGGCGATGCCGGGACGCGATCGAGCAGCGTGTCGGCCAGCCCGGTCAGGTTGCGGTCCGCGCTGCCACGCGGTGCCACTCGCTCGTCTACCTGATAGACGTGGACTCTGCTCCACGGAACGGCAGCCTCGCTCAGACGTTCGAACACCGCCCAAGGTGTCCGGCCGCCCGAGACCGCGAGCGACGCACGCCCGTTGACGGCAATCCGCGCCCGAAGCTGTTCCGCTATCAGGTCGGCTGCAACCGAGGCCAGATCTGCACCGACACGCACGACCTGCATCATGCCGGCCGGCTGCTGTGGCTCGCTGCCCGAGAAACGTGTAGATCCATGCTCGTCAGCGTACCGAACTCACTGATGAGACAATGGACAACCAAAGCCGGAGAAGGGATCAGCGTGTACCGAATCTCCATGACGATAGGGAAACGATGATGGTGCCGGAAGATCGTCGTCACCTCTTCGTCATCTTCGGCGGCACGGGTGACCTTGCACGCCGCAAACTGATCCCGTCGATCTACCGGCTGATTACCGAGGACGGCCTCGGCGACGACTGCGTGATCCTCGGTGTCGGCTCGGGCGACTACGACGACGCCGAATACCGAGCGTGGACGCGGTCCGCGCTGATCGACGCTGGCCTGTCCGAAGCCGACCTGGCGCAATGGAGCGACGACAACGTTCATTTCCACCGTGTTCGACGCGACGCTGCGTCGCTCGATGACCTCGGTGAGCGCATCGCCGCAGTTGAGAGCGAGCACGACCTTCCCGGCAATCGTGTGTTCTACCTTGCGCTGCCCCCTTCTATCTCCCCCTCGATCATGGAGCGGCTTGGAGAAGCGGGGCTCCACGAGAGTGCGGGGTGGGTTCGCCTCGTGATCGAGAAGCCGTTCGGCTCCGATCAAGCAACGGCCACTTCCTTGAACAAGCTCGTGCATCGCTGGTTCGACGAGGAGCAGGTCTATCGCATTGACCACTATCTCGGCAAGGAGACCGTGCAGAACCTGTTGGCCTTCCGCTTCGCGAATCCGTTGTTTGAAAGCGCCTGGAACCGAGATCGCGTCGAGTCGATCGAGATCACTGTCGCTGAAGAACTCGGAATCGGCGACCGTGCCGGATACTACGAGACGGCCGGGGCGCTACGTGACATGGTGCAGAACCACCTCACTCAGGTCCTCACGTTGGTGGCGATGGAGCCACCGGTCTCGTTCAGTGCCGACCAGATCCGCAACGAGAAAGTCAAGGTCCTCGAGGCGATCGCCCCGATACCCGACGAGAGCATCGTCTTCGGCCAATACGAGGCGGGGACCATCGATGGCGAGATGGTGCGGGCCTATCGAGCTGAGGACGGCGTCAACGAGCAGTCCAAGATACCGACCTTCGTCGGCATACGGATGGAGATCGACACCTGGCGATGGCAGGGCGTCCCGTTCTACTTGCGCACGGGGAAGCGCCTGCCGCGACGCCTCACCGAGATCGCCGTGACCTTCCGACAGCCTCCGCTCTGCATCTTCCACGGACATCGTGACAGTTGCGGTATCGGGCCCAACGTGTTGCTGATCACGCTGCAACCCGACGAG
This sequence comes from uncultured Acidimicrobiaceae bacterium, assembly GCA_964581295.1. Taxonomy (GTDB): domain Bacteria; phylum Actinomycetota; class Acidimicrobiia; order Spongiisociales; family UBA5794; genus JAHEEL01. The sequence goes on from CAZONX010000119.1 coordinate 4,708, forward strand.
GGATTCACCCTCCGGTTCAACGTGAAAGCGCCCGGTGAGCCGCTCACGATTGATTCCCAGGCACTCCGATTCAGCCACGACGACGCCTACGGGGAGCTCCCCGAGGCCTACCAGGCGCTGATTCTCGATGTCATTGAGGGAGACCAGACGCTCTTCGTGCGCGGCGATGAGGCGGAAGCGTCGTGGCGTGTCTTCGACGATCTCCTCGATCATCCGTGTGACCCCTATCCCTATGCCGCCGGCACCTGGGGCCCCGCGACCCTCGATGCATCCCTCGCCCTCGGCGGCGCCGAATGGACCGGAGAGCGCGAGCGCTCTCGTGAGGGTCGCGACGGATCGACACCGCTCGACTCGGAGTCATAGCAGTAGCCCCTTGCGAGCCCCAAAGTCGGGACCGAAGGGGCGGCGACTACACCAGATGGATGATGTCGCTCTCGGCAAATATCGGGCCGACGTCGAGGTCGAGGAATCTCGCGTAGAGGCCCGGCGGGACGCTGATGTCGGCGAGATAGAGGTCTCCGGCGACCGCCGCGGCTTCCGGCTGGTCCAAGCCCACCTTCGGGAGGGCGAGCGTCATGGTCGCTGCGGCGCGAATCGCCGGCTCGTAGATTCTCCCCGTGGTCGTGTCGAGGCCCGACGGCACATCGAGCGACAGGATCGGGCTCGACTGTCCGTTTGCCCATGCGATCAGTTCGCCGGCCGCACCACGAGGTGCTCCGCGCAGGCTGTAGCCGAGCAGTCCGTCGACGATGACATCTGGCGTCCCAGCGGCGTCCACCTCGCCGGCGGCACGAACCTCAATTCCCATCCGCCGCACGATGGCGAGCTGATCTCGCGGCACCCGCGAGGAAGACTCGTCCGGCTTCGTTGTCACCACCATCACGCGGGCGCCGTAGCTGTGGAGGCGCCGTGCGGCAACCAGCGCTCCCCCTCCGTTGCCTCCGGTCCCGGCGAGAACCGTCACACGGCACCCGGCGGGGTCGTCGTCAAGGAACCGCTCGCGAGCAAGGTGGGCGAGGCTTCGCCCCGCGTTCTCCATCATTCGGGTGAGATCGATGCCGTAGTCCTCGATCATCGCCCGGTCGACCTCGACCATCTGCTCGGTCGTGAGGGAGGGAATCTCAGCTCGCGCAATAGTGGGAATCACTGGTCTCCTTCGCCTGTGCGGCTCAAGAATCGTAGGTGCCAGGGCGGACGCCGTTGAGGGACCGCCCTGGGGCGGCCCCTCAAATCCTGTCGCAGCCTGAGCCGCCAATCAGACCTTGGCGATCTCGCGGATCCGAATCGACTGGAATCGGATCACGTAAATGATCGTGGCCAGCCCGAGTGCGATCGCGAACAGGTAGAGCTGGACGGCGAATCGCCGTGCAGTCTCAAGCCACAGGTCCCACTGCTCGGCGTCGACGAGCGACAGCGTCTCGGCGTTGATCTGGACGCCGACCACGATGTGCCCGATGACCGCGGCCATCAGGATCATCATCGCCATGGCCATCAGACCGATGAACGCCTTGGCCGTGGCTGGCATCTTCAACGTCTTGACGTCGCTGCCTGCCGCTTCCTGTGTCCGTCCGCCGCCGACACGGAACTCACCGAGGATCCGTGCGATTGCGAACGAGATCCCGGTGAACACCATCGTGAAGCCGAAGAACATCGCCGCAA
>CAZONX010000120.1:0-3301 GCA_964581295.1 uncultured Acidimicrobiaceae bacterium
CAACCCCTGACAATGCCGAGGATCACTCCATGTCGATGGAGTCGACGATCCCGACGATCACGGCGCGGATCGGCCCCGTCGTGAGTCCGAATATCTGCCGGGCAGAGTTGCCTTCGTCGTTGATCAGCACCGTCTCCCCAACGCCCGCACCCACGGTGTCAACGGCGATCGTGTAGCCGCCGGCTTGGCCATCAGGATCGATCAGGTCGCAGATCATGAGGCGCTGTCCGTCGAAGAACGGGTGGTTGATCGTGGAGACGACATTGCCGGAGACGCGAGCGATTTTCATGTCGATACCTGGTCGACGATCCCGACGATCGCGTGGTCAACGGGGACGAAGCGGGGTTCGAGCGCTTCTGCCGCCTCTCGGGAGGCGACGAAGTAGACCAACTCCCCCGGCCCCGCCATGTACACACCATCCGCAGCGACCAGTGGTTCGCCGACCGGCTCCTGATGTTTGTCGAGCGGCTGGACGATCAGGAACTTCACGCCCTTGAGCCCCTCCGACTTGACGGTCGCAACCACAGTCCCCTTGACGCGTCCGAGCTGCATCAACGGTCCCCCGGACGTTGCGCGAGACGTTGGTTGAATCGCAGGTCGTCCGCCAGGTTCTCGCGCATCTCTTCGTGGATCTGCGCAATGATCACGTCGCTCACCAAATGGCCGGTCGGAGCGATCCTGTCGACGGCCGCTTCGATTGCGGCCTCCACCTCGGCGACCGGGCCGGTGAACACTGCGTAGCCCTTGCCGCCGAGACCATCCGCGAGGCGAACTGCCGGCAACGAGACCTGGGCAGCCTTGACCCCGGCGTCGGCGGCCTCGACCACCGTGGCCACGGTGTCGGTCTCGACGATTCCTGCGGCATCGCCGGCAAACGCCGCGGCATCGACGAGGGACACGATGGCAGCGACCACATCCGGATGAACCGATGGGAGGAAGATCGAGTCGATCACCGACCTGGCACCGGTTTCGCGTCCGGTCTCGACCGCGATCTCAACGCTTGCGGTATCCCCCGACACCAGGATGAGATAGCGACCGGGATGCACCGTGCCTGCATAGATCGAGCCGATGGGCGACGACTTAACCATCGCATCTCCGGTGTAGATGCCGGAGGCGATCGAGTCGAATTCGACGATGGCGATAGCGGGATCAGACAATGCGCATCGCTCCGACCACGGTGACCCGTCGTATCCGTGAGAACGTTCGCGGCCGTGTCAGCCCTTCCCCGGTCGGGCTGGCGATCGAGAAGGAGCTGAAGCCTTCGCCCCCGTCGCCGAGGCCCGAGATGTTTGGCCCGTTGGCAATGAAGACCGAGCAGTTCATCTCTCGCGCCATGCGCGTGATCGTGTCGACGTTCGTGGAGTGAATCGACGCCGAGTGCCGGAATCCATGCTCGGATCGCACAGCAAGATCAATCGCGACACCAACGTCCTTGACCCGAACGACCGGCATGACCGGCATCATCTGCTCAGTCCACACGAGGTTGTGCCACGCCGGTACCTCGGCGACGAGCAGCCGGATGTCCGAATCGACCTCGACACCGATCTCGGAGAGGATCGCCCCAGCGTTCTTGCCGATCCACGCCGGATTCACGACGCCGGGCTTGTTCTGCGGGCCCATCTCCTTGAAGATCACCCGCTCAAGCCGCTTGAGTTCGTGTTCCTTGAGCCGGTAGGCACCGTGGGCGACCATCGACTGCACGAGCCGATCGGCGACGGTGTCGACGACGATCGTGGTCTTCTCATCGACACAGACGATGTTGTTGTCGAAGGAGGCTCCCCGCACGATGTCGCGCCCGGCCTGGTCGACGTCGGCGGTCGGATCGACCACTGCGGGCGGATTGCCGGGGCCGGCGGTGATGGCCTTCTTCGGCATCGCGAGCGCCTCGCGAACAACGCCCGGGCCACCGGTGACCAGCAGCACGGGAACATCGGGATGTGCCATCAACCGTTTGGCCGACTCGAGCGTCGGCTCGGCGATGGCGGTGATCAGATCCGGCGGGCCGCCCGCCGATACGATCGCACGGTTCAGTACCTGGATGTTCTCGACGGAGACGTCCTTCGCACTCGGGTGCACGTTGAACGTGACGGCGTTTCCCGCCGAGATGATCGCGATCGAGTTGTTGATGACCGTCGACGTGGGGTTGGTGGTCGGCGAGATCGATCCGATCACCCCGTACGGTGCGTACTCGGTGACCATCATGCCGGAGTCACCAGTCACAGCTTGTGGATCGAGATCCTCCGGGCCGGGCGTCCGGATGGTGACGAGCCGATTCTTCAGCACTTTGTCTTCCGCCCGGCCGAGTCCCGTCTCCTCACGGGCGAGATACGCCAGACGCTCCCCGTCGGCCAGCATCGCCGAGCGCATCGCGTCGACGATCACTCGGCGCTTCTCGAGACCCATCCCGCGATACGCGGCGAACGCTCTTCGGGCGGCGGCAATCGCCTCGTCGATCGAGGCGTAGATCCCGTCACCGAGCTTCGACGACAACGCGGCGCGCTCGGCGGCGGCGCGCAGGGCCGGGCCGGCGTGATTTCGGCCCTCGACCGCTTCGACTCGGCCGCGGACGCGACCAATGATCGCTTCGATCTCTTGCTCGGTCAGCACCGGCTACTCACTTTGTGAACACCGTCTCGCCGTCGAGTTCCCACGTGTCGACGATCGCCATGATCACGGCGTCGCACGGCCGGTCCTTGGTGCGATCAGTCTGGCGAGCGGAACTCCCCGACGCGTACATCACGACCTCGCCGACGCCTGCACCGACGGCGTCGACTGCGACCACGTAGGAATCCGTGTCGCTGTTGTCCGCGTTGACCTGGCGCACCACGAGGAACGTCAATCCCTCGATCAGCGGCTCTTTCCGGCTCGAAACCAGCGTGCCGGCGACTCTCCCAAGCTGCATCTATGCCACCTCCTGGGTGTGCGGAGCAGTCGGGGTCAGCCGAGTTCCTCTGCTGCCTCGGTGGCCCGTCCGAGCGGAAGGACGAGATCGATGTTGAGATGGGGACGAGCGATCACGTGTGTGGAGATGACCTCGCCGACCTTCTCGGCACCGCGGATGCCAGCGTCAACGGCAGCCTTCACCGCGGCGACGTCACCGCGCACGATTGCCGTCACATAGCCTCCACCGGTCTCTTCATACGAAACCAGTTCGACCTTCGCTGCCTTCACCATCGCATCGGACGCTTCGACCATCGCTGAAAAGCTCCGGCACTCGATCATTCCAAGGGCTTCCGCCATCAGTGTGCTCCCTCTGTGGTTGTCTCTGACTCTAGGCGTTGCGACCGATCCGAACGGGATC
>CAZONX010000120.1:3401-6204 GCA_964581295.1 uncultured Acidimicrobiaceae bacterium
TTGGGTCTATATGACCCGTCCATCGAGATCTTCGAGAGATCCAACGGCCGCTCTCCAACCGACGTCGATGTCCCGCTCCTCGCCGCCGAGGTAGATGCGGCCCATGGAACCATGGGAGCGCACCTCGAGGACGTTGATCTCTGCGGCCTTCTCCGCCTCGTTCGCGGCGAGAGCGGCGTATGCCGCCGGCTCGCACTCGAGCACGTAGAGCGTCTGACCGGGGATGATCAGCTGGCCGTGTCGCGTTCGGTTGATCAACTGCGCATGGTGGTCGTCGATGCGCCGGATGATCTGAGACGACAGAATCTTCGGCTTGATGCGGTCGGTCACCACATGGTCGACCGATTCGAGGATGGCCTCGCCCGCCGCCCGTGTCTCTGCCTGGTCGGGCGAGTGGACTTCGAGCAAGCCGTAGTAGCGCTCGATAATCTGCATTCCCGGTTTGACGGTGGTCGCCTTCAGCGCGACATCCGTCAGCCGGTTGATCTCGATCCCGGGAGCAACTTCCACGAATAGTGACGCGTCCCCGGCGAGCGGGAGAAACCCCTGAGCCACCGTCCCGAGAAACGCTGCATACTGCGGCTGCAGCGAATCCAGGAACGCGTACGACCGGACCTCAATACCTTTTGCCACCGGCGTCTCCTTCTGTTCCCGCAACGATCTGCACGCCTGCCGACGCCCCGATTCGGGTTGCGCCCGCAGCGATCATGTCCTCAGCTTCCTGCGCGGTGTGGACACCGCCGGAGGCCTTGATGCCCATGTCCGGCCCCACGGTCTCTCGCATCAGCGCCACGTCGTAGACCGTCGCGCCGCCGCCGCCGAAGCCGGTGGATGTCTTCACGTAGTCGGCCTTGGCCTGCTTGGCGAGCGCCGACGCCATCACCTTCTCCTCATCGGTGAGCTTTGATGTCTCGAGGATCACCTTGACGATCGCTCCGGACTCGTGAGCCGAGTCGACGACCTTTTCGATGTCCGTTCGAACGAGTTCGTAGTCGCCGGATTTGAGGGCACCGACGTTGAGCACCATGTCGACCTCCCGAGCCCCGTCGCGGATGGCCCGCCTGGCCTCCATGGCCTTGATCTCGGGGGTTGACGCGCCGAGGGGGAAGCCAATGACCGAGCATGTCTTGACGTCGGAACCGCGGAGTCGTTCCGCAACCCGCTTGACCCAGGTCGGGTTGACACAGACGGAAGCGAAGCCGAACTCCATCGCCTCGTCGCACAACACGTCGATCTCGCTGGCGGTTGCCTCGGGCTTCAGCATGGTGTGATCGATGTACTTGGCGACGTCGATCGGGACATCTGCTGCCGTCCCGTAGAACGCCACCCGATCCGCCCCGTTGGCGACGACCTGCCGAACCGCCTCTGGGTTCTTACAGATGTCGGACCGCTCGGAAAGGGCGGTCAGTACTTCCTTGGTGATGAGTTCGACCAGGATTTCCCGGTCGAGAATGTCGCTGGTCACGGAGACCCTCCGGCGTAGTGGTTCTGAACGTTCGTGATCTTTGCCACCCGATCGGCGTGGCGACCTTCCCCCCAGGGCGTCGCGAGCCACTCGTCGACGATCTGCAGGGCGAGGTTTGGCCCGATGAGGCCAGCACCGAGGGTGAGGACGTTCGCATGGTTGTGCTCACGACTGTTTCGGGCGGTCGAGAGGTCGTAGCAGAGCGCAGCCCGAACACCGGGCACCTTGTTCGCCACCATGGCCGACCCAATTCCGGCGCCATCGACGATGATCCCCCACTGGCAGGTGCCGTCTGCGACGAGGCGGGCGACCTCGTGGGCGAAGTCGGGATAGTCCACAGCGGTCGTCGAGTCGGTGCCGCAATCATGAACGTCGTGTCCGGACTCTTTCAACCGGAACGCGATTCGCTCCTTCAGTGGATAGCCGCCGTGATCGGCGCCGACCGCGATCGTTTCGACGCCGCTAACCTTCGGCGGTGGTGCGTCGCGTTCTGGAAGCGGAGGCATCCGTCCTGCGTCGTCGAGCACGCCGGTGACGATGTTGCGCACGAGATCGCGCACTTCTTCCTGCAGCTGCGGTGGTTGATCTGGCATCCGGCCATTCCCTGTGGTTGCTAGCGCCATCCTAGGAGTGTGGCGGATCAGGAACCGACCGCAGGACTAGCCTCGGACCTCATGGATGCGGCAAAGCGCTGGGAGACAGAAGCGATGCGCGAATCGCGCGATCGACAGAGAAGCAGACCTTCCGTCTCGAAGGCGCAGCAGGCCGACGCTGCGCTCAGCGATTGGCGAACGCTGCGCGAGGCAACCGAAATCACCGGCATCCCACTTGGAACGCTGCGCAAGTGGTGCCGGCGCGAGACGGTCGATTCGTATCTCGAATCCGACGGCGAACTGACCCTGCGCATGGTGGAGATGGGGTCGCTGCAAGCACGCGCCGAGGCCCTCGGAAGAGAGCAGACCGAGCCGAAACCCGCCGTTGAGTCGCCAGTCGCCAGTCGCCAGTCGCCAGAGAACAGTGGGACGCGTGAACCGAATCCGGTGGCGGAGCCGGGGACGATGATCGTGCCGGTTGATGCTTGGAACAAGATGCTCAACCAGCTTGGGAACCTTCACGAGGCCGGCCAACAGCTCGCCGAGGCAAGGGAACGAGCCGCCAAGGCCGAGACCGAGTCGAAGTTCCTCCGAGAGCGTCTCGCGGAGATGAGAGAGGTCGCCAGTCGCCAGTCACCAGTCGCAAGTCACCAGTCGCCAGTCGCCGATCCGCCAGATCCGCCGAGAGTCTCCTCCCCCTCAGGGGGAGGTGGCAGCGGCGCAGCCGCTGACGGAGGGGGTCAGG
>CAZONX010000121.1:0-1346 GCA_964581295.1 uncultured Acidimicrobiaceae bacterium
CCCCTGATCACAGGTATGCACTGGGGCCACGCCGCACTGCTCGGCGGGTTGTTTGCGATCCTCGTAGCCGCGGCCGTCGTGCTCTTCCAGCGTAGGGACCTCCGACAGACGGGGTAGCGCCGTACGGCATCAGCGGCGGTTCGAGCAAGAACGCTCATCGACGGTGCGCGATCCTAGGTGTCCGACGAGACCTCGACGTCCTGAGTCTCCGGAGTCACCGGTTCGGGCACCGCGAGGACCTCGACGAGGACGATGACGGCGAGCACGACCACGGCGGTCAACAGCACCGAGAACCCGGTCGGCGACGGTCCGAACAGGATGAACACGATTCCCACCACCACGACGACGACCTCGATGGTCGCCCTCCAATCGGCGACGAAGTCGGTGAAACCGTTCGGGTGGTCTTCAGCGGGGCGACGCCAACGACTGATCGTTCCGGAAGCCCAGGCCCGCGTGCTTGTCGCTCGGGCCCCGGGACCGATCACCCACGCCGCGACGCCAACAATGAGGGCAAGGATCAACAGCGCCCACGTGATCTGATACAAACGCTCCAAGATCAGGTTCCACGCCTCACTCGCGGCAAGCTGCTTGGTGTCGTCCTCGATGGCGTTGACGAGGGCGTTGCGCCCGTAGGCAAGCGCGACGAGGCTAAGTGCGAGGCCGATCGCGGTCCCGAAACCGAGGATTGCAGCCGTCTTCCGCCGCTTCCTCGAGAGCCAGAGCGCCGCGGCAATGAAAACGATCGCGAGGAGCGGGAGGAACCAACCGGCCGTGTCGATCAGCTGCGCCAGCGACTGCACAGAGGCGAGTTGCTCGTCTTCATAGATGACGATTTGCCCCAAATCGACGTCGGCATCGGGCAGTTCGAGGCCGGTGGATTCGACGCGTTCGATCACTGCGCCGGCGATCTCGTTGAGGTCGATGGAAACGGTGCCGTCCTCGGAAACCAGCGCGCCGGATCTGCCGTTGATGACAGCCACGGCGGCCTTATGCGTCACCCGGAGCGCTCCCGTCCATATCGGTGTGAACGCGTCCGATTGGATGAACTCGTTCGCCGCAGCGGCGATCACGGATGTAACCGAGTTCGTAACGGGGACCGAGAGAAAGCCGAGATCATCGGGCAGCGACTCGCTCACCCACGCCTCGACGCCGAGTGCCTCGACGATCCCCTCAGCGACGATCAGTGAGACCACCGATGCCACCGCCTCTTCTTTGGGTAGCGGCTCGAGGGTCGTGACGAACTGGTCTTCGTCCTCCAGCGTCGTCTTGGCCCACACGAAGCTGACCGCGACGACAAGGGAGACGATGGAAAGAACGATCAGCAGCCAGACGACGACCTTGCGCCA
>CAZONX010000121.1:1446-6199 GCA_964581295.1 uncultured Acidimicrobiaceae bacterium
CACGCCGACGACTTGAGGGGTACCCATGTCGATGTCAGGTGATTCAGTGTTCGACACCGTCGAACCGGCAGTAAGCGCCAAACCGCCGAAGCTCAAGAAGAAGTATTACGAGGCGGAACTGGCTCGGCTCCAGACGGAACTGGTCAAGCTCCAGAGCTATGTCAAAGAGGAAGGCCTCAAGGTTGTCGTGATCTTCGAGGGACGAGACGCGGCCGGCAAGGGCGGTGTGATCAAGCGCATCACGGAGCGGCTCAACCCCCGCATCTGTCGAGTGGAGGCCCTCGGAACGGCGACGGAACGCGAGAAGACGCAGTGGTGGTTCCAACGCTATGTCAGCCGCCTGCCGGCGGCCGGCGAGATGGTCATGTTCGATCGGTCGTGGTACAACCGAGGTTTGGTCGAGCCGGTCATGGGTTTCTGCACGCAGGAGGAGTACACCGAGTTCCTCCGCTCGTGTCCAGAGTTCGAGCGCATGCTGGTGCGCAGCGGGATCATCCTCATCAAGTACTGGTTCTCGGTGAGCGACGAAGAGCAGGAGCGTCGGTTCCTGGCTCGTATCGACGACACGATCAAGCGCTGGAAGCTGAGTCCGATGGATCTCGAGTCGCGGGCTCGGTGGGTCGAGTTCTCCAAGGCGAAGGACATCCTCTTCGATCACACCGACATCAAGCAGGCTCCCTGGTATGTCGTCAATGCGGAAGACAAGAAGCGCGCACGACTCAACTGCATCAGCCATCTGCTCTCGATGATCCCGTACGAAGACCGCACGCTCGGTCCGCTCGAGTTGCCGCCGCGCCAGGACGACACGGGCTACATCCGACCCCCGATCGGCGAGCAGACCTTTGTTCCAAACAACTACGCCGATACGGTGGAGCCGGAGGAGCCGGAGATCGTCTAGCCGCCAAACGGCCCAAGGGCGCCCGTCCATGCGCCGCGGGCGGCGCTTGATGCGACCGCTGCGTTGACGAAGACGACGCCGAGTGCGCCATCGGTCGCGTTCGGAAAGTGGAGGGCCAGCGGATCGACCGGCAGACCGGCCCGCCGGGCTGCGATGGCTTCTGCGGCGTCCGAGTAGACGTTGGCGAATCCTTCGTGGAATCCCTCAGGGTGCCCGGCCACGATTCGGCTTGCTCGTGCAGCGAGCGGAAGTGTCCCGGGGCCATTCGGCGTTCGGATCTCCGCCGGCCCAACGAGCGGCCTAAAGACCAGCCGGGTCGGCTCCTCCTGGAGCCACTCAATCGACCCGAGGGTGCCGGACACGCGGATGCGCAGACAGTTTTCGACCCCGGCCGCCGTCTGCGTCACCCAGAAACTCCCCCGGGCGCCGTTACTGAACCGCAGGAGTGCGCCTGCGTAGTCGTCGACAAGCCGGTCGGGAACGACATGGCCTACTTCGGCGGCAAGCTCGGTGACCTCGAGGCCGGTTATGAAGCGCACGAGGTTGTGGGCGTGCGTGCCAATGTCCCCCATCACCAGCGACGGCCCACCACGCACGGGGTCGTAGCGCCACGGAAGGCCGTTTGCCGGATCGGGGTCGCTCTCGTCGGCCTTCCCGCCCTGAACGTACTCGACCTGCACGAGCCGGATCTCTCCTAGCTGTCCGTCCTCCACCATTGCGCGGGCCTGACGGACCATCGGATAGCCCGTGTAGTTGTGGGTGAGGCAGAAGACGAGCCCTGTCGCCTCAACCTTGGCGAGCACGTCGAGCGCTTCCTCAACGGTGTTCGTGATCGGCTTGTCGCAGATCACATCGAAACCGCGGTCGAGCGCCGCCATTGTGAGGGCGTGGTGGCTGTCGTTGGGGGTCATGATCGCCACGACGTCGACCCCATCGGCGCGTTCAGCCTCGGCGTCGATCATCTCGAAGGCGTCGGCATATGCCCGATCGGCGTCGATACCGAGGTTGATCGCCGCGTGGCGGGACCGCTCCGGGTTTGACGAGAGCACGCCTGCCACCAACTCGTATCGGTCGTCGACGCGTGCCGCCGTGCGGTGCATCGCGCCGATGAAGCTCCCGGGGCCACCGCCGATCACGCCGAGCCGCAGTCTCCGACCGAGCATCTCGATGACCGGGTTTGTGTCCATGGCGCTGCTCCGTTTCGCGTTTCGATGCGACTCCCACAGTACCCACCTGCGACCCGCTGAGGTCGCACGTGCCGCCTCTGATACGCTCTCGCGCTCACGCTCAGGGAGCCAATGCACGCGATGTCGTACGGATACTTCGATGACGGTGCCCGCGAGTACGTCATCACCACACCCCACACGCCCTATCCGTGGATCAACTACTTGGGGACCGAGGAATTCTTCGGACTGATCTCGCACACCGGCGGCGGATACACGTTCTACCGCGATGCGCTGATGCGCCGGCTCACTCGTTTTCGCTACAACAATGTTCCGACCGACAGCGGCGGGCGCTGCTACTACATCAACGATGGCGGCGACGTCTGGTCGCCGACCTGGGCACCGGCACAGACCGACCTCGATCACTTCGAGGCGCGGCACGGACTCTCCTACACCTCGATTGCCGGAGAGCGCAACGGCGTTCGCTGTGAGGTCCTGTTTCTCGTTCCGCTCGGCACCACAGCGGAGGTCCACCGGGTTCGCTTGACGAATACAGCTGACGAGGACCGCTCGTTCCAACTGTTCTCGCTCGCCGAGTTCTGCCTTTGGAACGCAGCGGACGACGCCACGAACTTCCAGCGCAATCTCTCTCTGGGTGAGGTCGAGGTCGACGCAGGCACCATCTATCACACGACCGAATACCGCGAGCGCCGCAACCACTATGCGGTCTATGGGGTGAACAGCGAGATCGACGGATTCGACACCGACCGCGAGTCCTTCGTCGGCCTGCGAAATGAGTGGTCGGCGCCACAAGCAGTGGTCGAGGGGCGCAGCCGGAATTCGATCGCCAGCGGGTGGGCGCCGATTGGTTCCCACCAGATTCGCATCGACCTTACGGCGGGGGAACAACGCGATGTGGTGTTCGTCCTCGGCTACGTCGAGAACGACGTCGACGACAAGTGGGAGTCGCCGGGCGTCGTCAACAAGACCAAGGCCAGGGCCCTCCTCGATCGTTTCGCGACCTCGCAGGATGTTGACGACGCGATGCGGGGCTTGCGCGACTACTGGAGCGACCTACTGGGGACCGTATCGATCTCGACCGGCGATCCTCGGGTCGATCGCATGATCAACACGTGGAACCCCTACCAGTGCATGGTCACGTTCAACATGTCGCGCAGCGCGTCCTACTTCGAAAGCGGTCTCGGACGCGGCATGGGCTTCCGCGACTCGGCGCAGGACCTGCTGGGATTCGTGCACCTCATCCCCGAACGGGCTCGCGAGCGCATCCTCGATGTGGCGGCGACCCAGTTGCCGGACGGCAGCGCCTACCACCAGTACCAGCCCCTGACGAAGAGAGGCAACGACTCGGTCGGGTCCGGCTTCAACGACGACCCGCTGTGGCTGATCGAGGGGACCGCCGCCTACGTCATGGAGACCGGCGACCTGACGATCCTCGACGAAGCGGTCCCGTTCGACAACAACGAGCAAGACACCGGCTCCCTCTTTGAGCACCTCACTCGTTCGTTCCACCACGTGCTCAACAATCGCGGACCGCACGGATTGCCGCTGATCGGCAGGGCCGACTGGAACGACTGCCTGAACCTCAATGCGTTCTCCACCGAGCCCGGCGAATCGTTCCAGACCATGGAGACGCAGGATGGGCGGACCGCGGAATCGGTGTTCATCGCCGGCCTGTTCGTCCACGCAGGCGAGCTGTACGCGGACCTCGCAGCGGCGTTGGGTCTGGACGAAGTTGCCGGTTCTGCTCGTGACCACACCTCAGCCATGGCCGAGACGGTTCTCGAGCACGGTTGGGACGGCGACTGGTTCCTGCGCGCCTACGACCATTTCGGAGACAAGGTCGGATCGAGTGAGTGCATCGAGGGGCAGATCTTCATCGAGCCACAGGGAATCTGTGTGATGGCGGGCATCGGCACCGAGACCGACCACGCCAACCAAGCCCTTGACTCGGTCAAGCAGCGCCTCGACTCGGACCACGGGATCCTGCTCCATCAGCCTGCGTTCACCGAGTTCCATGTCGAGTTGGGTGAGATCACCACCTACCCGCCCGGCTACAAGGAGAACGGCAGCGTCTTCTGCCACACGAACCCGTGGGTGATGATCGCTGCGACGCGCCTCGGTCGGGCTGAGGAGGCGTACGCGTACTGGAAGAAGATCGCTCCGGCGTTCCGCGAGGAGATCTCCGAATTGCATCGCACCGAGCCGTACGTCTACGCCCAGACGATCGCCGGGCGCGACGCTCCTCGCTACGGCGAGGCGAAGAACTCGTGGCTTTCTGGGACCGCTGCCTGGAACTGGGTGGCGATCACCCAGCACATCATCGGTGTGCGTACTGAAATCGGCGGCCTGAGAATCGAACCGTGCCTGCCGGCCGAACTCGACGACGTGCAGTTCAACCGCCGCTGCCGCGGCGCCGAATACCGCATCGCGATCACGAACCGCGCGACAGGATCCCCGGCACAGCTGAGGATCAATGGCATCCACCACGAAGGCACCCTGATCCCCGACGCCGCCGCTGGTGACGTCGTGAAGATCACGGTGGAGACGTAGAAGCACGCCAGCGCCGGGCGACTCAGCTACCAGCGAGGAATCGGCGCCCAGTCCCCCTTTTGGTCTCCTCCCCCTGAGTGTGCGGACCGGGGTGATGATGGGCATATGTTCGGAGACATGG
>CAZONX010000122.1:0-6069 GCA_964581295.1 uncultured Acidimicrobiaceae bacterium
ACGTCATATACGACGTGGTGAACCCTGGGTACGCGAGACACGCGGGGGAAGTGGTGGGCGGGAGTACGCTGTGAGCGCAGAACCGGGAGGAAGCATCGCCGACGAATCCGCTACCGACGCGCCCGCGCAAGAGGCGGCTCCCGCCGAGGTTGCGAGCGATCCCCGGCTTGGGTCGCCGTCGCCTCCGTGGGCCGCTCCAACGAAACTTGCCGTGGCCGTTGGGCTCGTCGTCTTTGCCGTGATCGTCTTCTGGTTATCGCGCGACGCTCTGCCGATCGTCGCCGTCGCTGGGATACTCGCGTTTCTCGTCGCTCCCATGGTGAGGTTCCTCCACCGGAGGCTGCACCTGCCCCGCTGGCTGTCGCTGGCCCTCGGCTACGTTGTCGTGCTGGTTGTCTCGCTCGCTCTCGTTGCGGTCCTCGCCATCGGGATCACCCAGTCGTTCGCCGGCATCAACATCGACGGAATGCAGGACTCGGTGCGCAGTTCGGCGGAGTGGTTTGTCGACTACGCCGACGGACTCCGGGTCCTCGGCGTCAGCGTCGACATGAGCGAGATCACCGCACCGGTCGAGGAATGGCTCAGCGAGACGCCCGAGGACACCACCGACGGCGGTATCAAGATCGATGCTGATGCGCTCCAGACGATGATGGGCGGGGCATTCAACTCGATTCGGACGGTGACCGGCCTTGTGACTGCCATGGTGGCGTCGGCGCTGATCACGATGATGATCGCGATCTACCTCAACGCGGACAGCACGAGGTTCTACTCGTGGATACACCGCTCGGTGCCTCCCGGCTACGAGAGAGACGGGGTGATGCTCGCCGATCGCACCGGGGCGATCTGGCGCGGCTACATCTACGGGCAGCTGGTGAACAGCCTCATCACAGGTCTCATGCTCTTCATCGTGCTCGCGATCGTCGGAGTCCAGGGGGCATTTCTGCTGGGCGTGATCATGATGCTGTTCAACATGATTCCGACGTTTGGACCGATCATCGCCGCCTTCCCGGGTGTTGTCGCCGCGCTCGTGGGAGGGTCGACCCGCTGGCCCGACATGAACAACTTCATCTTCGCTCTGATCGTGGTCGGCATCTACGTCGTGGTTGTCCAGGCGCAGGCCACCGTCATCGCCCCGAAGGTGATGGGTCGCGCCGTGCGCCTATCGCCCGTGGTCATCATGGTCTCGCTCATCGTCGGGTTCAACGTGGCCGGCCTCATCGGGTCGCTGCTCGCGGTCCCGATCGTCGCGACGATCAAGGAAGTCGTCTCCTACCTCTACGCAAAGGTGATCGACCGAGAACCATTCGAGAACGGCAGCGGAAACGAGCAAGCGAAAGTAGCTACGAATGGCTGAGGTCGAGACGCTGCGCGTCGAAGCCGCCGTCATCGGCGCAGGCCTTGGAGGCCTTGGCGCTGCCGGCTATCTCGCCCGCGCCGGCCACGAGGTGGCGGTGGTTGAACATCACACGGTGCCAGGTGGATACGCCCACGAGTTCAAGCGGCGAGGGTTTCGATTCGAAGTGGCGCTCCACGCTCTCGACGGAGCGGGGCCCGGTGGGTGGCTGTATCCCATGCTCGATGATCTCGGTGCGCTCGACCGCGTTGAGTTCACGCCAATCGACCCCTTCTATACGGCCCGATTCGGCGACTTCGAGATGACCGTGCCGGCGGGGATGGCCGAGTACGTCGCAGTGTTGAAGGGTGCGTTCCCAGCGGAAGCGGACGGCATCGACCGCCTCTTCGCTGCGATCGGCCGGGTGGCCGGCGACGTTCAACGGTACAGCGAGGATCGATCGGCCGGTGCCAAGCCGACACCGTTGGAGATGCTCGAGCGCTACCCGGACATGGCTACAGCGTTCTCCCAGGACTGGCAGACGTTCATGGCCGCCCATGTGGCAGATGAGCGCTTGCAGGCGGTGACCTCGACACTGTGGGGATACCTCGGCCTTCCACCGTCGCAGGTCTCCGCCGGGCTGTTCGCTCTCGTCCTGGCAAGCTATCACACGTCTGGTGCGTGGTACCCGAAGGGTGGGAGCCAAGCGATGAGCCGGGCCATTGTCGACGGCATCGTCCAACGCAGTGGCACCGTGCGATTCCGGAACCGGGTGACCGGCATGGAGATGGAGGACGGGCGGATCGTCGCGGTCGAGACCGATCGCGGGCTCCGCATCGAAGCCGACGTGTTCATCTCGAACGCCAGCCCGTCGGCCACGATCGAGATGATCGGCGCGAAGCATTTCGATGAGTCCTTCCTCGCGAGCATCGAGAGCGACGTGCCGGCGCTCTCGAACCTCGTCGTCTACCTCGGCGTCGATCGCGATCTCGCCGCAGAAGGCTGGAGCTATCACGAGTATTTCGTGGCCGACGACTACGACATCGAAGCCGACTACGCCGCCATGCAATTGGGGGACTTCTCGAAGACCGGCATGGTGATCACCAACTACACGGATGCTGATCCGGGATGCGCCCCGGACGGCCACAGCGTTCTTGTGATGATGTCGCTGGCACCGTGGGACTACCGCAACATCTGGGGGACGGGCGGCGACCTGGCGGACTACTCAGACAACCCCGAGTATCGGCGCGTCAAGGAAGAGGCGGCGGATCTCCTGATCGACCGGGCCGAACGGTTGATTCCCGGACTGCGTGAGTCGATCGTGATCCGAGAGGTCGGCACACCGCTCACCAACGGGCGCTACGGGCTCGCTCAGGAGGGCAGCATCTACGGGCGCCAGCAGACCGTTCAGAACCTCCTCAATCGGCGGAGTCCGAAGACGCCGATTCCCAATCTCTTCCTGGCCGGCGCCTGGGTCGGCGGCGGCGGCATGAGCGCAGCGCTGAGCTCCGGGCGGACGGCGGCCGCCGTTGCCGGTCGGATGCTGGCGGCGGAGTAGCGACAGCGACAATCCCGGGGTCGTCCCCGAGTTCAACCCCGACCTCTCAGGGGCGAAGCAGGGTCATACCCGGTAGTTGTACCGATCGAAGTCCTGCACGATCACTCCCGACACGCGAAACCTGCCTTCGGGCTTCGGGAGGGAAGACATGGAGCACTCATTCACCTATCGGGCCTACGACTGGTTCGGTCGGCACGCCGTGCTCGTCACGGTCGCGCTCGTCGCCGGGATCATCGCGATCGGCGTCGCCGGAGTGATGACTGCCGACACCAGCGAACCAAGTTTCGACCCGGAGGCGGAGATCTTCACGGTGTACGAGCGCGCCGAACAGACCCTCAAATCGGAATCGACCATTGCCCAGGCCTCGTTCCTGGTCGAGGCCGCCGATGGGGGCGACGTGCTCACCGCCGATGCGCTCCGCGAGTGGAAGGCTGCCTCGAACCGGGTTCGTTCGGCAGAGGCCAACCAGGTCCACCTCGTCGAACGATTCGATCAGGAAGCCGCCATCACGATTCCCGGCGTGCTTTCGCTCGTCGACATCGTCGATACGACCATCCCTGGTGGCCTCGAGACGGCCACCGACGCCGATGTGAAGGCAGCGCTCGCCGTCGTGCTGGCAGACGGCTCTCCGTTCGCCAACATGCGCCACAGCCTGTCGGAGCAGGCGACTTCATTCATGGGTCCCGGCGGCCGTGTGTGGATCGCCCCGGCGTTCACGACGCAGGTCGTCTTCGACAGTGGAACGTTCGTCGACAACCCCGCCTCGGAGGAGTGGCTGCGCAACGTTCAGGCACAGTTCCGTGAAGGGGCCGTGCACACCGAATCGATCGGGATCGCGATCGACGCTGAGATTGCGTTCTCTGAGGGAGCGGCGAACTCGGCGCCGTTCATCTTCCTCGCTGTTGCCCTGATCATCGTTCTGATCGCGTTCGTCCACCGCTCCTACTGGTCGGCGGTTCTCGTCGCGGCGGGCCTCGCCGCCACCACCATCGCCTACTACGGCACGTCGGCACTCGTCGGTCTCAAGATGGGTTCGATGCTGCTCGCCTTTGTCGTGCCGATCGCCACTATCAGCTTCGGCGTGGACTTCTTCATCCACGGCGTCGGGCGCGTCCGCGAGGTACAGGTCGAGGACGGGCTTTCCGGAAAACGCGCATATCCGGCGGGGATGACGGCCGTGTTCACCGCCTTGTTGCTTGCCGCGACCTCGTCGATCGCAGCATTCCTCTCCAACGTCTCATCCGGAACCGAAGCCATCCTCGAGTTCGGCCTCGGCGCCGCGATTGCTCTGGCATGGTCGTATCTCATCCTCGGACAGGTCGCTCCACGCGTCCTCGTCGGTATCGAGCACTTCGTCGGGCCGAACCCGGTGAAGGGAGCATCGCGGTTTGCCTACGCGGCAGCGCTCGTGATCGTCGCGGTCGTCGGAGGGCTCGCCGTAGCCCTGGCGGCGGTGATGACCTCTCTGGGCATCGCTGCATTCGCCATCGTCCTGGTCGTTCTCGTGGTCGGCCCCGCGGTTCTCACCCGCTGGCGCAACAACCGCGCCGCCCGAAGAGGGAGAGCGCTCCGTCACGGTCACCGAGGCGTCGGGCATGGATTGCGCGCAGCGGGAACCTTCGTGCACTTCGGTGCCAAGTGGCGATGGATCACCGTTCCGGTCGCCGTCGCCCTCGGAGCGGTGGCGCTCGTGACGGCGATGCAGGTGAAGTCTGGCTTCGCAATCGAGGATTTCCTCTCGGCCGACTCCGATTTCGCTACATCGATCGAGCGGGCGGGCGTCCACTTCCCGTCCAGCGGCGAAGGATCGAGCTTCGTTCTCGTCGAGGGAGACCTGACCTCGCCGGCAGCGTTGGCCGCCCTCGACGGTGCGGTGGCGAGCCTCGACAGTTCGGATGCGGACTTCGGGCGAAACGGCGCCGGCGAGTTGATCGTCCTTCCGCATGCCGGAGACCTCGTTCGCAGGACTCTCGCCGTGCCCGGCGTTGTCAACGCGATCGCCGCACTCGGCGTCGATCTCTCCGACGCGAACGGCGATGGCTATCCGGACTCCCCGGCCGCGATCAGGGCCGTCTTCGACACCATTGCCGAACAGGGTGTCGCGGCGCCAGACGGCTCGGTTGCCCTCGCTCCGGACGAGGTTGCGGGATTGCTCGCAGACGACGGGGCAACGGCGCAGACGACCGCGGTGACGGTGATGGTGGGCAGCTTCACCGACCGTGAGGTCATTGAGCCTGCCGAAGCAGCGCTCGTTGCCGCCGCGCGCTCCGTCGAAGAGACCGTTCCCGCTCTGGACGTCAACGTGTCGGGCGACGTTCTGGCCAACCACTACGGCTTGGAGGCGTTCACCCGGTCGATGCTCGTGTCACTGCCGCTGGCGATCCTGCTCACCCTGATACTGGCGTCGCTCCTCCTGCGCTCGGTTCGTTACGCGATCATCTCGGTCATCCCCATCGCCTTCGTGGTCACCGGCGTTTACGCCTTCATGGCAGTTGCCGGCTACACCATCAACGTCGTCACCGCCACGATCGCGGCGATCGCGGTTGGCGTCGGCATCGACTTCTCGACGCACTTCACGGCAAGGTATCGCGAGGAATTGGCGGCCACCGGCGACCGGCTCCGTGCGGTCCGCCGGGCGGGAGAGGGAACCGGCGGTGCGTTGGTGCTCTCCGCGGTGACATCGGTCCTCGGATTTGCGGTCATGGCGTTCGCACCGAACCCGATCTTCGCGACGTTCGGAACGTTGACAGCGGTGATGATCGGACTCGCGCTCATCGTGTCGCTCGTGGTGCTGCCGAGCATGCTCGTGATTGCGACACCCCGCAGCATGCCCGCCGACGAGAGCGGTGAACCGCCAACTGCCGCCGATATCGACGACCGTGAGCCGGTGCTGGTGGGGGTCTAATCCCTCCCTCCCCAATCGCAGGGAGGAGTCCCGGTCTAGCCCCGGGACCCTTCCCTTACGGGGTTGAAATGTGCCGATCGCGACCATCGCAGTTGAACGCGCGGTGCCACCCGGCCTAAGTTGGCACCGAAATGGTCGGCCGTCCTCGCTGAGGTTACGGCGAAGGCGCGTCCGATTCCGGCCACCATATTGCAGGAGGAGACACCAGATGAAACGCCTAGCAATCCTGTTACTTGCTCTCGGGCTTGTGCTCGCGGCATGTGACAGCAGCAG
>CAZONX010000123.1:0-6038 GCA_964581295.1 uncultured Acidimicrobiaceae bacterium
TGTGGTCGCATCCGGAACGGCGACTGGTCGGTCGGGCACGCGACACGGTGGAGGTACTCCTGCCGCTGGTGGGAGCGATCGTGCTCGTTGCCGCGGTGTGGATCACCGCAGCGTGAAGTGGGCTGAGAGCTTCAGCCCACTGTCCCAGCTTTACTGCCACGCGGGGAGCCGGTACGCTGCGTTCCGTGACCGCACGCTATCGATTTTCGTATTTCTTCACCGGGCCTTGCGCCCGGGTCGACGTGATACGGCGGTAGCGGCACCACACACCAACACACCCCCACGGAGACCCGGAGCCAAGGCTCCGGGTCTTGTGGTTCCCGGAGCCCTCCCCCAGGAGGAGTCATGACAAACAAGCCAATTCTCAAGAGCCATCGACGACCCGGCATCGCGACGACCGTCGTCACGGTGAACGCCGTCAAGTTCGGTGATGGGTCATACCCCGTCCTCGCCGGCCCCATTGCCGTCGAGAGCGAAGAGCAAATCCTCTCCGCAGCACACGTCGTTTCCGACCACGGTGGATCAATCCTGCGTGCCGGGACGTTCCTCGCCGGGTCATCGCCCTACGCCTACCGCGGCCTCGGGGCCGAGGCACTCTGGATGCTTGAGCACGCAGGGCGAGAGACCCGACTGCCGGTGAGCACCGAAGTCCTCGAGCCAGACCACGTCGACGTCGTAGCCGAACACGTCGATGTGATCGAGGTGGGGCCGGACAACATGCAGAACTTCGTGCTGCTGCGCGCCGTCGGCGCCACCAATCGACCGGTGATCATCCACCGAGCGTCCGCGGCTACGGTCGACGAGTGGCTGCTCGCAGCGGAGTACGTGCTGGACGCCGGTAACGAAGCGGTGGTGTTGTGCGAGCGGGGAAGCCGCGGCTTTGACCCTCGCACCACCGACACGATCGACATTTCGGTGATACCGACGGCGCAGCGCATGTCGCACCTTCCGGTGATCGTCGATCCATCTCCCACGGCCGGTCACCCGGAGCTCATTCAGCCTCTGGCGCTTGCGGCCCGCAGTGCCGGCGCCGACGGGCTCATGGTGCCGTTCCATCCCGATCCCGCAGCCGCCCTGGCCGGCAACGGTTCGCATCTCGACCCCGAGCGCTTCTCAGCGCTGATGGAGGCGCTCGGCATTCCGTCGCTGCGTGACGAGATCGACCGCATCGACCGTCAGGTCATTCGCCTGCTCGGCAGCCGGCTTCGGAGCTCGATCGACATCGCCAGGATCAAGGCGGCGAGGGACCTCGCCATGCGCTCCCCTGATCGAGAGGCAGAGTTGATCGCAGAGATGCGAGAGGACGCGGCCGCGGTGGGGATGGACCCGGGGTACGCCGAGGAGCTCATGGATGTCGTGTTGCGCCACAGTCGCGCCGCTCAGGTCGCAGCCGTCGGGCGGGACAAGGAGCCCGGCGACGGGTAGCGTCGGCGCATGGAGTTCACCTCGGTTGGCGACGATGGCGTGGCGCGATGTAGCTGGGGGAGCAGCACCGACGACTACGCGGTCTACCACGACGACGAGTGGGGGAGGCCTGTCGGCGACGACACTCGCCTCTTCGAGAAGCTCAGTCTTGAAGGCTTTCAGTCCGGACTCTCGTGGTTGACGATCCTGCGCAAGCGCGAAGCGTTTCGCGCGGTCTTCGAAGGCTTCGATTTCGAGAGCGTCGCCCGGTTTGGTGAGGGCGATGTCTCCCGGCTACTTGACGATGCCCGCATCGTTCGCCACCAGGGCAAGATCCGTTCAACGATCAACAACGCCCAGCGGGCCCTTGAGGTCGTCGACGAATATGGATCGCTCGGCGCCCTGATCTGGTCATTCGAGCCGGAGGCCAAGCCGCCGAGCATGGAGGCGACAACGCCGGAGTCCACCGCGATGGCTAAGGAGCTGAAGCGTCGAGGATTCACGTTCGTCGGTCCAACGACCGCCTATGCGTTCATGCAGAGCATGGGCCTCGTGAACGATCACGCGGAAGCGTGTGCGGTGCGCGACGCGGTAGAAGCCGACCGGACGGGGTTCGTCAGACCACGAGGGAAGTAGCTCCCAGCTTCCAACTACCAGCAGGAAAGGCTGAGTCGCCAGTCGCCAGTCGCCAGTCGCCAGTGCGGGCATTCTGGTTCTGTCTTGCTACTTGCTACTTGCTACTTGCTACTTGCTACTTACTCCGATTTTGGGGCCCGGCCCATGAGGATCGCTATCGCTTCGGGGACTGAGGCGCTTTCGTAGAGCACCCGGCCTACCTGGTCGGCGATCGGCATCTCAACACCGTAGAGCTCGGCGAGAGCCAGGATCCCCCTTGTCGACTTGACGCCCTCGGCGACCATGTTCATCTCCGAGACGATCTCATCGATGGTCTTGCCCAACCCGAGACCGAGTCCGACGCGGTGGTTGCGACTCTCGGTGGACATGCAGGTTGCGATGAGATCCCCCATTCCCGCCAGACCTGCGAACGTTGTGGCGCTCCCTCCCATTGCCACACCGAGGCGTGACATCTCCACGAGAGCGCGCGTCATCAGCATCGAGACGGTGTTGAGACCGAAGCCAAGGCCCTCCGCCATTCCTGCCGCCAGTGCCATGACGTTCTTCAATGCTCCGGCGCTTTCAGCACCGACGACGTCTGTATTCGTGTAGACCCGAAAACGCGTTCCCATGAACAGTGACTGAAGCTCGGTTGCCGTCTCGTCATTCTCCATGGCGATCACCGTGGCGGCTGGCTGCCCCGCCATGATCTCGCGGGCGAGATTGGGTCCCGTGAGCGCCCCGATGCGCGAGCGGTCATGATCTGGGAGCACGTCGAACGTGACTTCGGTCATGCGCATGAGAGTCGGCTGCTCGATGCCTTTCGTGAGCGAGAGAATCGGCGTCTCCGGCGACAGCAACGGCGCTGCCCGACCGAGTACATTCCGATAGCCGTGGGATGGGACGCCCATCACGACTACGTCGGCATCGTTGACCGCAATGTCGATTTCGGCCGTAGCCGTCAAGGCATCCGGAAGCTCGAATCCCGCGAGATAGTCGGGGTTCGACCCTTCTTCGATGTGCGCCGCGAGGTCGGCGCGGCGAGCCCACAACACGGTCTCGGTGCGCGGCGCGAGCATTGCTGCAACGGTCGTTCCCCAAGATCCGGCTCCGATGACCGCGACTTTCATGGTTGCTCCTCTCGCTGCTACAGCGTACGGCATCGCACCGTCGGCGCGCGGGGTGCTTGATGTCGAACGCCCGTCCAGCGACGCTTCAGACAACACACACGACGCGAGAGCGAGGCCCTTTGACGTCCACCAACTACGTCCTCGACACCTGTGTCCTGCTCGCCGACCCGCACGCCCCGCTCCGATTCGATGAACACCATGTGGTGCTTCCGCTCGTCGTGGTCGAGGAACTCGACCGTCAGAAGACACGCATGGACGAGGTTGGCGCCAACGCCCGCGCAGCGATCCGACTGCTCGAGGAGCTTGGGGCGTCGCAAGCCGGAGGTCTGGCCACTCCCACGGCGCTTCCCAACGGGGGATACGTGCGCCTCGAACTCAACGGGATCACTTCGAATCGTCTTCCCGAATTCTTCGACCCCACGACCGCCGACCACCGGATTCTCGCCACGTGCCTGAACCTCGTGGACGACGGTGCAAGAGCAGTTCTCGTAACCAAAGACGCCGCATTGCGCATCAAGGGAGCCCAGCTGGGCGTTGCCGTCGAGGACTACCGCGGCGACACGGTTCAAGTGGACGAGTCGTACCGGGGAGTAGCCGAGATCGACGTTCCCGGCACCACGATCGATGAACTGTTCGCGAGCGGAAAGATCACTGTCGCCGCCCCCGACCTCGTGGTGAATCAGTTCGTGGTGCTGCACGGCCCTGGGTCGCAATCCGGCCTTGGCCGCGTCGTCGACGACGGCGAGTGGGCCACGATCACCAGAGTCCCGGGAAGCCGCCCCGTATTCGGGGTCGAATCCAAGAACATGCGCCAGGCGTTCGCTCTCGATCTGCTGATGGACCCGGATGTGGCTGCGGTCTCCGTGATGGGCATGGCCGGTACCGGCAAGACGTTCTTGGCGCTCGCCGCAGCGCTCGAGCAGGTCCTGGAGTTGGGCCGATATCGACGGGTCTCGGTCTACCGGCCGCTTGTTGCCGTTGGCCGGCAGGAAGTCGGGTTTCTCCCCGGGGACCTCACCGACAAGCTGGAGCCGTGGATGGCCGCGGTCCACGACAACCTGCATGCGCTCTTCGCGACTGCGGAGGGGTCACCGCGAGACGCCGTCGAAGAACTCTTCGAACGTGACGTCCTCGAAATGGCTGCCGTGACCTACCTCCGCGGCCGCTCAATCACGGGCGAGCTCGTGATCGTCGACGAAGCGCAGAACCTGGAGCTACCGACGTTGAAGGTCATCCTGACTCGGATGGGGGCCGACTCGAAGGTCGTGTTCTGCGGCGACCTCACGCAGGTCGACAACCCCTACGTGTCGCCGTTCGGCGGCCTCGCCGCCATGATCGAGAAATTCAAGGGAAACCCGCTCTTCGGGCATGTGACGCTCGATCGCACTGTGCGGAGTCCACTCGCGGAGTACGCGGCGAATGTCATGTAGTAACAAGTGGCAAGTGGCAGGTGGAAAGACAGAAGCCGAAATCATCGCCGAACGCGTCCCGACGCCGAGGCAAGAGGTCCGGTCTTGCAACCTGCTACTTGTGGCTTGCTACCGGTCGGAGACCTGCGGCTAGTCCGCAGGGCCGCGCACGTATCGGGCGAGTGCTTCGGCGCTTGCTGAGGGGAGGCGGGCGGTGATCTCGGTTCCTGTTTCCACGTGTTGCTCGTCGAGCACCTGACTGGTCTCGTGGAGTGCGGCCACGAGGTCGCCGCGGTCGTAGGGGATGAGGAGATCGATGGTGACCGTCACGGCGTCGAGGCCTTCGACAATGGCGGCGGCGACATCGTCGATGTGCTCGCCGGTGAGCGCCGATGTGGCAACCGAGCCGTCGAACACCGTCAGGAGGCGCGCGACGACGGCCGGCTCGCCGACGTCGATCTTGTTGAACACCAGAATCTCCGGGATATCGGAAGCTCCGATCTCTTCGACCACTTCGCGTACCGCTGCGATCTGCCCGTCCGGGTCGGGGTCGGAAGCATCGACAATATGCACCAGGAGGTCGGCGTCCGCCGCTTCGTCGAGGGTCGACCGGAACGCCTCGACCAGCTCGTGGGGGAGTCGGCGTACGAAGCCGACAGTGTCCGACATCAGCGCCCGATGTCCGTCTGGGAGGTCCAAGCGGCGCACGGTGGAGCCCAACGTTGCGAACAGGCGGTCCTCCACCAATACGTCGGCGTCGGTCAGGCGATTGAACAACGTCGACTTGCCGGCGTTTGTGTAGCCGACGATCGCCGCCACCGGTAGACCCGACCGTTTGCGTGACTTCG
Source organism: uncultured Acidimicrobiaceae bacterium (assembly GCA_964581295.1). Classification (GTDB taxonomy): domain Bacteria; phylum Actinomycetota; class Acidimicrobiia; order Spongiisociales; family UBA5794; genus JAHEEL01. The sequence goes on from CAZONX010000123.1 coordinate 5,407, forward strand.
CGCGGGTATCTCGAGACCGGGCAGCCTCCTTCAACTCACGCTCGATCTTCGAGACCCTCTCGAGAATGCGTCGGCGATCGGTTTCGAGTTTCGTCTCGCCAGGTCCGCGTGTCCCGATCCCTGCTCCGAGGCGCGACAGCTCAACACCCTTGCCGCGCAAGCGAGGGAGGCGGTAGCGGTGCTGGGCGAGTTCGACCTGGAGCCGACCCTCGTGGGTGTGCGCGTGTTGGGCAAAGATGTCGAGGATGAGGGCGACTCGGTCCACGACGTCGCATTGGAACGCCTGGTGCAGGTTGCGTTGCTGTGCGGGTGAGAGGTCATTGTCGAACACGACGACATCGATGTCGAGCATGTGCGATTCTGCGACGAGTTCGGAGAGCTTGCCCTTTCCGATGAACGTCGCCGGGTCGGGTCGATCGCGGCGCACGAGAACCGCCTCGACGGGATCCGAACCTGCCGTGTCGGTGAGCAGCTCCAACTCCGCGAGGCTGCGATCGCCTTCCGCCACCTTGCTTGAGTCGAACACTATGCCGACGAGCAATGCGCGCTGACGTACGACGTCGAGGTCGGTGACCGACGCCGTCAACCGGCTTCGCTGTCGCGCAACATGGGATCGAGAGTCGTCGGTCATG
>CAZONX010000124.1:0-6033 GCA_964581295.1 uncultured Acidimicrobiaceae bacterium
GAGGCGAAGCTTGCCGCGATGCGTGAAGCCATCGCCGCTCCCTGAATGCGTCTGCCGTCTCGCGCTGGTCGATGGGCTCTGGCCGGCGCCGCGGCCGTGTGGATCGGCGTGGGGTGTGGCGTTCTCGTTGGGTTCGGCGCGTTCGTTGCGTTCTCGATTGTGGCGATGGGCGTGGCTCTGCGATCAGTGCCTGCCGCTGTGCTCATTGCGCTGCTGGGTGCCGGGTCGCTGTCGGGCGCGTTCACGCAAGAGCGAGTGACCGCCACATTGACCGCCGGCGTCCCGACCGGGGCGATCGAGTTCGAAGGGCGTGTGGCCGAAGACGACGGCCCGATGCGCCCTGCTGTGGTGCATCCGGAAGCCCTGGCCACCGAGCTCGGCTGGATGGAGTGGATCGGGCCGGCGATCGGTGTTGGACCCGACCCGGCTATGCCACTGGTCGCAGGGCAGCGCATACGTGTGGTCGGAACGATGCGCTCAACGCCTGGTCGGGTTCGCGGCGACCCGATTGCCGGCCGGGTGACGATCAGCCGTGTCACCGTGGTGGGAGATGCCGGCGGACCCCTGTTCGTGGTCGGCAACGCTGCGCGAGATCGGGTCCGGGCCGTGCTCGATCTGAGCGTCCGTGCCCAAGCCCTGGTGGCCGGCTTCCTCATCGGGGATACCACCGGCCTCAGCCCTCGCGACCTCGATCAACTCAGGCGCTCGGGACTCACCCACTTCGTCGCCGTGTCGGGGAGCAATGTGGCGCTCTTTCTGGCCGCCTGGTGGGTGCTGACGGCATTCGCCGGCATCGGAGCGAAGCGCCGGTTCGTGCTCGGAACTCTCGGTTTGGCGATCTTCGTGGTCATCACCCGTTGGGAGGCGTCCGTGCTGCGTGCAGCATTCATGGCGGCGACGGTGCTCGGGGGCGCGGCAACCGGCGTTGTAATCGACACCTGGGTCGCGGTGGGTGTCGCAGTGGCGGTGCTCCTGCTGGTGAGCGGTCAACTCGCGATCGATGTCGGCTTCCAGCTCTCGGTTGCGGCAACCATTGGCATCATGGCCGGCGCCGGGATGTTCGCTGGCCGATCGCCTTCAATGTTCTGGGCCACGCTCGGCGCGGCCGTCGCCGCGCAGGTGGCGGTGATTCCCGTGCTGCTGATTCACTTCGGCACCGTGCCGCTGATGTCACCACTCGCAAACTTGCTGTCGGCGCCATTGGTTACCGCCTCGACGGTGAGCGGGGCGGTCGCCGTGGTCGTTGGATGGGCGCCCGCGGTTGCGGTGTCGTCGGCGTTCGCTTCGGGGGTGCTCAGCATTGCCGCAGTCGCGGCCCGCTGGCCACAGCTCGGCATCTCGGGCGTGTCGGTGATGATCGGGTTCGCAGCGCTGGTTCGAGTCCGCAAGACCCGGCCCGTCGCGGTCCTCGGCGCCGCCTCGGCGCTGGCGTTCAGCGTGCTCGTTCCCGTTGGTCCTCCGAAGACGCCGACCGCGGTGTTCCTCGACATCGGCCAAGGTGATGCGACGCTGCTGAGCGATCCCAGCGGCAGGGTTGCGCTTGTTGACGGTGGCGCAGACCCGCTGGTGCTGCTCGAGGCGCTGCGACGCAACAATGTTGGGCGAATCGATCTGCTGGTCGCTACGCACGGCGATATCGACCATGTCGGCGGTTTCGTTGGCACGGTCGAGGATCGCTCGGTGGGTCGTCTGTGGATTCCCGATCACCCCGACCCCGGTCCGGAACTCGAGCGGGTCGTCGCAGAGGCCGCGGCCGCCGGTGTTCCGATCGATCGAGTCGGGCCGGGCATCACCTACGACCTAGGTGCGATCACCATCGAGGCACTCGGTCCGCAGCGTCGCTACGCCGCACGAAACGATGGCTCGATTGTGCTGTGGGTCGAGGCCGGACGCAGCTTGCTCCTGGCGGGAGACGCCGGCGAGGTCGCTCAGCGAGAGCTCCCGCCGCTCGAGCCTGATGTGCTGCTGGTTCCACACCATGGCTCCGCTTCGACGGACCCTGGATGGTTGGCGTCAACCGTGGGCTCGATAGCGGTGATCAGCGTCGGGCCGAACACCTACGGCCATCCCGCCCCGGAGATCGTTGCCGTCCTGGATGATCAACAGGCCCGGGTGCACCTGACGTCGGAGGAAGGAGATATTGCCATCGAACTCGGCAATCCGTGAGCGGTGGGCGATCAGGCAATGGGAGCGGTGGGCGCGGAGCGTGGGGCAGCGTCGGGGCGTATGGTGGGCGTCTCACCAAGGAGCGATACATGGCAAAGGTTCGATGGGGCATCCTGAGCACGGCGAATATCGGGATGGAGAATGTCACGCCGGCAATCCAGCAGGCGGAGAACTGTGAGGTCGTTGCCATCGCGTCGCGGGATCAGGACCGATCCGAAACGGCTGCGGCCCGCCTTGGTATCCCGAGAGCGCACGGGTCATACGAGGCATTGCTCGCCGACGACGCCGTCGATGCGGTCTACATTCCGCTGCCCAACGATCTTCACGCCGAGTGGACGATGAAGGCTGCCGCTGCCGGCAAGCACATTCTCTGTGAGAAGCCGCTGGCGATGACCGCCGCACAGGCCGCCGAGATGGTGCAGGCCTGCGAGGAAGCCGGTGTGAAGCTGGCCGAGGCGTTCATGTACCGGCACCACCCCACGTGGGTCGAGGCTACGCGCCTCGTCCGGCGCGGCGTGATCGGGGAATTGCAGGGTCTGCAGAGTTGGTTCAGCTACTTCAACGACGACCCCGCCAACATACGCAACCGCGTTGAGAGTGGCGGCGGGGCCCTCATGGATATCGGGTGCTACAACATCAACATGTCGCGCATGCTGTTCGACGCTGAGCCGGTTCGGATCGAGGCGTCCGTTCGAAGGGATCCCGACATGGGGATCGACATCGTGACGTCCGCGATCCTCGAGTTCCCCGGCGGCGGCCAGTCGACGTTCACATGCTCGACGCGAGCCGAGGACTACCAGCGGGTACACATCGTCGGAAGCTCGGGGCGGATCGACATCGAGATCCCATTCAACATCCCGCCCGATCGCGAGACCACCATCTTTGTGGTCTCCGGTGGGGAGCCGCCCGTCGCTCCAGCAACGGAGGCGCTCGCCTTCCCTGCGGCAAACCAGTACACGATCCAGGCGGAGCTGTTCGCCCAAGCCGTGCTCGACGACACGCCGGTTGTCGTGCCGCCGTCGGATGCGATCGCGAATATGCACGTGATCGAAGAGATCCTTTCGACTCCGTCACCGGCATGAACCCGGCCGGCGACGGCGCCGGTAGGCTTAAACACACTCACCGCGCGCGGTCATTTGCCGCAGAAGGAGCCCCATTGTGCGAGACATCACCGGCCTGACTGTCGCCATCACGGGCGCAAGCGCAGGAATCGGGGCAGCGACAGCCCGTGCCGTTGTCGCCGAGGGCGCTTCGGTGGTGCTCGGTGCACGCCGCGTCGGCCGCCTCGACGATCTGGCCGCCGAGCTGGGTCCCAACGTGGCGGTGGTCGAGATGGACGTCCGCGAACCCGCAGATGCCAAGCGCCTCGTCGACGAGGCATACTCCCGCTTCGGCCGCCTCGATGCGCTGGTTGCCAATGCCGGCATCGGCGCATACGGCGGAATCATGGATCTCACCGACGAGAAGCTCAAGACCATGATGGACATCAATGTTGCGGGCACCGTGTGGCCGATCCGTGCGGCCGTCCCCGGCTTGGTCGAGCAGGGCGCCGGTGACATTGTGATCGTCGCCTCGGTGGCCGGCATCCGCGGAGCCGGAGACGAGGCGGTCTACGCGGCGACGAAGTTCGCTCAGGTTGGGCTCGCAGGCGGGCTTGATCGCGAGCTGCGTGAATCCGGTGTCCGCGTGAGCGCGATATGCCCGGGCGGCACCGCGACCGAGTTCGCCATGGGGGCCGGTCGCACGCCGGATATGCCCGGCCTTGCCGACATGATGAGCGCAGAGAACGTGGCAGAAGCCGTCGTGACCGTGCTCAAGCAGCCGACGTCGATGCGTACGCTCATCTGGTCGATGCGCAGCATCCAGGAAGACGACTAGCGGCGCAGGGCAACGATCGACAGCGCCGGCGAGCCGTCGGTGGGGGAGCCGGGAGCCGAATTCGGACGGTCAGCCGTGGAGCTGTTCTCGTTCGGTCTGTGTGACCTCGTCGGGGAGCTTGCCGATGATGATCATCCCAAGCACGTCGTCCATCGTCACATCATCCTTGTTGACGGTGCCGACGAGCTCGCCTTGGAGCACCACGCTGATGCGGTCGGCCAGGTCGAAGACGTCGTGGATGTCGTGGCTGATGAGGAAGATGCCGATGCCTTCGGACTTCAGCTGCTTGATCAGCTCACCGACCTGCGTGGTCTCGGCAGGGCCCAATGCGGCGGTCGGCTCGTCCATGATGATGATGCGGGCGTTGTAGTAGACCGCCTTGGCGATGGCGACCGACTGGCGTTGACCACCCGAGAGCGACGCCACCGGCACTTTGAGGTTGGTGAACTTGGGGTTCAACCGTGCCATGACCTTGCGGGTCTCGGACTCCATCTTGGAGTCGTCGAGCGTGCCCCACCTGGTCTTGAGCTCGCGACCGAGAAACATGTTCCCGGGGGCATCGATGTTCTCCGCGAGGGCGAGCGTCTGGTAGATCGTCTCGATTCCCAGCGCCTTCGCATCGCGCGGGTTGTCGATAGTGACGTCCTGGCCATCGATTCTGATCTGACCGGAGTCCGCCTTGTGGGCGCCGGAAAGGGTTTTGATGAGCGTCGTCTTGCCGGCGCCGTTCCCGCCAACGAGCGCGACGACTTCGCCCGGATAGACGTTGACCGAGACGCCGTCGACGGCGTGGACGCCACCGAAGGCGACGCGGATATCGTTCATCTCGACCAGCGGCGTCTGCTGGCTCGTCTCTGGCGTTGTCGTCATGTCCCTACACCGCCTTCCGCTGGTAGAAGCTGTCGAGGGCGACCGCCGCGATGAGCACGATGCCGACGACGATGTCCTGGAGTGGTGCGTCGACGCCCATGAGGACCATTCCGGAGATGAGTGATTGCATCACCAGCGCACCGAGGACGGCGCCGGGAATCGTTCCGACGCCTCCGGAGAGCGACGTGCCTCCGATGACGGCCGCGGCGATGACGTAGAGCTCTGAGAGCTGACCCATGCCGCTGGTCGCCGCGTTGAGCCTGGCGATGAGAACGGCGGCCGCGATCGCGACGAGTACGCCCATGAGCATGAAGGTCTTCACGATCGTCCAGCGGGTCTTCACACCGGCGAGTTCGGCGGCTTCCGGGTTGCCACCGATGGCGTAGACGTAGCGGCCGTAGCGGGTTCGGGTCGCCACGAATTGCATCACGAGCGCCACCACGATGGCGACCAGGACGGGTGCCGCGAGGCCCTGTGCGATTGTGAGGCCGCCGTCTGGCCAGGCGATGCCGTTCTCCTCGGCATACTTCCTGGCGAGGAGTTCCGGCATCGGATAGCTGTTGATGACCGCAACAGCACCGATTACGACGGCACAGGCCACGGTACCGACGGCGATCTCTGCCCACATGGGACGGGGCGTGAACCCAAACTTGATGCGTTGGCGCCGTCGCGAAACCATGAGAGCGATGATCCCGATGCAGGCAGCGATGCCGATGATCCAGGTCCACGTGCCGCCGATGGTCCCGCGGGCGCCACCGCCGAAGATCTGAAATGTCGCGTCCATGGGGGCAATGGTTCGGCCGCTGGCCATCCACCACGCGACACCGCGCCACACGAGCAGACCGCCGAGCGTGACGATGAACGAGGGCACGCCGACGTAGGCAATGATCGCCCCCTGGAGGCCGCCGATGGCCGCGCCCATAGCGATCCCGGCGGCAAGGGAGATGATCCAGACGGCGGGATGTCCAATTCCGAATATGTCGGGGAGAATCTCCGTCTGGAGCAGGGCCATGGCCATCCCGATTGCGGCGAGCCCCGAGCCGACTGACAGGTCGATGTTTCGAGTGACGATGATCAGCACCATGCCCGTCGCCATGATGGCCACGACCGAGGTCTGCA